>CALHSA010000016.1 GCA_938038205.1 uncultured bacterium | reverse complement strand
AGACTGTATCGAATAAACTCTTAATCAAATAAACTACTAAACTACTTATTACTCTTTTTTTTGATGGTTGGGATTTTAGAGTAATCTACCTGTGTTTTAGGTGGAAGGTAAACCAGGGTGTGAGCTGGTATTGCTTGTTTGCCGTCTCTAATTATTGGGTTAAACTGAGGATTTAACTCAAGTAACTTATCTTTTGAAATCCCTGTTGCGGTAACTAAAGAATAGATAGACAAGCTTTTTGTTAAATAATGCTTGGTAACATTTAATGGAGGATCAGGCTCAAAGTCGCCAAAAAAGCTTTTATAGTTTTTAGCAATATAGACAGTTGCTAAAAAACTTGGATAGAAATTAGTTGATGCAAAACCAAGGATTCGGTTAAATGGATTTTCAATTAATTTTACCAAATCTAAACCTATACCAGACTGATCAAGTTTTGATTTCAAACCCATTATTCCATGATTGTAGGAGATCAAAGCGTGAGGCCAACTTTTAAATACAGAGTAAGCCTCCCTTAGATACCGAGCAGCAGCCTCAGTAGATTTAAAAGGATCCCTTCTCTCATCAATATACTTGTTCACAACTAACCCATAATTTTTTGCTGTTTGTGGCATAAATTGCCACATACCAACAGCACCAGCCTTGCTGGTTGCATTAACATTAAAGCTACTCTCAACTATTGGAAGATACTTAATATCATCTGGGATCCCATAACTTCTAAAAACATTTTGTATAAAATTAAGATATCTACCCCCTTTTTTTACAGCATCGCGTGTTTTTTCCATTACCCCAGTTTGTGATCTAATTAGATCTTCCTCTAGAGTCCATAAAATAACATTTTTCCTTTTTTTTCTTAAGCATTGGTCTACAACCTCTTTTATTCGTAAGTCAAACAAAGATAGCGTAGGTTGATTTTGAGCAATTCTTTTTAAACTTGCTTTAATTTTTGATATTGTTTCCCTCTCAGTTTCATCGATTAATTTCTGCAAATCAGGTTTTGATAAAAGAGCTGCTTCAACAGTAAAATCCAAAGTCATAAACACACAGTCAGGGAACCATCGGTGATGAATTACTTTTTTATGAGAGGATAACTCCCCAAAAACCCGAATCCAAAACTCAACTCTTCCAACCATTTCAACGGGTACTGGTAAAGGTGTGGCAAATGCTACAGATACAAGAAAAAGTAGTATTCTCATTACTTGGCTACTTTAAGAGCGACTCTAATAACTGCTTTTCCCTAGATTTTAGATCAAAAGAGCAATTTTGACAATTTTGAATTATACAGAAAAAATCTTTTCCACTCTCTCTAATTCTTACGCCTACTACTGCTGAAACTCCACTTAGAGTTCCAGTTTTCGCATAAACATCAGTTAAATTTTGCAAATGTTTGTACACACTGTAATTTGATGAAACTTTAAGAAAATTTAAACTCTCCGGAAACTGGTTAACATTCCTCTTAAAATAATTCAATATATCGCTGCAAGCTAACCTATTATTTATATCTAATCCAGTGAGCTCGATTATGGTAGAGTGTGGAAACTCTTTAGCAACTTGCTTAATAACGGCTCTCTCTGCGTTGCTTAAGTTGTACTCTTTGGTCATTAACGCCAACGATATTAGTGTTACAAAGTTATTTGAGTAGGATGAGATTGCTCTAAAAATTTTGTCGTAAGTATTTATTGGGAAGTGCGTGCATTCATCTCCTTGAAGCTGTTGATAATAAAACGAACATGTTAAGCTTAAGTTTTTACATATCTGAGTGATTAATTTGACTGTATCATTTATAGGTTTTTTTTTCAGAGAATTGTTCTCAAAAACTAGTTCAAACCCAAAATCAAGGGGATAAAATTTTCTTTTTTCGAGATTTAGAAGTTTTGCTTGATTGTCTGAAACTAAAACTTGGGGTAAGTGAATCCTAAGATTTGATCTTTTTGGTATAATTCTTAAGATATTGTAAATATCTCCTGAGGTAATGGTCGGATCAAGGGGCAACTCAAGCTCTGTAAATGAATCCCTCTGACAAATTCTCGCTTTTGTAATTTCATCTCTCTTTTGCGAGTATAATAAAAAAAAAGGAATTAATTTAATTACTCTAGCAGGTATTAATGCTCTGTTACAATCTTTACAGTGGACCCTGCCATCTGAGAAATTTATCAGGATTGAAAGCTTATAATTAGAATCATCTCCTAGGCAGTTGAAAATTAAAAAAAAAACAAAGTAAACTGAACCAAGAAAGCGGGTGTAGCTTAGTTGGTAGAGCGCTTCCTTGCCAAGGAAGAGGTCGAGGGTTCGAGTCCCTTCACCCGCTAACATCTTCACTTATAACTAAATCCAGTGGCACAAATTCAATAGCATTAAAGAACATTTTATCAATATTAGGATCATTAGTTTGAACAAGAGGTCTATCTGTGAGTGATGCTGAGGCTGAAACTCGTCTTGGATTTAAACCCAGGCTTATTAAATATGAACCTATTACCCTTACCTGCTTAACCGCAAGGTCCTTTGAAAAGTTATTCCTATCATCAGTAGTTGTAACGTAAGAGATAATACCGAACCTACTCCAAGGAAATCTATCCTTGTTTAACAAATATATCTCTTGCAAAAGTCCTTTCCCTAAGCTTGATAAATTGGTTGAATCGACTTCAAAAAAAAATTCGGCAGGAAAGATGTCTCTACTAGGAAAATATTTATTCCTAATCTCCCAATACGAAAGAAGAAGTTGCTGCCCTGTAGAGCTGTACTTAGCGGTTTTTAAGCTATTCTCTAATCGCAATAATGAATCATCAGTCCTGTTTATCACAAAGCTTTGAATTGCAGATATCAGAGCTGCAGATGCTAAACCAACTCCTGCTCCCGGAAGGGCTCCTACTCCCAACTTCGCCCCAGCTAAGGCACCGCCGCCAGCTAAGCTTACGGTGTTTGAAGCTAGAATCTCTGAGTGTCTTTCAGCTTGACGCATATTGGAGGAGCAACCTAAAATGCCAACTGTAATACTTAAAAAAATTGTAATTAACATCTTCCTGAATTCTCTCAAATGCCTATTTTCTGAACAAGTCACTGTTTTTTAAACAATTCATCTAATTTTTTTAACTGGTCTTTAGTATCTGATTTATTTTTTTGTGTATACCGAAAGAATTCGCAAAAATTAGCTTTATCTTTCTGAACAACTCGCTCTGCTTGTGGCTCTAGGCAATCATTATAATAACCGGGAGAATAAAATTGGCAATTTGTACAGGTGTGAAGATCTACACCACAAAAAGGGCAACTATCTCTAAAACTAATTTTTTGGTATTCTAATTTTTTCGAACATGTGTTGCAGATTATGAACTCAAGATTGCTCATTATTACTTTTATTATCGCCTATGGATTTGCAGAATTAAACCAGCCAGAGTTCATTTGCCCAAAATGGAAAAAAGATAGCGCCTTAAATGCTCGAATTCTGGATACTTTAAAAGGGATAAAAACGTTTCGAGCAAATTTTGAACAAACCTCATTTAGTGGTTCATCTTTGGAAGTAGATATTGGTAACGGAATTATTTTTGGTAAAAAACCTAAAAGTGTGAAACTGGAATACTCAGTTCCCGAACCTGTCACGTTCACAATTGTGGAGGAAAACGCAGTATCCATTAACAGGGAAAGTGGGGAAAGCGAATATTTTAAGATAGAGGATAGTGATATGTCTCGTCTGCCTGTTAGCTTGATTATTGATGGCAAGCTTGGAGAGAGTTTAATTTATGTTGGATCGTGTGAGAACTTTTTTGGCTATGTATCAAAGTTTGATAAAATCTCAGGCGATAAAACTGAATACTCCCTAACAGTAGTAATTGGAAAAAACTTTGATTCGGTTAAAGGGGTTAAGTTTGAGGATTTTGGAGGTGTAGTTAATATGTTTTTGTTTAAAAATTTCCTAGCAAATATAGAGTTAAGTGATTCTTTTTTTGAAATCCCGAAGAAGTGAAAAAGAAATTTATTTTAATAACGTATGGGTGCCCTAAAAATGAAGTAGACTCTGATATTATTGCATCTAGATTAATAAACTCATCCAGTTTCGCAGCAACAACTAGTTTAGATGATGCTGATTTTGTAATTTTTAACACTTGCTCATTCTTACAGGAGTCAATTAAGGAGAACATTAAAGGAATCCGAGAAATATGCGATTTAAAGAAAAAATTTAAATTTAAGGTTGCTGTAACTGGCTGTTTGGTTGATAGATTCAAGGAAGAGGTTCAAAATCTCGAACCTCGAGTAGATTTTTGGATACCGGGGAATTATCAGCCGATACTTGGAGAAATTATCTTGAATAATTTTAGGGAGAAGATTGAGTTCTCTGAGCAAGGGTATATTTACAAAACTCGACCAGGGGCAAGCAATTTTACCAACCGCAATTATGCCTACCTAAAAATTTCAGAGGGATGTAATCGTCCATGCTCTTTTTGCGTAATTCCAAAAATCAGGGGTAAATTTAGAAGTAGAAAAATTGAGGACATTATCATCGAAGCTGAAGAATTGATATCTCAAGGATTCAAGGAAATTATTTTAGTGGCTCAGGATCTCTCAAATTATGGATCAGACCTTTATCCACGGGTTAATTTATGTACTCTTTTACAGAAACTTAATGATCTAAGGGGAGAATTTTGGATTCGATGTTTGTATTTGTATCCAATAGGAGTAACAGATGCTCTTTTAGATTCGATAGTAAACTTAGACAAGGTAGTAAAGTATTTGGATATTCCTTTTCAACATAGCAGTGAAAGAGTGCTGAAACTTATGAAACGGCCTATAGGGCGGTTTTCTCCCAGGAGCTTAGTAGAAAAAATTCGATCTATTTCTAGCTCGTTAAGTATAAGAACAACCTTCATAGTGGGCCATCCGGGGGAAACCGAGAGTGATTTTAAAGACCTAATCGATTTCATTTCATGGGCACAGCTAGATAATGTTGGTGTTTTCTGTTACAGTGATGAGCCTGAGTCAGAAAGTTTTAGATTACAAGAAAAAATTCGTAAGAATACAGCAAAGGCGAGAAGAGCTGAGCTGATGAGAATTCAGCAAAGAATTAGTGCAACAAAACTTGCCAAGTTAGTTGGAACAAAGCTTCAAGTTCTGACTGAAAAAAATGGTAAAAGTGCCAGAGCTTATTTTCAAGCCCCTGAGATAGACGGTATGTGTGTACCTAAGAATGGCCACTTACGGCCTGACTCGTTTATTGAGGTTTATGTTAGAGAATCCGGACCGTATGATTTAGTGGTTGAGCCAATTACAAATCTTAAGTTGTGTGAAGGTCTTCAAATTTAAGACTGTCTCTTCGACTATGGATGTATGTAAAGATCTTATTTCTACCCATGGTGCTCCAGTGTGCGTAGTTGCTGAGTTCCAGGAAAAGGGAAGGGGTAGAGGCAAAAATTTATGGCATAACGTTGATGAGGGCTTTTATGGAACCTTTGGTTTTGAAAGAAGAAAAGAATCATATGATGGTTTCTCTGTTTTTCTTGGTTATGAGATCTTGAAATCCTTAAATCTAACTCCAGATCAAGCTCTTTTAAAATGGCCAAATGATCTGATTTTAAGTAAATCTGGCAAAAAGTTTTGTGGTATTCTAATTGAAATTTGGAATGATTTTATATTAGTCGGTGTAGGCTTAAATCTCAAATCAGAGAAAACATTTGGTTCATTGTTTGATGTAGGTATAAATTTGTCGCGCGAAGGAGCACTAGATATACTTCTTAATGCGGTAAACGAAGCATTTACCAAATACTCAAGCCATGATTTTATTCTCCCAACCCAAGAGATATGGCAGTATGACTATTTTCAAGGCAGATGGATTACCACTACTGACTCGATTTATCGGGATCAAAAGTTGCTACCTGTTGGATTGAGTGAATCAGGGGCATTGCTATGTTTGAATCATTTAGGAGTTATAGTTGAAGTTATTTCAGCCACGGAGATTAGATTATGCGATTAAAAATTATCGCTTCCTTAGTTTCAATGTGTTTAATGGTTTTAGGCTTAATCTTAACCAACACCACTTTAATCGTGCTAAGCTCTCTAATTGCTATTTCCAGCTTAGTTTATTTGACCTTTAGTTTGAAGGAGAGAGTTGTAAAAATTCTCTCGGAAGAGTTTTTATCAGATCCGCTAAAAGCTCTAGTATCAGAATTGTTCAAAATACCGGGTATTTTATCTGTTGAAATAAATTTATCTGAGACCATAGATGCTCCAGCTTATAAAAGTTTTGCTTTTGGGGTTCCAAAACCTGACTCTGTACAAACGATTTTCAAGTTAGCAGTTGGGGATTTAGAATTTGGTAATTTTAAGGTTTACTCAAATTCAGAATTAGTAGGTTATAGGCAGCGTCTTGTTGAAGAGTTAGGGTTTAGAGCAGCAGTTGCTATGTTGGTATCACAATTTAGAACAGAAATTTTTCGACTTAAAAAATTAAGTGAGCAAAGCATTAAGGCTAGAACCGGGTTTTTAGCTAACCTAAGTCATGAAATACGAGGACCATTAGGTAATATTTTAAATTCAGTAGAGATGATTCTAGAGGAGAAATCTTTATCTGAAGAGGCAAAAGAGTTAGCAGAGATTGCAGTAAAAAATTGTAGACATCTGCTAACCTTGATTAACGATATTCTTGAGTTTGCAAAAACTGAGGCTAGTCCATCAGCTGATAAAAAACCATTGAATATTTCAAAGTTATTGAGAGAGTGTGTTGATTTGATGAGAAGTTTTGCTTCTAAAAAAGATGTAAAAATTTTTATAAATTTACCGGATCAAGATGTACATATTTTTGCGGATAAAAGGCAAATTAAACAAATCATGTTAAATCTTCTATCGAATGCTATAAAGTACAACAAAAAAGGTGGAAGCGTGTTTATTGAAGGGATGATTCAGGGTAAGCGTTTTATTATCAGTGTAAAAGATACCGGTGTAGGTATTTCCCCTGAGTTTTTGCCAAAAGTTTTTGATCCTTTTGAACGCGAAAATAAGCCTGGTGTAAATGAGCAAACTGGGACAGGATTAGGGCTGGCTTTAGTCAAGAAATTGGTTGAGCTTAATGATGGTGTTATTGAAGTTGAATCTGAGGTGGGAGAGGGTAGCGTATTTTCTTTAGGATTTCTAATTTCTGATCTCCAGGAAAAAAGTGAGGAGACTGCAGAGAAAAGGGTTGTTGATGGCAAAGGGGCTATGCTCGCAATATCTGAAACTCTTAATACTAACTTGCGTGCATTAATTCGATATTTAGCACAGCGTAATTTTAAACTTGCTTTTGTCAAAACTTTTGAGGATTTATATTCATTAGTAGGTTCCTATCCAGTAGATTTGATTTTAGTGGATACTGAGTTTCTTGGGAAGAGGCAAAGGGAGTTTGTCGAGGTTTTACGTTCTTTGCCGGGAGGTAAACATGTGCCACTTGGTTTGATAAGCCCAAAATCCTTTGACTTTGAGATTGAGATGAGCGTGAAAAGTGGTTTTGATTTATGTTTAATTCAACCTTTTAATCTTGAAGATGCAGCTTTGAAGATAATTGATTTAATAGAAACTCACAAACAGGTTCGACATAATACAAATTTCAGTGAAAAGTAGATTAATATTTGAAATCCTTAAACCATTTAGAGTTCAAATTTTAGTATTGTCTATTCTGGCAATACTAATTGGGGGCACTGATGGTGCTATTCCTTTTCTTATAAAGTTTTTTTTTGACAGTGTTATACAAAGTGATAAGTCAGAATTAGTTGTATTTTCACTATCTTTTTTAGCACTTGGACTTTTGCGGGGAATCTTGAATTTTTTTTACATAAAGCTTGCTGCATCTTTGGGTAACCAGGTCATATTTGAAGTGAGGTCTAAACTTTTCAACTTAATTCTTAATCTTAATCCATCAAAAGTTCTTGAATTGGGGGGTTCAAAGTTAAGCTCCACAGTTATTAATGACACAATCTTTTTAAAAGAGCTTGTAGTAAACCATATTCCAGAATTTTTAAGAGAATCTCTTCGTTTGGTAGCGTTAATTTTCTCCAGTTTCTGGTTAAGTTGGAGAATTTCGCTAAGTATAATTTTAGTTGCTCCATTAATAGTTTTTTTAGTGCAAAAAATCTCAAAAACCTCAAAAAATCTTGCAAACACCGCACAAGTTGAACTTGGAAAATTAACTTCGATTGTAATCAATGCTCTCCTTGGATTTAAGACTCTTAAATCCTTTAAGCTTGAATCTGCTCTCCAAGAATCATTTAAAAAATTCTCTGAATTAAATAGATTGTTCTCCACAAGAGCTGATCTAACAAAGAATATTTCAGTACCCATTAATGAGGTTCTTGCGGCTTTAATTGTTACATTTATTTTGTTTTTTGGGGTATCTCAAATTCAAAGTGGTGTGGTTACTCAGGGAGAATTTTTTGGGGTTTTGGCTACGCTTGGGTTTATTTATGGTCCAATTAAAAAACTTAGTAAAACTAAAACTCATATAAGTGCTACTTTAGGGGCCCTAGAAAGGGTTCAAACTATTTTTTCACAAAGAGAACCCGCATTAACTGGTGCGGTACGGAGATTGGATAATTTTGATATTGAGCTTAAAGAAGTAAGTTTTTCATACAACTCCAAAACAATTTTTGACCGTTTCTCATTACGTATACCCTTTGGTAGTAAGGTTGCCGTCATAGGGCCAAGTGGTATAGGCAAATCAACTTTAGCTGATTTAATAATAAGTTATAACAAACCTCACCATGGGATTATTAAGATTGGTGGGATACCGCTAGATCAGATTGATAATGAGTATCTGCGCGAGATAATAACTTATGTACCTCAATCTCCTGTTTTTTTTGAAAATCTTGGCATGTTGAATTTCGGTTATTCATGTAATGAAACGGAACTTCAGAGGATATTTACTGAGTTAGGTTGTTTTCATATCTTTGAAAGGTTGCAGAATAACCATGTAGGTGAGTTTGCTTTTGATATTAGTGGAGGAGAGAAGCAAAGACTTTTTATCGCAAATGCTTTGTGCAGGAACTCTCAAATATATATTTTTGATGAAATTACATCTGCGCTTGATGTTGAAACGGAGAAAAAAGTAATTGATTTCATTTTTGAAAAATTAAAAATGAAAACTATAATTTTTATCTCTCATAGGTCCACGGTGCTAAAATATTCAGATATCATAATTGATATAGAAAAGTATGTTAGTTTTGATAGGGTTAACTAAGTTTTTCAATTTTAACCTCGTTATTTGTGCATTTTAAAAGAACTTTGTTTCCATTTAAAATTGTTTCCAAAATACAATCATTGCCCCATAGCCAGTGAATTGATTTTAGAGTTTTCTCTGCCCACTCTAAATTTAATTCTCTGTCATCAAAACGGTGCTCTAAAATAAGAGTATTCGAAGGCAGAATATCTTTAACAACTATTTTGGGAATACTTAACATACCTATTTGTTTGATTAAAGTCTCCCTAAAAGAGTTGTAATCATCACAGTTTGGTAAACGGGACACAACCCTATTTTTACCTTTTTTTGAATGCTCAAAAAGGTACAGTTCCTCTGCTAATTCCTTTGTAAGGAACCTTCGAAGAAACGATGAGTCTCTTTCCTCAGAAATAATTTTTTTTAATGAAATAAAACCAGGATCGTCACTTGTTATTTTATGCGGGTCAAAATCTCCAGAGATGGAGGAGTATATTCTTGATAAGATCACAAAGCCAATGTGATATGGATTTAAACTTCCAAAACTGGGCTTTAAAACTTGTGAGTGATTTACAATAAACTCTAAATGTAAATCCGGAGGTAAATTCAATTGCTTTAAAATTATGTAATGAATAAGTGATGCCCAACCTTCATTCATTATTTTTGTTTCCAACTGTGGCAGAAAATAAAAACTCTCTTTCTCGATCATTTCTAGTAGGTATCTCTGCCAATCCTTTAAACTTTTAGAGTTCTTAGCAATAAATCCAAGAAGATTCTCTCTGAGATCAAAACCAAATATATTTTTTTCCTGTTCGGGTGATGCTTTAATTAAGTAATTTGATGAGTTATGAAATCGTAAGCAGTGAGCGTGGTCAATCGTACTTTCAACCTGATCTAATCCAATCGAAGGATCTTCAATGAACTCTTTTACCATTCTTGCGTGAATCTTGAACATGTATAATGCATCTTTTGCTTTAACTGGAGAATTGACGAAATACTGATTAACTTTAAAGAAGTTATTGTGACCATAAACGTGGGCTATTGTAAGAATTTGTAAACATAATGAGTTGTCTTTCATTAAATATGCAAGACATGGATCGGAGTTGATCACCATCTCATATGGTAGTCCTGTAACACCATATGAATATAAAGATTTAGTTCTCTCGTAAGCTTTCCCAAAGGACCAGTGACTATATCTTGAAGGCATTCCTCCATATGCAATGTATCCAATCATCTGATTGTGATTAACAACAAGGAACTCTTGGTCATATGTATCTAACTCAAGTTTTTTAACAATTTCAAGAATTCTCTCATCCCAATACTCTAAGGAATACATACTATTTTTCTCTTGATAAGAAATCTCTTAGTGCTGGATAAATATCTTCTTTTGTTTGTATTAGAACAGTGTGAAAATTGCTCCTGTTTATTCTGGAATAAATGTCTAGCATTGTACCACTATAATAACTAGAGCCATGAGGTTTTATCTCCCCATAACCGAATAGATTACAATACTTACATAATTCCTCTGCTAATTGCACTGCTCTCTCGTTGTCCGAGTAGTAATTATCTCCGTCTGAACAATGAAAAACGTATATGTTCCATGAGGAGGGATGATACCTTGAAAAGATAATTTCAATAGCTTTTTCATAACCTGAGGAAATGTACGTACCTCCTGACTCCACCCTATGAAAGAACTCTAATTCGGATACCTCTTTAGCTTCAGTATGATGGGCTATGAATACTATCTCTGAGTTTTCATATTTTGATCGAATAAAATTATACAGAAGAAAGTAAAAACTTCTTGCTAGATACTTTTTTGTCGTTGTCATTGATCCAGAAGTATCCATTATGCAAATTGTCACTGCATTTACTGACTCTTTAGGCTTGGGTTTGACAAAAAAATATCTGAGATCTCTTTCATGAAAAGGAAAATCTGGTTCACTTGATTTACTGGCTATTTTTCTTTTCACTCTATTCTTTGCGCTTAATCTCTTATCTAATCGTGGTCGTATACCTTGTTTCCTATGGCCTTTTCTTTTTAGTCCAGACTTGCTGATTATTTTTTTTAGTTTCTTTTTCTCAAGATCTGGTAGCTGTAAGTCATCAAACATTATGTCAATCAACTCTTCAAGAGTAATCTCGGTTTCAAGCGCATCTATCCCGGGCTGGTCACCTGCTGGCCCGATAGAGTCTTTTGTTTCGGGAGAGGATTCAAACACATCCCCCACAGATTGTTTACCATTTCCCTGAGCGACTCGGTTTGAGTTATCACCAAATATAAACCTAAATTCCTTAATTGTCTTGATAGGTACCTTGATGAGCTTATCTTTATTTTGTCCAATTATTGATTCCTCAGCTATTATTTCACCAATATTATCCCTTATTGACTGTTTTACTTTTTCTAAGTGTCGCCTTCTATCTTTTGCAGTTTGATCCGATAGGTCAGTATCGGCTGTGTCCCGAAAAATAGCGCACATTAATCCTTCCAAAGATTATTTGCTGCGAATTTGAGTAAAATATCGATACAGTTTGGAGGATACCCCATCTCAATCATTTGTTTAGTTATTTTGTCATATCTCTCTTTTTGCTCTTCATCTCTTGTGGTTGCTTTGGTTGTAATTCGAACTAGATCCCTTACAGAGAACATCAATTTATTTTCAATACCTTGTCTTAAAGGCTCATAAGATTTGTAAGTTAATTTCTCGTTCCTTCGAAGAGCAGACCAGAGATAAGCTATGACCTCTTGTCTAAAATTATCGCAAGCTGATCCAGTGATACCAATCGCCTCTTCTATACTCCTTAAAAAGTTTTCATCAGGATCAAGGTCTTCTCCCGTTGATTTATCTTTAACTTTTTTCCGAGTTACATACGCTTCAGCGTGATCCAAGTAGTTCTGGAAGAGTGCCTCAGCTTGTTCCTCAAATGAATACACGAAGGCTTTCGTTATATCTTGTTCTAACAGTCGCAAATATTCTTTGTGGATAGTATCTTGTAAAAGTTCTAATAAATGTTTTTTTTGATCTTCTGGAAAATCACCCTCTCTAACCATATTTATCAAAGACTCTTTGACAGATAAAGGATGGATACAATTAAGCTCTATGTTATCAGAGAGTGCATTATCGATGGCTTTCATTATAAAGCGGGTAGAGATGCCGTGCATTCCCTCGTTTTTTGCCTCGCTCATCAACTCTTGTACATCTATTTTTTTAGTTTTTCCTTTTTCAATTACTTCCTCACCATTGTAAAGTTTAAGCTTGGTTAATAAATCACATTTATTTGTAGGCTCAAGCCTAGATAAAATAGCAAACATAGCAGCAATCTCTAACGTATTTGGGGCAATATCAGCTTTAAAATTTGAGTTTCGTAGAATTTTGCGATAAATTTTTATCTCCTCATCAAGCCTCAGGTTATAAGGTACTTTTAAAATCACTAATCTATCCAGTATTGCTTCGTTGGTTGGATCTGATCGAAACTTTTTCCACTCACTTTCATTCGAATGTGCAATAATGCACGTATCTACGTAAATCATTCCATGCCTTCCAGGAGCAGGAATGCTTTTTTCTTGTGTTGCCGTAATAATAGTGTGTAAATACTCAACTTCATTCTTAAAAATCTCAATAAACTCGACAAGTCCTCGGTTGCCTCTATTAAGTGCTCCCGTTAAATCTAAAACACGAGGGTCTCCTTCAGAGTATTTGTCAAGTTTGGATATATCCTCACTTCCGATTAAAACGCTAGTATCTTGATTGTTAGGATCCACTGGTGGCACCACTCCAATACCTCTTCTGGCTCTTATTGAAAAAGAGTAAGTTGCAACAGGGTAATTCTCCCATTTACCTTTAAATTCGTTTAAGAGTCGATACCTCACTACAGGGTTAATATCGCCTTCAATTTTTACTCCAAGTATTTCTTCAAATTGAGGTCTTAAATGTCTTGGTATGATAGTTAAAGGTTCGCTAAACATTGGGTCATCTTCAAGAGCGTAGAATGGATCTAAAGCTTCAAGCCCTCTCTTGATTCTCTCAACCAATGAACTTTTGCCTGAGCCAACCGGGCCAACTAAAAATAATACTTGTCTGCTTTCTTCCCCCTTTAAGGCAGCAGATTGAAAATATCGCACTAAATTCTGTATCGTCTTCTCTAAGCCAAAGAACTCAGAGGCAAAGAAGTTGTAAATTTTAATCTTTTGATTACCAAAGATTCTTTTAAGCTTAGGGTTAGCATCGTAGTCAGGCTCCCTTACGCCATGCTCTACAATCATGTTAAAGATCCTCTCGTGAGCCGATTGGACAATTTTTGGATTTTTTTTAACCAACTCAATATAATCTAAAACCGTTCCTCTCCACTCTGTTTTTTTTCTGCGTTCTCGGTCTGCCTCAATAATATTAAGTATCTCGTCTTTATAACCTTTAGTTTCCACATTCATTAAGATGAGAAGGCAAGAGGAGACTATTCAGAATTTTTCGTAAATCCCCGATCTTGTTGTTAAAAATTTTTCTCAGGATCTAAAATAAAAATATTTGAGAATGTTTATTCCTATTTTTCAGCCACTTAAGACTCGTTTTCTAATAACTTTTCCTCCAGCAGATTCTGAGGCTAAAGTTGAGTTATATGACCTTTCTGGAGGATTAGTTAATACTTTGAAAGTGGAAAGCCAAAGCCCTGTTACAATGGAGTTATCCTCGGTTTTCCCTGTTAGGGTATCTAAGGAGTATAGGATAGTTCTCGGTTACATAAAACTTTTATCCGGTTTTATTAATTGTTATTTGCATTCTGATTCCAAGTATTTCAAACTATTACAGATGAAGTTTATAAGCGGTAATTCAATTGTCTCACTCCCTCCTTCTATAAAATGTTTATTCTTACTTAATCTTAATAACAGTTGGAGCAATGTAAGAGTTCATAAAGGAAGTTTTTATACATCTTTTAAGTGTTCGCAGGGGGTCACGTGTTTGCCAATAAAAACTGAAGAGGGGTTTAAGCTAAGTTTTTTAGATCCCTTTTATATTGCTTTTTTACCAGGTTTTTTCTAACCACGCTTATGAAAAAAGCGACATATTTAGTTTATCTTCCAGCCATTGATAAACCTTTGTATTTGCATATTTGTCCTGTCTCACAAATCTATTCAAGTATTCGTGAACTTGAAATAGCGGTTATCTCAATGAGTTCAAATCAACTATTATTTGAGGGGAGAATTAATTCAACAAATCCATTAGTTTTACCAGCACCAAAAACTGTTATCGATGATGCGGTTGCGGTTACATTTTATACTGATTTCTCGGCTAATAAACTAAATGAGTTCTTGGTTTTTATAAAAAGTGATGATGATTCGATTTTCTTAGAGGGTAAAAAATTTATTAGGAATCCCGAAAATTTTGCTTATACACGCTTGACCGAAAATGATGTTTTTGCTTTGTTATTTGCAAACGGTGATAAATCTGTAAAAGTGGTGATTAATGGTGTAACAGAAGAAAAAAAATCCGCTTCTCCATGTCTTCGTATCATGGATCCATGGGATTATGTTTTTGTTGAGTGTATAAACAGATATGTATATCCTTTTGTTTTTTAAATGAAAGTTATTGGTATTCTGGCCGGGGGTAAAGCAGTATGGTTGAACTCCATCTTAATGGCTTTTCTATCTTTTTTGCGACAAACAAGATCAAATATCTCTGTTGGTTGTATTGTATGCAATGGAATAGAATCGAGATGTGTTAGAGATTATTTTGAAAGGTCTAATACTTTGGAGTGTTTAGGTTGCTTTGCTGAAGCATTAGATTACCTATTTTGGTCTGGTGTTAAGTGGGAGAAAGCTTCATATTATAAAAATCAGATTGACAAGGATGATAAAATTATCGGACTTCAGGATGATCCTATAATTAACCTTTTTGGTGAACTAAGCTCAAGATATTTGATTCAATTTGATTACTCAACCAGGTTGCTTCAAATAGTTAATGGCGATTCAATATTCGAGGTTAAATATTTTTTGGATAATGCAGATTTACTTCCGACTGATTTCCGTAAATGGCCTAGAGAGTTGATTCAGGAACTTGAAAGATTAAGCCAGTGGATGCAAGTATGAAAATAGATGAATGGATTTGGGGGAAGGAACAGATAATCTCAGAGTTTGACCGTGATTTCACCATCAAAATTTTAATTCCTAAGGATGGTATTAATGGTGTATTAAGTTTGCAGTCCCATCAGAGAAAATTAGAATATTGGATTATTCTATCTGGTAGAGGTGTTGTTCAGTTTTTTATTGATGATCTCTTCTATACACTCAAGGTTAGTAAGGGTATGCTATTCAGAATTCCTCCCGGTGTTCCTCATAGACTTGGTAGCATTCAAAGTTTAAAGGTTTTGGAGGTTTCGACTCTTGATGAACATAGTTTGGATAAAGCAAAGCCTAAAGATGTAGTTCGGTATCATTGCTTTCATGGTAGAGAGTGTACTCAAGGTTTAATTGAATTAAATTTGTTGCAAGAGGCCGTAAAAACATTTGAAAGTTTTTTTAACAACAAAAAAAACTTTAAACAAAAACCTGCGTTAGACCGATTACAAAGTCTTAGAATTTACTTAGGGAAAATTGATCTCTAAAAATATTTGTGTTGGAGCAGTTGTTGATATCTACCCTGATGAGGTAAGTTTTTCATTTGATAATCTAGATTTAACCAATCACAAACTAACCGTTAATTCTTTTATCTTTTCAGAGTCCAATAAAAAAATTTTTATTTTTAAGGTAACAGATCTTCTTGGATCCCAAAAGATAGGAAAAGCGGTTTTTTTTGCTTCTGTTGAAGATTATAAAGTTAGGCTACTTGATACAATAGATTTATCTGTTGGTAATAAAGTCTACCTTTTGAGCAATCTTGATTATGTTTCCCGAGTATTTGATTTATCTGAGGAAACACAATGTAGATTGGAGTGTTTTGAGATCGCAAATTTAAATGTTCTTTTTAAACCCTCATTTGAGAGTTTTTTCTCTAAACATTTTGGGGTTTTTGGCTGCACTGGGTCAGGTAAGAGTTGGAGTGTTGCGAGGTTAATTGAAGAGTGTCAAAGATATAACCCCAAGATCATCTTAGTAGATCCAGCAGGAGAGTACAATGGATTTAGAAAGTGTATATCTTTGGGATTTGGAAAAGAGAATTGTCATCCTTTTACTATGCCTTATTATGATTTATTGGAATCTGATTTGTTCACAATTTTTCAACCACCTGATGGGTTAACTTTCATGAAGTTAAAAAGTGCTATTAAGACATTAAAGCTTGCAAAGCTTGAACCAAGTATTGCTGTTGGTGGAGTTGTCATTAAGGCAAATAGAGAAAAGAAAGATTTTGAAAGACTGTATCAAAAGAGACTAAAAGACATAGAGGATGAAAAATGCGAATTTGACATATCTAAGTTGCCTGTTCAAATTCAGAATGAATGTGTTTACCCTCAGCAAAGCTCAACCGAGTTTAATTACTGGGGGGGAGTTAACTCATCTGAGCTGTCTGCTTGTGCACCATTTATAGGTAAAGTTGAGGCTATATTAAAGGACCCTGATTTGAGGTTTATTTTTTATCCAGATAAAAAACTTCCCTCATTAGTTGAGGTTATTGATATTTTCGTTGAACAGGACTCCAAACAAATATTAAGAATATCTTTAGCAGGTTTTCCATCTGCGTTTGGTGTTAAGGAAACTTTTGTAAATATTTTAGGTAGATATTTGTTTAACCTTTCTAAAAAAGGTAAATTTCTAAGTAAGCCTTTACTGTTTATTTTGGATGAAGCACACTATTTTCTGAATGAATATGCTCTTAAATTCGTTAAAACCTTTGGGCTTTCAAGTTTAGAGGCTATAGCTAAAGAGAGCAGGAAATTCGCTTTGTGTTTAGGGTTAGCTTCCCAACAAGTTAGAGAGATAACTCCGTTGGTTATAAGTCAGTTAGGGTGTATGCTCATTCATAGGCTTAATGATCCAGGAGATTTTGAGCTGATAAGGCCTATTGTAGGTGTTGGTAAAAATTTCTCACCTGAAGTAGTTGCTAGTTTAAAAACCGGAGAGGCTATTCTAGCTGGAGTAGATTTTGAGAGATCAATTCTCGTTAGAGTTCTACCTCCTGAAACAAGGCCAAGTTCTTATAGCGCTAGATTTAAGGATACTTGGATTAAGTCTAATCCTTTATAATCCCAAGGCTTTTTCGAAGATACACTTTAAGTCTTAACAAACCGCTTGCTCGAAGCTGACTAACCCTGCTCTCAGTTAAATTAAGCACCTCACTAATTTCTTTAAGATTTAATTCCTCGTAAAAATAAAGAATCAGTACCATTCTCTCTCTTTCAGGTAGCCTATCCAGCGCCCTTGCGATAATATCAACAAGCTCCTGATCTAAAACATTATCTAGAGGCACAGTTGATGATTCATCTTTACTCCAAAAACGATCTTCTCCTTTTCCAAATCCAAGCTCCTCGAAGCTTAGCATAACAATATTACTAACATCACCCAAAAGATCCCGAAATTCCTCAACTGTGATGCCTAGTTCTTTAGCAACTTCTTCCTCAGTAGCTTGCCTACCAAGTTTTTGCTCAACCATCAGGTAAGCTTTTTCTAGTTTGTGCATTCTCGAGCGTATACTTCGAGGTAACCAATCACAAGCCCTTAAATAATCTAAAATAGCTCCACGAATCCTATGATATGCAAAAGCCTCAAAGCTTGAATCTAAACTATCATCAAATCTCTCTGCCGCTTCCAGTAAGCCGTTTATACCAGCATTTACAATGTCTCTCAATTCGATTGATGGGGGCAGTTTATGCATAAACTTTGCAGAAATTCTCTTTACCAAAGGAAGGTATTGATTAATAAGTTCCTCTTTATCTAACTCAGTTAAACTACTCTTCATTTGAAGATACTCCAAACTTCATAACAACTTCTAAAAGTTTAAAAAATATAAACGTTACTGAAAACCAAACAAGCAATCTTACTCCTATTTGAAAAGTAGTAACTCCAGAAAAGATACCATTTACTGTGATAAAAATACTACCTAACACGGATACAAAACCTGCGAATTTTTTTATTTGTGTATTCATGGTTCAATGGAAACTTCATCCGTTGTTATTAGTAATTCCTCCATCAACAAATCCGCACTTCTACTAATGGATTTTGATGCGAGTGAGTTAGGAAAAGTTAGATAAAATGGTTTTTGATCATTCACTGCATGTTTTACACTCTCATCATAAGGTATGTTTCCCAGATATCCAAGTCTAACGTTTAAGCGTTCCATAGTACACGTAAAGAAGTTTTTAAAAATAGCTTTTGCTTGAGAAAAATTAGAGGTCTTATTTAGTAGTAGACCGAACTTGCTTATCTTTAGTACTGAGAAAAGAGTTTTCATGCTAACATATGCATCTAAAAGTGCTGGAGCTTCGGTTGTTGATACTAAAGCGATGAGATCAGCATTTTTTAAAAATAATATATTGTCAAGGTTTATGCTTGGTGCTGTGTCAAGAATTACTATTTCATAATCTGAAACGAAATTTCTCCACGATATTAGTAGGTTTCTTCTATCCTCAGGTGTTAAGTTATTAAGCCAGGAAAAGCCTCTTCCGCCACTTATAAAATCGATCCCCCAAAGACCGCGTGTTATCAATTTTGAAAAATCAAAGTTTTCCTCCTTCAAGTCTTTGAAAGTTTTAAGTGGCTTAATTCCTAAAAGTATCTCTGCATTCGCTAAACCAAAATCTAGGTCAATAAGTAAAACTTTTCGACCGAGATCAGTTAAAGCAAGAGCAAGATTTACACAGATGTTTGTTTTACCTACTCCCCCTTTTCCTGAACAAACAGCAACTACTTTAGAGATCATATACTTACCGCCAAATTATTCCCCACTTCCTCTGATTTTTGATCATCAAGTCCGATTGTTCCGATAGCCTTAACTGTTAAACCATAGGGTATCTCATCGGGTGATATAACCAGAACTCTTGGAAACTGCTCTTTTAGCCACATACTAAGAGGTTGTCTAATATCTTGTGGAACTAAAACAGCTAAATAAGACGTTAATTGAAGTTCCTGTTCGTACAATGAGCCAATTCTGTTAACTAATGGTAGTGCTAGACTTTGGTTTGGATTAAATTTTCTTGAATCCTCCTTCTCAATAATTGAATTCCGAATAGCCTGTTCTAACCGGGGATCTATGTTTACAACTCTTAAAAAGAGATTGTTCTCATATAAAGTTTGAAGAGATCCTTTTATAACTCTTTTCCTGACATACTCAGTCATCATATCTATGTTTTTTGTTAGTGGGGCTATTTCACCTAGAGACTCTAGGATAGTTTGCATATCCCTAATTGATACAAACTCATAGAGTAATTTTGACAGTATTTGATGAATCTGAGCTAACGATATATGTTGAGGTATTATATCCTCAACTAACCTTGGGAATTCTTTTTGAATCTTTGATATAATTAGGTGCACATCTTGTCGACGAAGCAGTTCGTGCATATGTAACATAAGTACTTCTGTCACGCAGGTGGCAAATTGTGCTGCTTGATCTGAGATATAGTAATGAAGGCTCTTTGCGTAAATAGTATCTTCCTTGTTTATCAGGAACCCCTTAATCTTGTAAATTGGGTCATAAAATATCTCTCCTTCAAGATCGGGTACATTCTCTTGCTGTTTTTGATGTGGAGGCATAATTGCTAAAACTCTAACAGTATCTATTCTCGTCTCAAAAACTAATCTACCTTTGATGAGGATTTTTAACGGATCTTTTGTATCTCTTCTATCACTCCTTGTTGTTGTAACATAAAGCTGAGGGCAAATAAAACCAAATCTAGATGCTAATTGAAATCTTATTTTCCGAGTTCTTTCATTAATAGCCGTTGTGCCTATAGCTAATCCTAAGTTTACGCCTATTTCAATTCTAATTGGGCTTACTTCCATCAGTTTGAGTAAATCTTCAGTTGTTAGCATTTTTTCTGGATCTGGTTCTTCTGATTTTTGATTTTGCTCTTTTAGTTTCTGCATAGCTAGTTTTCTTTGTTGTCTACTTTTAATGTAGGCTAGAATTCCCACTATGATCCCAGTTACCAAGAATGGAACAAAAGGCAAGCCAGGCAAAAGGCCTATCATAACAGTTGCTGTAGAGGCAAAAAGTAACGGCCAAATAGTCTTTCCAAGCTGACTTAGTATCTCTAAGCTGAAATGTTCTCCTGATGCTGCTCTGGAAACTATTAAACCAGCAGAAACTGATATTATTATTGCTGGTATCTGACTAAGAAGACCATCTCCCACAGTAAGAACTGTGAAAGTTTGTGTAGCTTCAGATAAGCTCATATTATGTTGAAAATAGCCGATTGAAAAGCCGCCAATGATGTTTAACAACATGATGAATATCCCAGTGAGAGCTTCGCCAGAAACAAATTTAGCCGCTCCATCCATCGCACCATAAAACTCTGCTTCACGTGCTAATTGTTGTCTTCTTAATCTTGCTTCCTGTTCGGTAATTATGCCGGCACTAAGATCTGAATCGATTGACATCTGTTTACCAGGCATTGCATCTAGAGTAAATCTAGCAGCTACTTCAGCGATCCTACCGGCTCCTTTTGTAATAACTTTTAAATTTATGATACTTATTATTAAAAAGATTATTAATCCAACCACAAAATTCCCTTGGATTAAAAACTGACCAAAGGCCTTTATTAATTCACCAGCAACGTCAAGCCCTTGATTACCATCAAGAAGTATTCTTCTGGTTGTAGCTACATTTAAGGCTAAACGAAATACGGTAGTTATCAAAAGTAGTGACGGATAAACTGAGAACTCTATCGGTTTTTCAACATATAGTGAAACAAACAATATAACAAAAGCAATTACTATATTTGCCGCCAAGCAAAAATCGAGAAACCAACCTGGCATTGGGAAAAGTAAAATTGTCAGAACGAAAATCAAAGCAAGCGGAAGTAATGATTCAATAACTCTTTGAGGGCTCATACCGCTTTTGGTTTTTTGTTTTGAGTTTTAAATACAAAGGCAATTACTTCTGCTACCACCTTAAAGAACTCTACTGGTATTTGTTGACCAATTTTTAACCTTTTGTATAAAGCTCTTGCTAAAGATGGTCTTTCAACAATTGGAATGCCGTATTCCACAGCCAAAGATCTGATTTTAAGAGCCAAAAAATCTACGCCTTTTGCAACAACAACTGGTGCTGAATCTTTACCACTAATGTATCTAAGAGCTACAGCGTAATGAGTTGGATTTGTTACGACAACGGTAGCAGTTGCTAGGTTTTTCTTAATTTGTTGTAGTATCCTAGCAGCTGATTTTGAGAGTATTTTTCTCTTTACTACCTCATCTCCCTCACTAGCTCTCCTGTCATCCTTCACCTCTTGTTTAGTCATCCTATTTTGTCTAAGCCATAGTAAGTAACCTACTGATAGATCAATCGTTCCAAAAATCAAAAGTATGATTGCTCCGTTAATCAGTATTTTGTAAGCTAACCAACTTAAATTTAGGGCTAAAAAATTGATATTTGAAGATTTGGAAAAAATTATCTCTTTAACATCATCTTTGAAAGCAAAATAAAAAAATGTTGCGAGAATAAGTAACTTAATCACCGATTTAGAGAAATTAAAAAAATTCTGAAGAGAGAAGATTCTTTTTAATCCATTTAGAGGATTTAAGGCATTAAAGTTTAAGTTAAACCAGTTTTCTTTAAAGTTTCCTTTCGTTTGGAGCAAACTTATTGCTACTGATACCAAAGGAAAGGTTAAAAGTATAACTATTAGTACCCCAAAAACTTTGAAAACGGGAAGTATTTCTAAGTTACTTACTGTCAAATCCTCTAGGTTTTTCGAGTATGAAAAGTAAAAACGAGAAATATCTGTTATGGTTGCGAAGAGATTTGGAACGACAAAATAAATAACAATTGAACCAATAAGGAAAGCAATGGCTGCACTAAACTCATTTGAGACAAACAATTGTCCTAACCGAGCTAGCTCCTCTAGTCGCCGTTCAGTTGGATCCTCTGTTTTGGATTGGATGTCATCTTCTTCAGCCATTTGTCAAAGGTTTGTCTAAGTATCTCACAGATTTTGTTATCAAAATGTGTACCTACATCTGGTATGTTTTTTTCATTATCTTGTTTTGTAGTGAGATCTCATTTTTTTGACATTCGGTTTTTAATTTTTGTTGGATTTTTAACTTTATTTTTCATATCCACTGGCGCTCAATTTGGTTTTTCAATCTCAAATCTTTTTAATCCACTGGCTTTTTTTAGTGTTTTTTCTGGGGTGTGTTGCATAATGCTTTTAGGTGGCTTTAATTTGCGTGAAGCGCTTGATATTGTAGCAGATACAAGAAGGATTTGTGATATTTCAACGAGGATAAACGAGCTTATATACATAAATGAGCAGATTAAAAGAAAGGGTTTTACAGTTTGTGAGCAATTTCAAAAAAAATTTAATGATCAGTTTATCCGTAAAGGGCTTAGAATAATCGCTGATAATCCGGGTCCAGAGTTTAAACTTGAGGAGGCGCTAAAAGCTGAGATCCAAACTTTGAAGAATAGGAATAGAAGATTTTTAGATTTATTGAATTTTGGGGCTAATGTAAGTCCTGGAGTTGGGTTAATTGGTACATTAATCGGTTTGTCAATGAATTCTCATCCTACAGCTATTAGTCATGCCGTGTTAACTACTCTTTATGGTGCCATCCTTGCAAACTTTTTTTTCATCCCGCTATATCAGCATTTTAAACAAAAACTTGAACACCTTGAGCTAAGTTATGAGGTAACCTTCTCTGGTTTAATTAAATTAAGAGATGGTTTGCACTCAATTTATCTGGAGGAACACTTATCTGGTTATAGAAATGCAGTTAAACATAATTAATTTAAGTTTTTTTTTAATTCTAACATCAATAGTTTCAGTCGCTAATTATCAACAAGTTTATGCTCTTCCAATTAGTGTATCAGAAATTCGGAAATTTGGATATCGTAAAGCAGATGTAGAGTTCGTTCTCCCTAAACAGAAAAGATACAAGTTAATCTCAAACAGAATTCACAAAAGGGGAAACAGAGTTTATCTATCTGACATATCAAAGCCGTTAATAATTTTTAGAAAGTGAATTGGATAATCTCCTTTTTAGATGTGCTCTTAATCATCGTTCTAGTGAATTTGAGATCACTAAATTTTGATTCTGGAAATACTTGGAAATTAATAAGGAAAAAAGAGGGTGATTCGGGCATGAAAATTGAATACATAGTTTTAAAAGGTCAAAATTTTGACCTGATGCTTCAAGAGTATGGCCGAGGAAAACGAGAAAACTAGCAAAAAAAAATTTATTGTTCTTGGAATTATTGTTTCCCTTTGTCTTGGTTTACTTTCGGTAGGATTATTCTTTTGGCATTCAAAAAAGGTTGAATTGGAGGAAGAACAAGTGGGCGAGGTGCAGTATGAAGAAATCAGTCAAGATGAAGTCGTGTTAGGTTTGGCATACCCATTAAATCCTTTTACTGTTAATTTAAAAGATGGTAGATTTTTACGCTTTACGCTAGCAATTAAATTTCAAAAAGAGATCCCGAATGTTTTTTTCTCGAAGGAGTATGAATTAAGAGATAAAATTATTACACTATTTAACACCAAATCTTCGTCAGAAATAATAAACCCTGATTCACGTCAAGAATTAAAAAAAACTTTAATCTCTACTATTAAATCCGTGATTGGTATTGACTCTGTTGAAGATATATTTTTCCTTGAATTGGTAGCTCAATGAATGACGTTCTAACTCAAGATGAAATAAACTCTCTAATTAAAGGCCTCTCTGAGACAGATATCGAGGAGGGTTTAATTGAAGTTGATAATCAGCGTAAAAATATCCGGAAATATGATTTATCTAATCAAGAAAGAATTGTTCGAGGTCGCATGCCGACCATCGAACTTATACATGACAGATTTGCGAGACAGTATCGAAGTACTTTATCGAAGTTTCTTGGAAGAACATGTTTCGCCAACGTTGTTGGGATTGAATTAGTTAAATTTGGTGCTTTTATGAAAAAACTTCCGTTACCATCAAGCATTCACATATTTCGAATGCCACCGTTACCTGGTTATGCATTTTTAATCGCCTCAGCACAATTAATTTTTGGTGTGGTAGAGGTGCTTTTTGGAGGAAACAGCTCAGGCAAGATTAAGGTAGAAGGAAGAGAATATACTGCTATTGAAAACAGGTTAGTTGGTAAATTGGTAATGTTAGCCCTCGATAATCTACGAGATGCCTGGGCTCCTGTTCAACCCGTTGACTTTATCTATGTTCGAAGCGAGTTTAACCCTCTCGCTATAGCTATTGTGCCGCCAACTGAGGCTTTGATTGTTGTAAATGTTGAGATTGAATTAGAGCAAGAGATGGCTTCTCTTCAAATTTGTATTCCTTACTCCACAATAGATCCTTTAAAGCATAAATTAACTACATCATTTCAAAGTACAAGGTTAGAAGTAGACGATTCATTAAAAGAGAGAATCAAAACTATAATCTTAGAGGCTCCAGCTGAGGTTAGAGTACAAGTAGGATACGGTAGAATAAATCTAACCAAACTTTTAGAGTTAAAGGTTGGAGATGTTATTCAGCTTAAAAATGCCCCAAATGATGAAGCGGTGGTTTTCATCGAGGATAAACCTAAATTTTATGCCATCTCTGGTCAATATAGAGGATTCAAAGCAGCAAAAATAACAAGGCAAATACCTGAACATGATTTGGTAAAACTTAGAAATGATTTGGAGGTGTAACTTATGAGTGAAGAAAAAACTATTGAAGATTTGGAAAAGGTTGCTGAAGCCGCAGCTAACGTTCAAAATGTAGCATTGAATCTAACACAAACAAAGGGAGGGAATTTGAACCTTCTTTTGGATGTAAATCTTACAGTTACAGTTGAGTTAAGTAGGACAAAATTAAGTATTCAAGATATTTTACAGTTTGGTCAGGGATCTGTTATTGAGCTCGAGAAACCTGCAGGTGAACCACTGGATATATATGTGAATGGAAAGCTTATTGCTAGAGGAGAGGCAGTTGTGGTTAACGAAAAATTTGGAGTGAGAATTACGGATATTGCATCTCCTGAAGCAAGATTAGAGGCGGCTAAATGATAAAGTATTTTGCTGTTTTAGTCTTACCTGTTTTCGCCCAAGATTCAATATTATCGATTAATATTCCCCAAGGTCAAATGTCTGGGGTAATTAAGCTAATGGGTATTTTTACCCTTTTGTCGTTTGGTCCAGCTATTCTCATGACAATGACAAGCTTTACAAGATTCATAATCATTTTTGGTTTGCTACGAACATCGCTTGGGTTGCAGGGTAGTCCTCCAAACATAGTTCTCACGGGATTAGCGATTTTTTTAACCTTTGCTTTAATGTCACCGGTGTTTCAACAGAGTTACAATTCGGGTATTAAACCCTTTCTTGATGGAACCAAGGTTGAACAAGAGGCTTTATCGGAGGCTTTTAAGCCATTTAAAAAGTTCATGCTAAATAATGTAAGGGAAAAAGATTTAGAACTATTCATGAGAATTAGTGCTGGAGCTAATGAAAAAATTGCTTTTAGTAATCCTGAAGATATTCCTATCTCAACCCTTTTACCGGCTTTTGTTATATCTGAAATAACTCTTGCTTTTAGTATTGGATTTTTTGTTGCTGTACCTTTTCTAATAATTGATTTAGTTGTTGCTTCGGTTTTAGCTTCAATGAGCATGATTACTCTCCCGCCCATTGTTATATCTCTGCCCATAAAACTAATGTTATTTGTTCTGATTGATGGATGGCGTCTCATTATTTTGAATGTACTTCAAAGCTATCAAATTTAAATGATTGAAACTTTTGTTCTCTCGAGTGTTCAGAAAGCGTTGTTAGATGGCATGTGGGTTCTGGCTCCTTTGATTACAATAGGGCTTATTGTAGGTTTAAGCGTTAGTATTTTCCAGTCACTAACTCAAATACAAGATGCTACTCTAGCTTTTGTTTTGAAAATAATAGCCACATTTGTTGGATTGTTTTTGTTTGGAAATTTTATTTTAGCAAGGTTAATGAATTTAAGTATTTTTTTATTTGAGCGAATACCTGAGATGGCAAACCTTTTGAGATGATATGGAGGACATTAATTTATTCATACTAAAAATTTTTGATCCAAATTTCGTTAATCTTTTAATCGTTAATCTTACATCTCTTTCGGTACTTTTTATTTT
Organism: uncultured bacterium; assembly: GCA_938038205.1. Lineage (GTDB taxonomy): Bacteria > Bdellovibrionota_C > UBA2361 > JANWWW01 > JANWWW01 > CALHSA01. Next base: position 30,109 of record CALHSA010000016.1, on the reverse strand, counting down.
TATGCCGGGAATCGGAGGAGGAGTATCGGGGATTATGTTACGAGCTCCAATAATACTTGCAGTGGGTTTTTGCGTAACTATAATTGAAGTACAAAGAGGTTACACAATATCCTCGGTTGAGGAGACAATAATTCTCACTAGTATTAAATCCTTTGCTATATCTTTAATACCCTTGATTTTGGCTGGCTCTATCAGGTTAGCGGGTTACTTGATTGGAGTTTCATCTGGGCTTAATTTTGCAGGTATAATTGATCCTGCTTTAGGCCAAAATCAAGGGGAGTTGCCACGACTGTTTGGAGATCTTAAAGTACTAATTTTTTTAACATCGGGAGGGCATTTAATTCTTTTTCAAACTTTGCTTGATGTCACCTCAATTTTCAATTCGTTAAGCTTACCTGAGATTACTCAATTTCTTGTTGATCTTTTTTGTAAAACATTTGCCTTAGGATTTACATTCGCTATTCCAATGATCGGTGGAATTTTTTTAGTAAACCTGGCTATGGGTTTAATATCAAAGGCTGTACCTACTTTCAATGTTTTTGTTATGGGATATCCTCTTACCCTATTAGTTGGAGTTTATTTTGCATTTTTCTTCCTTAGTAACTTTCCATCCTATTACTCCAAACTATTGGAATTGTTACTTTGAATCTTGATACATAATTCTATAAAATGGTGTTGTGTTACATACTGATGGAGAGTTAAGCTTTAAAGCTATTTTTTTAGATAAGATAAAAACCCTAATTTTTTTAGGGGTACATTTAGGCTGTTTGCTGGTTTTCTTTGTTCCATTCTCCTTTAAGTTAGTTTTGATAGCTTTAATTCTTTACTTAATAAGAATGTTCGGAATAACAGCTGGATATCATAGGTACTTTTCTCACAGATCTTACAGAACATCTAGGTTTTTTCAGTTTATTCTGGCTCTCTTGGGTTTAACTGCAGGTCAGAAGGGTCCTCTTTGGTGGGCAAGTCATCACAGGCGTCATCATTTATACTCAGACACTGATAAGGATATTCATTCAGTAAAACAACATGGATTTTGGCACGCGCATGTGGGTTGGATACTTGATTCAGGTTTGGAAGAGTGTGATTACTCCAATGTTAAGGATTTGCAAAAATATCCGGAGCTGGTCTTTTTAGATAAATATTATTACTTAGGGCCTCTACTTCTATGTGTAATCTTGGTTATTTTTGGGTACATAAACGTTAATTTAAATCCTGCAACTACTCTAACTCCCTTAGCTCTTGTAACATATGGTTTTTTTGTAAGCACGACGTTACTCTATCACGGAACCTTTTTTATAAACTCTCTCTGTCACATGATTGGAAATCAGCGATTTAAAACAGGTGATGAGAGCAGAAATAGCTTTATTATGGCCTTAGTGTGTTTAGGAGAAGGCTGGCATAATAATCATCATTATTATCCTTCATCTGAAAAACAGGGCTTTTATTGGTGGGAGGTTGACCCTACCCATTGGGTTCTAAAAATTTTTGAAAAGCTAGGATTGGTTTGGGACTTAAAAGAGCCACCAAAACATGTTCTTGAAGAGGGGTTACGAGCACATTAATTGCTTTTAATTATTTAATTATTCTCTGAGCTTTCTTCCTCAGTCGAGGGTGAGTCAGGGCTTACCAAGTAAAATACCAAAACAGCTATTGCAACTATGAATACAAGCACAAAAAAAATCCTACCAACAACTGCAGCAATATAACCTAAGCAGAATGCTACAAATGCCAGAATTTTAGGGTATTTTGAGGAGATCTCTAAAAATCTTTGTTCAATCGAGGATAGAGTTCTATCAAAGTCTTTTTTAGTTGAATTTTTGATTATGCTCATCACCTTGTATGATATTATAAACTAACTTGAGTGCAAAAGTTTACCTTAACCGAACTATTTTTAGACACTATCGCTAAAAAAGAGTTGAAAATAGTGGTGGCAGATGATTTTTCTGTCTCTAAAGTAGAATTAAATCAGTTTTTGAATGGTGTTAGAAAATTTCAGAGTATTTTTGACAGTTTTAATATTAGGCAGTCCGATTTTGTTGCAATAATTTCAAACACTAGGTTAGAGTGGATGACTTTCGATATTGCAAGTATACTAACTGGAACTATTTCTGTTCCCATTTACCCGAGTTTAAATACCGAGGATATTCGACGAATTTTGTCTCTAGCGAATGTTAAGCTAATAATTGCAGAGAATGAAGAACAGATACAAAAAGTTCAGGAACTTGGTTATCCAATTGTATCTATTGAAAAAAACTCCTTTAACGTGCCAGATTTAAGTCAGTTTAGCCCGAACACTGATTTAAGAGTTAACAAAACCAGTCCCGATAGCATAGTTACCCTAATGTTTACTTCAGGCACTGAGGGTCTACCAAAAGGTGTTCCTCAAACTCACTTAAATCATACAACGAATTTGTTTCAGGTAAGTGAGGTAGGATTATTCTCCCCCTCTGATAGAATTTATTTATTCCTTCCTTTATCTCACTCTTTTGGAAGACTTTGTGGATATGTTGGCTGTATACTAGGAGTTGAGACCGTATTATTATCCCCAATATCCCGTACATCCTCAAAAATGGACCTTAGAAGGATAGTTAAGCTAATTCCTAAAACCGAACCAACTATAATCCCTGCAGTGCCCAGATTTTTTGAGCATTTACGCCAAGAGTTAGAAAAAAAATTGAGTTTTATTTTATGGGTAGATAATCTCTTTAAAGGAGATTTTATTAAAAAATTTTTAGGCCGATTTTTAATACCAAAATTATTTGGTAATCAAATTAGGTTTTGTATCTCAGGTGGGGCTAAATTATCAATTGATACGATCAAATTTTTTGATTGTATGGGTCTACTAATTTTAGAGGGATATGGTTTAACTGAGACTTGTGTTGCTACACATGTGAATCTACCAGGACAACGAAAAATTGGGAGTGTTGGTAGACCTTTGCCGGGTATAGAGCAAAAGATTGTGGATGAAGAAATATTTCTTCGCGGCAAGAATATATTTTCAGGGTACTGGTTTACGTCTAATCAACCGTTTACTAAGGATGGCTGGTTTAAAACAGGTGATATAGGTCAAATTGATGAGGATGGCTTTCTTTATGTTCTCGGAAGAAAAAAAGAGATAATTGTGCTTCAGAATGGTAAAAACATCCCTGTTTTAAAACTAGAGAGTGAATTAAGCAAACTTTTCAAATCTGAAAATGTAGCTGTTTTTGGTGATGGGAAAGATTATGTGGTTGGAATAATATTTTTCAACACTCCATTAGCACAATTAGATTACTATCGGGAAAAATTAAATGAGTTAAATTCTAAATTGAATCCTTTTGAGAAAATAAAATCCCTTTTAATAGTACAAGGGAATTTGACCGTTGAGAACGGTTTTCTAACTCCTACGCTTAAAATGAAAAAGAATTTTATTTACTCTTATTTTTATGATGAATTTGAAGAATTATTTTCAAAGCCGTATACGATAAAGATCTCAAATAAAAGTATCTGAAAACAGTTTTTTCCAAATCTCAAGCTCAATCTCTTCTGCCCTCCTGTTAAGCATCATATGTGAGCTGAAAAAATTTATAAGCTCTTCCTTATATACGGAGTTATCAAGATACTTTAAATTATTCCAAATAGTTTTTCTTTTCATTGAGAAACACACTTTTAAAACATTTGTAACGTACTCAATTGATTTACTGGGAGGCGATTTTTTGCCTTTGAGTTCTATTAAAATAGAATCTACTTTAGGTTTTGGCCAGAAATGTTCTTTTGAGATTACTGAGTGCTTATACACATCAAAATAAAGATTAACTAAAACGCTCAATCTGGAGCTGAATTTGAGATTCTCTTGAAAAATTAGCCTATCTCCAAACTCCTTTTGTAACATTATTATTGCATAAGGTATTGATTTATAAGATTTACAAAATTTCTCAATAATGAGAGAGCTTATGCTATATGGTATGTTTCCAAAAACGATCACTTTATCAAATGAGTTTAAATTAAAACTTAGAAAGTCTTGGTTTTTGATTTCTACCTTTTCAGATGAAAATTTGAATTTAAGAAATTGGGCCAGCTTTTTATCAAGTTCAATACCAATTAGCTTGTAATTCGTATTTTTCAGCTCATCAATTAAGTATCCTAGACCAGGACCTATTTCAACGAGAATCTCGGGGTGTATCAGATCTGCATTTTTTATAATTGACTCAGCTATTTTTTTATATACTACCTTGGATATTAAGAAGTTTTGACCTAGTTTTTTTTTAGGTTTAAGGTTTAATTCGTCCAATGTTTTTACAGTTAGCGACTTTAAAGATAAATCCATCGAGAAAATATTTTTGGTAACTCAATCCTAACCTTACCTAAAAGCATCTTCAAATTACATAAAAAAGCAATTATCAAAGCATTATCAACGCAAAGATGTTCAGCCGGAATAAATACATCATTTCCAAACTCCTCTTGTAACCTTTGTCTTAACAAATAGTTTGAGCTTACCCCACCGGAAAAACCAAGCGGATATTGACCAAATTTTTCCCTGATCATTTTTATTTTCAAGATTACACTCTCTACAAGAGAATATTGTATGGAGGCAGCCAGCTTTTTTTTCTCCTCCAAAGACCTAATATCATTTTCCTTAATGTAGTTTCGCACCGCTGTTTTGAATCCAGAATAACTAAAATCAATACTGTCCTTTAATCCTATGGGTAAGGGAATAATAGTTCCGGAGTAATCTTGGGCAAATTTTGATAAATTTGGTCCAAATGGGTATGGCATACCAAGCAAGCATCCTAATTTATCGAACGCTTCTCCTATAGCATCATCTTTTGTTCGTGCTAGAATTTTTAAATCGTAATTTTCATCAATCAGAGACACTAAAGTGTGTCCTCCGGAGAGGACCGTTGAGATAAATGGAGGTCTTAGGGATGAGTTGATCATTGGAGAGAACAGGTGTGCCTCTATATGATTTATTGGCACAACCGGCTTACGTTTCATAATTCCCACTGCAGAAACAAAAGTGCTCCCAATAATAAGTGATCCTTTTAAACCGGGACCTTCAGTGACACTTAGTACATCAGCATCATTTATTAGGCTGAGTATTTCTTCTCTATTTTTTTGAAGCGCCTCTAAATGAGCTCTACTTGATAGCTCAGGCACTACACCTCCGTATTCCTCATGGATCTTTTGTGTGTGGGATACTAGGTAATTGTTTTTTAGCTCAAGATTATCAAATTCTGCTAAGCACCAACTAGTCTCATCGCAACTGCTTTCAAGGGCAAATATTGATAAATAATCTGAGCAAGAGTTTCTCATTTAGAAACTTCTCGGTAAATTTAGAACCCTATGTGCAACGGTCATTTTTTGGATCTCGGAGGTTCCCGCGGCTATTGTTCGTCCAAGTGAGTACAAAAAAGTTCTATTTGCATCCTCAATTATGGTTTTGTCTTTTGTTTTAATAGCTAAAAGCCTGTAAATTTTCGCTGATTTTTTAAAATGTTCAGACCAGACGTACTTATCAATGCTACTCTCTCCTGATAATTCTTTTCCCTGATCTATATCTTGTATATGTTTATATGCAGTTAAACGCAGTAAATTAAACTCTGCTAACAACTTTTCAAATTCTCGTCTGTACTCATCAATGATAATTTCATTTATCTTTTTTAGCAGTTTAATTGTTTGAATGTGTCTCGCGAAAGTTAATAGCACTCTCTCTATAAAAAGAGTTTCTAAAGTAATTTTCCATCCGGTTTCAAGGTTACCAACTATATGATCTTTCAATACTTTTGCATCATTAAAAAAGATCTCCGAAAACTCTGATACTCCTGAGATTTGCTTTATAGGCTTTATTTGAATGTTTTTTGACTGGTTTAATTCTACTAAGAAAAAAAGAATTCCCTCTTGCTTCTTCTCTGCTTTATATCCCGCTAGTTTTGCAATCCCAAAACCCCATCCACAATACCTAGCAAAACTTGTCCAAATCTTTTGACCATTTAGTAAATAAAAATCATTCTGTTCAGTTAAATTAGACTTTAGGTTAAATAAATCACTACCGGCTTCTGGCTCTGAAAAACACTGACAGAACATAGTTGACCCTTCGAAGATATGGGGTAAAAACTTCCTTTGTATCTCATTCCCATACTTAAGTAGAATGGGTGCAAGCATAGTTATTCCAAATATCCCTGGAAGCTGAGGAGAATCTGCCAGTGCTAGTGCTTCAAGAGCAAAAGCCTCGTGAATAAGCCGATTGCCTTGACCTCCAAATTCTTTAGGTAAAAATTGTCCAATAATACCATTCTTAAAAAGCTTTCTCTGCCAATTAAGTCCTTCCCGTACGAATTCATCTAAGTTCTCTTCCGGAGAGACTTTGGGAGGTTTGTTTTGGTTAACAAAATTTAAGACTTTTTCTCGAATCTCTTCCCCTCCTGAAAGCTGAATAAGGTTGGTAATAGACATTGATTTCAAAAAATATGCTAAAATATTAGTGTTTAATCGGCAAGCTCTGAGGGTGGTCGCGGGTTTTATAACCTGAGGAAAGTCGGGACTCCCAGAGCCGGGCTGGTTGTTAACGGCAACTCACCGTGAGGTGAAGATAGTGCCACAGAGAAGAAGACTACCCTAGAGTTAAATTAGCTCTAGGGTACAGGTGAAACGGTGGGGTAAAAGCCCACCAGAGGCGGGGTGACCCGTCTGCTTGGCAAACCTCAGCTGGAGCAAGATCAAGCAGAGGATCCGCGGTCTTTACCGCACAGGAGGCTCGCTGGAAGGTAATCCTTGGATCCTCGGGTAGATCGCTTAGATTGATGACCACCGGGTTTTTAACCTAACAGAATCCCGCTTATATCAGAGCTTGCCGAGACTTCTATTTAAATTGAATAATCTCTAAATATTTAGAAAGGTTTGTGTTTTTTACATAGTACATGCTTCTAACTGTAAATCTGGTAAAAATTAAATCACTTAAAATCGGGTTTATGAATTTTATGACCTTTTCAGGAATAAAAAGTTTTATACCTAGTGCCGGAAGTAAGGTTCTTTGAAAAGAAATCCAATCTACGCTCCCGGAGTACATATTAATTGGACCTCGTATTCCTCTATTTAAAATTTCAAAAATACCATCCAAGATATCTTCGACGGCTAACCAATTAAAAATAGCTTTTGAAGATACAAAAATTTTAAGTGGTAAAAAATTAAAAATTTTAGAATATAAAATAAGCGGGGAATCTCTTGAAATTACGTTAGCAAACCTTAATTGAACAGAGTTGGGATGGGCTAGAGAAGCAGCTTCCCACTCACAAACCAATCTAGTTATTTCATTTTCTGTTGAGTTTTGTGTGTTTTCATATACTTCTCCTTCTGCGTTATATTTACCAATTGCACTCGCGTTTATAAGTAGAACATGACTAGGAGTTACAGATGCTAGAAATTTAGTGGGTTTAATTCTTGAGTCTCTAATTTCTTTTAACTTCCACGGTTTTAAGGCTAGTTTAAGCACGGAGGTGCCGCATAGATTGAAAACAATATCAAAATCATTCAGATTAAGCTCTAAAGTTGATGAGTAATCGGAGAATACACCTTTATCTCGACTCCTACTTATCACAACAGTCTCCCAGCCAATGGTTTTGAGCGCTTTTGTTAAAAAACGACCAATTAAGCCTGACCCTCCGGCGATAGCAACTCTATGATAACCAAGAGAATTTAGCTGGTGTAACTTATCATGAAGGATCTGAACATAAACAGGTAATGAGTTTGTATCGAATTTATGGTTGTGTTTATTTGAAGTGATTTGAATAGAACTCTTTGAAATTTTAACACTCAAATCTTTCTTGGCAAAGACTTTTGGGTTTACTTCTTTAAGCTCTCCAAAAATTAACTCCCAAAAGCATTTTTTATTTAAAAGCTCTAGCATACTCAAAATTTAACTTTTACGATATCTTGTTAGTGCGGATTTTGAAATACTTGTACACCTGGACCCTCTCGTGGGCGGATTCTAAATACAGCGCTTTTGGGTTATTTTTTGTTGCCTTTATTGAGAGCTCATTTTTTCCTATTCCTCCAGATGTTCTTTTAATTCCGTTAATCTTAGGTAGGTTAGATAATTGGTTTAAACTGTGTGTCATTTGTTCGGTAGGATCGGTTGCAGGTGCTGTTTTCGGTTATCTTATTGGATACTTAGCCATGGAGAGCGTGGGAAATTATATCATAGAGTTATTGAGGTTAGAGAGTGCGAAAGAGCAATTTTTTCTGTGGTATGAGCGTTATGGCGTGCTTATTGTGTTAATCGGAGCTTTCACTCCTATTCCTTTCAAAGTAATAACGATTCTTTCCGGAGCTGTTGGATTAAATATATTGGTTTTTATTCTATATTCTTTCGTCGGTCGTGCTGGAAGGTTTTTTTTGATTGGAGTTATGCTTCGAATATTTGGAGCAAAAATTAAGGAATTAATTGAGAAATATTTCGATCTCTTAAGTATATTATTTGTTCTTCTATTAATTGGAGGTTTTATTGCGTTAAAATTCCTTTAAAATGCTAGAACAGCTGTTAAAAGAAAAAGAAATTCAAGATTTACTCGAGTATAAATGCACGAAAATCCCAGCTGATTTAATACAGAATCAAGATAATGTTGAGGCAAAAATACAATATTTTAAAAATAAAGAGGTTTCAAATCAGGTAATTAATAATTTGAGGAGGATTTTGTTCTCTGGTGAATTAGCAGGATCCGGTTACCTCAGTATCCTAGCTGTTGATCAAGGTGTGGAACATTCAGCGATGTACAGTTTCTTGTCAAATCCGAGCATGTTTGACCCAGAAAAAGTTTTGGAATTCGCTTGTCACGCTGGATTCAGTGGTATCGCAGCTCCATATGGAATTCTATCAAATGTAGCGAGAAAGTTCTGTGATAAAATACCTATGATTCTCAAGATTAACCATAATGAGTTGTTAAGTTTGCCAACTAAATGGAAACAAGATTTGTTTGCAACAGTAAAATCTGCGTGGAATTTAGGCTGTGTTGGTGTTGGCTTTACCGTGTATTTTGGTTCAGAGGAAAGTAGGAGTGAAATACAACAGATTATTGAGGTTATTCATCAAGCTAGGGAATATGGATTACTAGTATTTTGCTGGTGTTATCCAAGAAATAAAAGATTTCAGCTTGAAAGTGTAAACTTAGAGGAAGCTGATGATATAACATCTCAAGCGGTTTACCTGGGTAGCACACTAGGCGCTGACTTTGTTAAGCAGAAACTTCCCAAAATTTCTAGGGGCATGCGTATTCTAAAAAGTGAAGGTTATGAGGTGAAAGTTTCAAAAGAAATGAATGAATTTGAGCTAACTCATCCGATAGAAATGGTACGATTGCAGGTTTTACATGCATATTCTGGTAAAGTTGGTCTTTTAAATTCTGGGGGTGAATCTTTAGGAGATGAAGATATAAAGGAGCTTGTTAAAACTTCAATTATAAATAAAAGGGCAGGTGGTACTGGTTTAATGGTTGGACGAAAAATTTTTAAAAGAAGCTTCACAGATGGTCGTAAGTTAGTTAGTCTCCTTCATGGTATTTACTTAAATAAAGATATTCAACTTGCGTAATTATTTAATAATCACCTTACTTATTTTAGTTAATGCAATTGCAAGCGTATTTGTGAAAATTGGCTCAGACGCAAAATCGTACGAGTTTTTAAGATTAAACAAGTTCTATCTTCTTGGTCTTTTTTTTTATGGACTAAGTTTTATTCTCTTTGCCTGGGCTTTAAAGAAATTACCATTAAATGTTGTTCATCCGGTTGCTACTAGTGGGACAATAGCTGTCGTAGCCCTTTTTGCTTATTTCTTTCTCGGTGAAAATTTTAATTTTCAAAAACTAGTCGGTCTTATTTTAACTCTGGTGGGGATAAGTTTAATAACATGGAAGTAATTTCTGTTCTAGAAAAGTTAGCAAAAATTGTAGATATTGATAACACGTACTTAGTTGGTGGATACGTCAGAGATTTTTTTTTACAAACTTTATCTGATAACAGTTTGAATTTAGATCTTGTTACCGAGATGGATTTTGAAACTTTAAAAAATAGTTTAAAACTTGCAAAGTTAAATCACTCCATATATGAAAAAATGCTTAGTTTCAAGATTGAAATTGATGGCACCATAGTTGATCTTGTGAGAGCTCGAAAAGAGTACTACAAGGCTCCTGGGGTTATCAGTTATACTGAGCCCTCTACAATAAGAGAGGATGTGGCAAGAAGAGATTTCTCAGTTAATGCGCTTTTAATAAGGGTTAAAGAATTTATTAACAAAAGTTTTTATCCTATTGATCTGGTAAATGGTTACCAGGATTTATTAGAGAGAAAATTAAGAACGTTAAAGCATGATAGTTTCATAGAGGATCCATCGAGGTTGATACGCTTGGTGCGTTATGCCGCGAGATTAAAATTTAATGTTGATGCTGCAACCTTTCAAGAATATGAGAACTGTGTAGAATCTGGTGGAGTTTTTACTAGCAGGAGTTCAAGAATTATTCTTGAAATTAAGAGGCTTTTTGATGAGTCCCCAACAGTAATAATTTTAGATACAATTCGAAGGCTTGGTTTAAGCGCTCCATGTAGGTTATTATCAATTGAATTTCTTGAAAAAAATTCGAATTGCTATTCAAGCTCTCAGGTTTTTCAAAATTACTTTGAACAGAATAAAGCGGAGGCTATGGAATTTTTTGAACATTTTGGTTGTTCAATTAAGAACTATCTTTAAGCAATTTTTCCAATCTCCTTAAATCTTCTAGGGAATTTAGTCGTATAATAAGTCTTAAGCCTGATAATTTAACGTTCAAACCCAGCCTTTTAGATATTGAAGATAAAGTTTCATTCAAATCGTTATTACTTTGGTGTAAATCTTTTTTATTCTTTCTTTTTAGTAAGAATCCCTGTTCCATGGCAGATAAATTTCTAACCAGCTCTTCTAATTTTCTTACCGATATATTCTCTGCAACGACTCTTTTTGCAAGACTTCGCTGAGCTACTGGGCTTATTGATACTAGCACTTTCGCGTGACCTACAGAAATTAATGAATCTCTAACTAGCGATTGAACCTGAGGATCTAAATTTAATAATCGAAGCATATTGGTTATATGTGCTCTTGATTTACCCACTAGCTGAGAGATGTTTTCATGCGATAATCCAAATTTATCAATTAGGTTTTTATAACCTTTTGCTTCCTCAATAGGGTTAAGATCATCTCTGTGAAGATTTTCTACTAGTTGAATGATGCCTATATCTAGTTCATTTTTGGATTCGATAACAATTACAGGTACCTCCTCTAGGCCAGCCATTTTTGCAGCCCTTAATCTTCTTTCCCCTACCACAAGCCTATATTGACCTTCAGTTAGGGTTACGATCAACGGTTGTAAAATTCCATGGCGGGATATTGAATCTGCCAACTCTTGAAGTTTCTCTTCATTAAAATTCTCTCTTGGCTGTTTTGAAACAGTTATGTCACTAATTTTCAGAGTTTTAAACCCTGTTTCAAATTTATCTTTTCTTGCTGTAATAAGTTCAGCTAAACCTTTTCCCAATCCCCTTTTCACTAAATTCGATTTTAATATCGATTTATAATTTCTTGAATATTTTTAGTCAAAAATTATTGACTCTAAAACAGATGTAAGAGTAACTAGATCTCTTTTTGTTAATTTTATTCTTTTTCTCTGATCTTCGGATTTGCCAGTAACTAACCTAAGCCAACATTCATCCATGTTTTTATTTTTATCTCTGTATAATTTCAGCATGGTTTCTTCTCCATTCTGGGATTTTGCTGAATATAAAAAGTCTGAAGATTCAATTCCTTCAAGAAAGCACCTAGCGGTCACTAGAAATTCACCTAATTCCGATGAGGGGACTTGCAACTTGCAATACTGTGGATGGTCTTTCCCTCCCTCTAATCCATCTATAAGGGGGTAAAATTCTAAAGTAAGATTTTTTGATTCCTTGTATAGAAGTAACCTCCCAAATGACTTTTGGATGGTAAAAATGAAACTCATCTGAACCTAGTTTAGATTATGATCAAAGGTTTTTAATTCAAAGTCAACATTACGCTGAATTTTTTATCATCTGAAAAAAACGGGCCCTAATCATCGAAATATCAGTATCTCTGTTTGCGACATCCCTCCAACGACCCGTATTAACAATATCCATAAATTCTTGCTCACTCAATGGGGAGGGTAACCTCCTAACTTGTTCAAGAGAAAGGGTTTTAAAAATGTGATTTAAGTCTACGATAATAGCACCAAAGAGAACTGATAATTCGTACCATCTTTTTGTTCCTAGTTTGTGATCGAATTTAAAATTGACGGGGATTACGCTGGAGAAAGGATTCTCAGCCACAATGACATGTGGTGAAGTATAAGCCTTTGGAAGAACAGGGAATCTTTTTAATTCAGTTAATCGGGGTCCAGGTTCGGCTCCAAGTTTTGACGATAAGATGTACTGGAAATCAGTTAGTGAGAATCTAATCAACTCTCTCGCCAATTCCTCATCGGCGCAACCCTTTAAAATTGCGATACTGTCTCCAAAATAAACAGGCAGATCTTTGGGGATGACAAATTTAATGTTAGGATTAAGCATAGTGGCCCTAAAACCGTGAGATTCAACAAGAGGGGCGATTAAAATCTCTCCAAGGGATAGTTTTTTTATTAATTCAGAGCTGTGGAACCCAAAAGTTTTTGCATTTCTGCTCATCCTGTAAAAATTTTGCCAAGCTGCATCCCAACCATATTTTTGCAGTATGATCTCATAAATAAATCGAGCACTTCCGCTTTTTCGGGGATCTGACAAAGATACCCGGCCTTTTAATTCATCAAGGGTTAAGGTTGACCATGTAATTTCAGAGAAATTAAGAAGTTTGTCTGCCCTATAAGCCAGGCCAAAAGCACTTAAGTTTGTTGCAACCCAAGTTTTATCAGGATCCCTCAAGGGCATTCCAAAAAGCGTTTGGGGTATTTGATTAAGTATGTCATCAAACTCCTCTAATGGTATTAAAAGATCAAGTGATTTTAACTCCTCAAACGGGTCTATACCTCCTCCAAACATGATGTCAATTCCACTTTTTTCTTTAAACTGTAATGCATATCTAAGAATATCTGTGGTACCCCCTAACTCAAGCCATTTTATTTTTGGTTTCTTTCTGAATTTACGGTAAAAGTATTCTTGGAAACCTAGCTCGAATTCTATTTTTAAAACTTTAGGATGAGGGCTTGCAATCGTTATTTCATTACCTGCATGCAAAATAGAACTTAAACAAATTAAAAGTAATATCATTTTTAATTTAGTATTTTAAAAACTAAAAAAGTGACTAAATATGAGAAAAACAGAACAAGTGTGAGCATAGCACAACCAGGGAAAAAAAACTCAGGCTCTGAGTAAAACTGGTATATAAGCTTAGACAAAGGAAACTTTTTCTCATCTACCGCTAATACAAGACTTCCACTTGTTTCAAATAAACTGGTTGTGAAAAAAATTACTGTTAGTCTAAAAAAAGTTTGCCAAAGAAGCGGTATGTATATTTTTATAAAAATTGAGGACTCTGGAATTCCAAACACTTTTGCAACTTGTTCAAGTTCTGAACCTATTTGTTTTAGTAAACCACTTAAAATTCTCACCCCCTGCGGAATTTTCCTCAGAGTATATAAAACGAATAATAAAATAAGTGGAGATGAGGTGTTATCAAGAGGTGTGTTTTTGTATGCAACTATAATTAAAAATGCTAAAAGCAGAGTAGGAAAAACCTGAGGTATTATACTTAACAAGTCCAGTACCTTTGAAGATAGCGCTTTTGGGGATTTTTTTGTTAACCATCCTATATACAAACTTGAAAATAAAGCGGCAAAAGTAGAGAGCAAGCTAAGAGCTGCACTTATACCAAAGGCTTTGTAAAAACTTGAGTTCGACAAAGCTAACAAATAATTATTAAAAGTAAATTCGCCCGTATATGAGCTAAAAGAAAGGCCTATTACAAAAAACTGAGGTATATACGATACGACTAAAAATATAAACAAGATTAAGCTTAAGATAATTTTAACAATCCTAGATGTATTTACTCTCGAGGAAACAAATGCCGTTTTAAGCGTTTCAACATTCATATCGGCTATATTCCTTTTAAGCAAACTAAGAAAAATTATAAAAATGATAAGGTAATAACTAATCAAATAAACACCAACTCCGAAAGGATCTTTATCTGTTATTAGATTGTAAATTAAAATACTTATAAATCTCCTTTCCTCGAATATTAGAGGCGAGCCAATATCTGCTAACGAACCTGCTATAGAGAAAACCAAGAAATTCAGAAAAGCGGGGGTTAACAGAGGGAAAATTATGCGTGTTAACTTTACTTTCATTGGCAGGCCGAATAATTTTGCGGTATCTAACAGTGTTTTATCTATGTTTCGAAAAGCAGTGTCAAAAAGGGTGGCCGAAACTGGGAAAAGGTTGAGAGCTTGTGTTAATGCAAGGCTTAAAACTTTATAATCCTCAAGACCAATCAGATAAAAAAATTGTCTTATGCCAATTGCGCCAATGAAGGGCGGATTTAAAGCACTTAAAACTAAAATTATAGCTACTGCTCGAGATAATCTTGGTTCAAAACTCAAGAGCGCAAGAGCTGAAGCTATGCCTAAAATCAAGGTGAAAGAAATACTTAAAAGTATCGTTTCAAGGGTAAATACAATACTCTCCTGTATAAAAGGGTCCAAAAACGTTACCTTAAGAAGACTAAAATCAAAATTTTTAAGAAATATTACAGAGAATACGCTTAGAGGGATAATTAAACCTACCAAAAAAAGGAGTAGTACGAAAAACTTCATCACACCAGTTTAAAAAGTATGTTATGGGATTCTACCTTGAGATCAACTCTGTCTCCTTTTTTAAGTTCAGGTGCATTATCTGCTGGAATCTCAACTGTGGTAATAACGTTATCCCTAACAGCTTTTACTATGTATAAGTTTCTTCTAACACTTACGTCAATTATTTCAAAATTTTTTCCATTCAGGATCTGAATAAGTTCGGGTCGGGTTACAATCGTGCCGCTTTCTGTCCTTACGTACGATATATTCCCAAAAATAGATGCTACTTCAAGATTAGGAGGCTTGAAATAAAAGTCATTAAACGATGAGGGGCCATAAAAAGTTCCTGAGTGTAGCACAGCCATACTCTTGGAAAACTCTGCAGCATCATCAACATTATGAGTAACAAGAATTGATCCTATTTTAAGCATTTCAAAATACTTCTTTATGTCAACTACTGCGTTTCTCCTAAGTGCAGGGTCTAAGTTAGCAAAAGGCTCATCCAGTAAAACAAAATCGGGTTCGAATGCTAATGCTCTAGCTAGAGCTACTCTTTGTTGCTGCCCACCTGAGATTTGGTTTGGATATTTATCGGCAAGTTGAGATATTTGTAACAAGGCTAACGAGCTTTTAGCCTTTTTGATCGCTTGATCTTTTGTAAAACCCTTATATTTAAGAGGTAAAAGAACATTTTCTAGAACTGTCAAATGTGGCCAAAGGGCATAATTCTGAAAAACTAATACAACTTTACCAACTTGCTCTTCAATTGATTTATTATCTAAATAAACCTCACCCTCTGATGGTTTCTCTAATCCACAAATAATTCTTAGAAGAGTGGATTTACCACTGCCTGAGAAGCCTAAAATTGTGAGTGACTCTCCTCTCTCTATAGTAAAGCTTACATTTTTAAAAATAACGTTTTCGAACTTTTTCGCAACGTTGACAACCGATAAGCCCACCTGTCACAATTAAATCATGAATGACTTGCAGAGAACAGTAATAAGTTTTGAGGATTTGTTGAACGAAGCCGAATCTTTACTCGACTTTCTTTGACTGCTCTAAGTTACAAGCTAGGTTAGATGAAATAAATGCTAACTTAAGCTTTGGAGAATTTTGGCAATCAAGTGATCAGTCAGCGGAATTATTAAAAGAAAAATCTTATCTCGAGCGCGAAATAACTTTAGCAAGTAAAATTCGCTCTTTAGTGGATGAAGTTAAATTAGCTAAAGATTTAGCTGAACTTGATGAAAAGTACAGAACCACTCTTAACCAGAAGTTAGAGAATCTTGCGGATATAGTTAAACAGAATAGAATACGATTATTATTCACTGAACCTTATGACCAATTAAATGCGATTTTAGAGATAAATGCGGGCTCGGGCGGCACAGAGGCAATGGATTGGGCGGAAATGCTACTTAGAATGTATTGTAGGTGGGCTGAAAAAAATGGGTTTGATGTTGAGATTCTAGAGTATAGAGCTGGTGAACAAGCAGGAATTAAATCTGCTACATTGTTTGTTAAGGGTAAGTATGCTTACGGGTATCTTAAAAATGAGAAAGGAGTTCATCGCTTAGTCAGAATATCGCCTTTTGATGCAAATAGGAGAAGACATACGAGTTTTGCTTCAGTTTTAGTGCTGCCTGATGTTGAGGTGGAATGCAAAGTTGAAATTAGGCCAGAAGACTTAGAGATTGAAACGTTTAGAGCTAGTGGAGCCGGTGGCCAGTATGTTAACAAAACAGATTCAGCTGTTAGAATAAAACACAAACCGACGGGAATAGTAGTTTCTGTTCAATCTGAAAGAAGCCAGCTTAAGAATAGAGAATTAGCTATGAAAATATTGCGCTCTAAATTGGTAAGTTTAGAGGAAGAGAAACGCAGGAATGAGCTTCAAGCTTTGATCGGAAGTAAAAATGAGATCGATTTTGGAAATCAGGTGAGAAATTATGTTTTATACCCATATAAATTGGTTAAGGATGTAAGAAGTGGGTATGAAACCTCCTCTGCTGAGGATGTTCTTGACGGTGATTTATCTGAAATTATTGAGAGTTTATTAAAAAAGTAAAAAAGTCTGAGCTAGCAGTGAATTTGTTCATATACGGCCAGTTTTGGTGATGCCTCCATCAGTGCCAATTTAACTCTTTTCTTTAAAAGGATTCTGGCTCGATGTAACCTACTTTTAATTGCAGAGATTGATAAACCGGTAATAACTGCGATTTCATCATGAGTTAGGTTTTGTAAATCACCGAGACTTATAATTTGTTTGTACTGTGGTGGCAGTTTTTCAATCGCTGATAAAACAATTTCTCTTAATTCTGTGTAATCGTGACAATCCTCAGTTCTGAATTCGCAAGGTTGTTCAACTTGAATTTTTGATTGCTCTACCTCATCAATAGGGGAATTTAAGCGTTTATCTTTATCTTTACGTAATTTCATAAGTGCAGCATTAAAAGCGATTCGATATAACCATGAGCTAAAAGCTGATTTTCCTTTAAAATCGTTTATTTTTAGGTAAACTGTTGTAAATACCTCCTGACACACATCCTGCGCGTCTTCTATAGACTTGGTAATTCTAAATGCAAGTTGCTTTACTTTTCCTTCATATCTTTTAAAGAGCTCTATAAAACAATCTTTATCGTGTTTTTGAGCCCTTTTAACTAAATCTTGATCTTTTAATTTGCTTAATTCCTTTTTAATTGAACCTTTCAGCACCATATATAAAAATTTTCGCTGATTTTCCAATTTGTAATGTTTCCAAGTTGTGGCTAAATTGTAATAATTTTGTAAAATTTTTAAGTGTTATATTCACCAGAGTGGGAGATAAATTTTATAGATGATTGGGAGAGAGCTCGGGAAGCTATTGATAATCTACTAACTTGTGCTTTAGTAGCTGTTGACACTGAAACAGCGGGTTGGCAGTACGGCTCGAATCGTTTATGTTTAGCCCAGTTCTCCTCTGAAGAGATTCGAACTAATTATATTTTTGATTGTATTGCATTAGAGAATTGCTCAGATCTTTTCAAACCTGTTATTGAATCGAAGGAGGTAAAAAAAGTTGCTCATAATGTTAGCTTCGAGTACAAGATTTTTGAATCCTTAGGTCTAGAGTTAAAGAACTATGAATGCACGCTTGAACTTGCAAAAAAAATACGTCCTCACTTAGATGGGTTTAGATTGTCAACTCTAACGGAGCATTTTTTAGGTTACTCTCTGGACAAAAGTTTGCAAACAAGTGATTGGTCAAGAAGACCTTTGTCAGATTCTCAGATTCTTTATGCAGCATCTGACGCTGAAGTTACGTATAAAATTTTTGTAATTTTGAAGTCTATTAAAGATAAACTTGATTATACTCTTTCTCAAGATATAGATGGATTACTGAAAAGTTTTAAAGAGCTAACCTTGAAGAGAGCCGATTTAATTAAACCTATTTTTGATGAATTAAGTGATGTTGATTATCTCCTAGAGGAGATAAAACAAAGAGTAAAAGTTTTATTGCCAAAATACGATAACTACTATGAAAATGAGTATGGGTCTGCTAGATTACAAGAGGTAAGAAAAACAGAGGTATCTATTGAATTGCTTAAAAAGAAGTACCCTGAAATAGCGGACCAGGTCATTGAACCATATGTTAAACGGGATAAACTGAAGGCAATTTGGAGAGAATTTAACCTTAGTCCTAGCTTGATGGAAGAATTGATAATTGATGTTGGTAAAAATTTTAGGTTACAAATAGAAGTAAAGGATTGATTTTCGGGGTGTAGCTCAGCTTGGCAAGAGCGCACGGTTCGGGTCCGTGAGGTCGGAGGTTCAAATCCTCTCACCCCGATATTAATAATTCAATATCATTTAGAAATATTGCTACTAAATCTGATTTTTCTGGCTGCCGGTATACAGGTTATCTACACTTAAAAGAAGATAAAGCCAATAAGGGGCTTGTTTACTTTACATAAACAAACCCCTTACCAACCCTGAATAATGTGGGGGTTAAAGATAAATATTAAGGGTTAAAATCAAACTGAACTTGTTGGCCTGCTTGTTCTACTGCTCCTCCAAGGGCGTTTAAAAAGTTGGCTATCTGTGTTCCAAATAAGTTCAAACCTCCCCAAATAACAATACCAACCACAACAGCTAACAAAGCATACTCTAATGCACTAGCACCTAACTGACCTCTCATAATATTAATTATTATTCAGTCCTGAATTTAAAGCAAGTGTTGTTGAACCTGTAAGAGCCTCCGCCGCCCTCTCAGGTAAATTTAGTGTTTCTTTAAGCTGAGATGAAATTTTGTCAATCTCTTGTTTTAGTCTACTAGAAGCAGACCCATAAAAAGTCTTACTCGAGCCTGCCCAAAATTTAGCTTTAGAACACGCGCTAATCTTTTCTAAAAAATTAACCGAATCAATGATATTTTCAGCTTCACTCTTAATTAGTTTTATTGGAATCCCTCCATCAAAATGAAAATTAACCACAATTCCAATTCTAGTTGAGTGCATTAATTTAGTTTTAAATTTTTGCAAAATATTTATGAAGTTTAATAAACTAGTGGCCTCAGGGGTGACTACGAATATTATAGTGTCTGAATTAGATATAATTAACTCCTTGAATTTACTTGGGGCGTGAAAAGGCAAATCAAGAATTAGCACATCAAACTTATTTGAGAGAAGTCCTAAGCAATCCAAATAATTCTGCGATATCTTATCTTTGGTTAGCATTTCATCAAATCCGAGATTGGGTGGGGTTAATAAACCTAAACTACCTGTAGAATTTAACTCATATATTGAAGATAACAGGGTTTCGAATGATAGCCCTCTATTCATAAGAAGAATATCTGCTAGTTCAATACTGGCGGGCTGTTTACACATTAAAAAACGGGAGAGATTTTGATACTCAAAATCGGAATCTATAAGGCAAGTAGAAAAATTTTTATTGGTAAAACTCTCCCCTAAGGCTGAAACTAACGAGGTCACTCCTGAGTTACCTTTTGAGCCAATCAAGGTTACTAATCCACCATATCCGTTGCTTTGCCTAACTCTATGAAGTACAAAAATTAACCTTTTCTTAATCTCATACTCTGATGTTTCTGAATCAAAAACCTCATCTACCCCTAAAAGTGCTAACTTTTCCACAAAGCCAACCGATAGCCGATATTCAGGAGTAAAGGCTATAAAAATTGCTTTTGGATGTGCTCTTTTAAGAACGTTTATCTGAGAACTAAACTTTCTGATAATCGATTGTCCCAAAATCACTACCTGTACCTCTTTTTCCCGCTCAAGTGCCTCAGGAGATGAACTGGATACAGTGAACGGGAGCTTATGATTATTAACCAGATCTAAAACTTTTTGATAACAAACTCCTCTACTTTGAGAATCAACGTCAACTACAGTAATTTTCATGCAGCTCTCACTCTATTTTAGAATAATCATTTAATATACTTAAGTGATTCAGAATTCGAAAAATGAGAGTAATACATATCTCTGATGTTCATTTGGGTTATCAGAGATTTAATAAAGTCACTAACGATGGAATAAATCAAAGAGAGTTTGATGTTGTTAAAACTTTTGAGGAAGTGGTTTATAAAACAGCATCACTAAACCCCGATTTGGTGATTATATCCGGAGACTTGTTTGACTCAACTAAACCAAGCAATTTCTCCATCGTATCTGCTTTACAAATCATCCGTAACTTGAGGAATACACGGGTTGTAATAATTAGTGGTAACCATGATAAACCTAAAAAAAGGGAAATTGTAAGTCCTGTGGAGTGCTTAAAGTTTTACGATAACGTGTATGTAATTACCTCTAATTCAGTTTTAAGATTAGATGACCTTGGTTGTGTTGTTTACTGCATTTGCCAGCCTGATTCCGCCTTTGAATTTTTAAGGGAAACGTATGGTTACAAAAATTATAAAAAAATATTAACCCTTCACACGCTAGTTAAAGAAGTAGACGACCGAGCTAAATTGAGCATCTCGGATTTAAACTCAGTATACCCGATGGATTACATAGCGATGGGAGATTTGCATGAGTGCAAGGAGGTATTATTAAACGCATGGTACTCAGGAAGTTTGGATTGGGTTTCAAATAATTTTTGGAGTGAAATCAAAACTCCTAAGGTTTTCCTCGAAGTAAACATAAAACCTTTTAAGGTAATCGCTCATAGAGTTATTTCGACAAGAAAAGTTGTCGTTTTTGATCCAATAGATTGTAAAAATCTCTCAAAGGAAGATGTTTTAGGAATCATTGAGGCTAACTTGAGAGAAGATTTATCTGATGCTCTGGTGAAAGTTTCCCTTGTAAATTGTACTCGAGAGCATCTAACTATTCTTTCTTCAACGAGGTTTAGAAATTTAAAATCAAAAACTTTTGTACTTCAAGTTGATACGGATTTGGCCTCTTCTTTTGAGGCAAAAATCCCGAGCAGATTTTTCAAAAGTACAATTTTTGATGAATTTCAAGACTTTATAAAAAATTATGATATAAAATCCACCGAGAGAGAGTTATTACTGGAAAAGTTTAAGAATTTTATTTCTAATGAGAATCGATAAGATTGTTTTGTGTAATTTTAGACATCATAGAAATACTGTCATTGATTTTAAAGATGGGATTACGGCGTTAATTGGTCCAAATGGTTCGGGTAAATCTACAATATTTGAGGGTATCTCTTTTGCTCTTTATGGCTCCCAGGCTTTACGCACTAAAATGAAGGATTTAATACCTATATGGGATCCTGAATCAGTACCGAGAGTTGAGCTAGAATTCACCTTAGATAAAAAAAAATATTCAATAATTAGGACAATTAACGGTGCAGAGCTAAAATTAAAAGACAAGGTTATAGTATCCGGTACATCGGATGTATCATCTTTTATCTCCAATCTTTTAAAGATGACTTTCGAACAATTTACAAGTGCTTTTTATGCGGAACAGAAAAAGCTTGAGTTTTTATCGAGAATGAAATCAAGAGCAGACAGAGAGAACTTTATTCTAGAGATGCTTGGATATGATATTGTTGACAAATTTATAGTTAGTATTAGGGAAGAAAAAAAAGAGACTAAGGGAAAATTGCAAGAGCTATCTCAAATCGCACTAAACAATTTAATAGAAGACCCAGATAATATCTATAAAGAAATATCAGATAGTGAAGGTAAGCTTTTCGAGTTAGAGGGAGACTTAAAAAGGTTGATTGATGAAATCAATGAAACTAGGAGTAGGTTTCAAGAATTAAGTGCCAAATTAAATGAATTAAATAAGATTAGAGAGAGGGCAGAGGTGATTAAAGCATCCCTATCAAATTTTGAGGATCCTAAAACCTTAGTGGGGAAACTAGAAGATCTTCGTCTTGATTATAAAACTTTAGAGTCTGAAATACTTGAAATTTCAAAGCTTTACGAAGCGGATACTTTGAGTTTGGCAGAAGCTGAGCAGCAGGTTAGGGTTAGGATCTCTGAGTTAAAATTAAGGGGTGAGCAGTTGAATAAAGACATTCAAATTTTTGAACAGTTGCGTAAAAAACTTGGTAAAGAAACACTAAAATGTCCAACTTGTGGTCAAGAACTTAGAGATCCTCAAGTAGCTAAGCTGCATTTAGAGAGTAAAATAAAAGCACTAACAGCTGAATTAGATGATGTAAACACTCAAAGTTCGAATTTAGAGAATGAAATTAAAAAAATTGATCTGAAAAGGAAACAGCTGTTAAAGCAGAAAAAAGATATCGATAGTAAAACTCACAGATTATCCTGTTTAAAGGAAGAGATTGTTAGCTATGAGTCCAAACTTGAGCTAATAAAAAAATCAGATTTTGAGAGGCAGAAGCTAGTGGAAGAGTTAGCCGGTTATGAGGAGAAACTTTGCGACTTAGAGGCACTTGAGAGAAATTTAGCGACTTTGGAGGTGAGACTTACGAATTTGAATGTTAAAGAGAGAACTTTACAGAGTCAAATTTCAAACTTAAAGGCAGATATCAAAGCTAAAAGATGGAAATTTGATGAGTTAAACAGAATGCGACAAGAGGCGATGAATATTGAGAAAAAGAAGCAGTCTCTAGAAAAAAAACTTGATCAGCTTGAAGTTTTTGATAAAGCCTTGATTGATTTCAGGTTCGATGTCTCCTCTAAGCTTAGACCGTATCTTAGTGAGTTAGCTAGTAAGTATGTCACTAAATTAACTAATGGGAAAATAACCAGTGTAACTTTAGATAAGTTCTTTGATTTTTCTGTTCTTTTGGGAGATGATACTTTAAGTCTTTTAAGCGGAGGGGAAGAGGATGTTGTAAGTTTATCATTACGCCTTGCCTTATCTGAGATGATAGTTTCTAGGAGTGGCTTAACCTTTGAATTCCTGATTCTGGATGAGGTTTTTGGTTATCTGGATAGCGAAAGACGATATGAACTACTTAATCTGTTAAGGAACTTTCGGGACAGTTTTCGGCAGATATTTGTCATTTCTCATATTGAGATGATTCAGGATTATGCGGATAATGTTATCATGTTTGATGTTGATCCATCTTCTGGAGTGATTATTGTTACTCAGGTAGGACAGTGAGGTTTGATAGTAAAGCGGTAATTCTATCCATTCTTACGTTACTTGGGCTAGGAGCTGTTTTATATGCTGGAGCTCTTTTATTTTTGACCTTTATTAGCCCAATAATCTGGGCTGGTTTGGTGAGTTTCATTGTTTGGCCACTACAGAAATACCTGGCTGGTAGGTTTGGTTATCCAACCTTCTGGGCAGGACTAATTTGTTTGGTTATTTTTTTAGGAGCAGTTGTACTGATTGTCCCACTATCTGCAAGACTGGTGCACGAGTTGGGGGTAATAATAAACATCCTCAATTCAGAATCGGCAATGCTTGAGCTATTCTCAAGAATTGAGAGTAGCAATCTGATTAGACGGTTTGTAGGAGAAGATATACTAGTTAATATTAAGTCTCAACTTGGGCAGATAGCTGCAATTATTAGGGATTTTTTAGTGGAATTTTTTACTGATTTTGGAAAAGGAGCTGTATCGTTGAGCATTTCCTTTTTATTTTTTATGTTATTTACATTTTTTATTTTGAAAGACGCCCCATATTTTGTGGAGCAAATTTCAAAAGGGTTAAGATTTCTTTCAGGAACTAAATTTGAAGAATTGTGGTCAGCTCTAAAAGAATCTTTACGTGCTGCACTTATTGGAGGCATTATAACGGCTACTATTCAGGGAAGTTTAGCGGGAATAGGTTATATTTTGGCAGGCGCGCCATATCCGTTGTTTTTTACTATACTTACAATAATTGCAGGCACTATCCCATTCACTCCACCTCTTGTTTTCACACCCCTAGCTTTGTACGTGATGTTTGTTCAGGATTTTACAGCAGGACTTATTTTAATGATTTATTGTTGGACTATCGTAAATGGGTCTGACCCAATTATTCGTCCTATATTGGTTGGAAGGGGTATAAAAATTCCTACTGTCTTGATGTTTATTGGAGTGCTTGGAGGTGTTGCCAATTTTGGTTTTCTTGGGATCTTTATAGGTCCGGTAATTATGGCAATTCTAAGGGTTTTTTGGATGGAATTGATTCATCAAGAAAATAGTATTAGTTAATTTTTTGTAAAAAATTTGCAACAAGTTTGTGTCAAATTTGCATCTAAACTGTCATGACTTTGAGAAAAAAAGACTGTAAGAAATTTAGGTTACTCTCTTACAAGCTCCTTGAATCTGATTTTGACAAAATTCAAAGGTGGCTTTTGCACCACTTAGTTAAATGTCCAAGGTGTTGCAAATTCATTAGAGAGTACATGAGTTTAAAAATCTTTCTTGAAGAGCTTTATGATTATTCAACCCATAAGGAATTTCCTTCCCAATGAAACAGATTTCCTCGGTTGTAACAAGCTGTTTTTTTTCAGAGAATGGAAAAAGAATTAAGCCGTTTACGGGAGAAAGGATGCTTTCTCCAGAGTCATTTTGAGCTAGTGGTTGTTGCTCATGAACTTTTTCAAGATTACAGAAAGTTTTTACCATTCTAAAGCCAGGTTGTTTGGTCCAAATTGAGTGTGTAACTTTTATTAATTTTTTTTCACTGGGAACCTTTATTTCAGGTATGTAGCTTTTGTGTGCTAAGCCAACCTCGTTAAGGAGTGTAAGTACAACATCAGAGGCATAAAACCAAGAGTTAGGAGATAAGTGTTCTCCACACTCTATGGTGAGTGCCGGAACTGGGTTTAAGGCCTCCACTAAACTAAGTGATTTCATCACTGAATAGACTCCAAAAATTACTACCTCAACTGGCAGTCTATGAAGTAATTCTTGTGGCATTGCAGAGTTAGGAATGCACATTGTAGGTGATGGAGTTGATGTGGAGTGAAGATCTATAACGAGATCAAAACTCGAAAGCTTATCTTTTAAAGACCAAAAACGCTTATATTCAGGGGTTGGGGATATGGTGTCCTTGGGTATTCTATTCATGTTCAGAACCAAGAATCGTGAAGGGGTTGTGTTAATCAATCTGGCTGCATAAATGTTGGCAAGAATAAAACATACTTCTCCTCTTTTAAGAATTTTTGGATTTTTTACAAAGGTTTCAAAAGCTCCTAAACCACACGGCTCATCTCCATGTAACATAATTATAACAGCTATTCTGGGACCTTTTTTTGGAGCTTTAAAACTCAAACTTCCTCTTGATCCGAGACTTGAAGATTTGGTAAGTTTTTCAAGTAATTTAATTGCATCTATTTTTAGCATTTAATCTAATATTTATGTCGTCAATAAATTTTTTTTCATCAAACACATAAAGGCTCAAATATACTGGGCTCCAAAGGGTTGATTTTGCAAACTGTTTTATTTTAACCCAATCTTTTTCAGTTGTAATAATTGGAATTGTTAGCTGCTCTAATTTAGAGATTTCTTTTTCTGAGTATTGGTGGTGGTCTCGATAAGTATACACTTTGCAAATTTTCACTTTTTTTGCAACAGATTCTATGAACGCCTCAGGCCTAGCTATACCCGTTACAACCACTGCTGATTCGATGTTTGGGACATCAAATTGATACTTTGCAAAGTAAAATGGTTTATCAACCTTAACATCAAAATCTGGAAGCTCACCTGATCTAGCTATGCATAAAACCACATCACACCGTTTTAGATTTTCGTAAAAATCATCTCTTAATGGCCCAAATGGAAAAAGCAGATTTCTAAATATTTTATTTAAGGTTTTCTCATCATCATACGGTAAAGTTAAGATATTATAAGAACAGTTTAGTTTTCGATGCTGAAGAGAATCATCGAGAATAATTATCTTAAATTTATCCTCAAGCGCTTTGACACCCTCAGTCTTATCATTGGAAATCCATACTGTGCAGCCTCTTTGTGCTAACATTAAAGGTTCATCTCCGACATCACTAGGTTTATGGTTCAAAAGAACCTCAGTAGGCCTTTTTATTCTCCCTTTATATCCTTTGGCTAAAATAACTGGCTGAAAATTTTTTAATTTTGAAAACAGAAAAGATACCGTTTCAGTCTTGCCAGCTCCTCCTAGAACAGGGCTTCCAACGCCTATGACAAAGGATTTCGGTGAGTAAGGAGTTTGTTTAAAGTTTAATGCTTTATTAACAATTTTTAATATTTTGTGTAAAGAATAGTTAAACAGAGACATCATACTCCCTTAGTATCTCTAGTATTTTTTTAACTGCTAATTTTGCCTCTTCTACTTTAGCTCTCAGATGATTTTTAATATTTTTTAATTTCAGAGGGTTTCTAAGAATCTCGGTTAAGCTCTCTTCTAGTTGATCTAAACTACTGATTTTAACAAACAATTCTTTGAGGTCATCTATCTTATATGTATCGGGTCCTGTTACTCCTACAACTCCAAAAGAAGCTCCTTCGATGGGATTATGCCCACCCACATTTTTTGAAAAAGTTCCTCCAACAAAATAAAAAATGCTATGTTTAACTAAAGACGGGACAAGCCCAAATTCTTTAATTAGTGTAATCCTGGATTCTCGTGGATAAATACTACACTGACCAAAATACTTAACCGCCTGTTTTACTATATTATCAGAGTGCTCTAGGTATCTAGGGATTAAAACAATAGATAAATCAGTAAATTTTTTTAACAACTGAGACAGAACGGGGAAGAGAGTTTGAATTTCCTCCTTCCGAAGAGAGGCACAGGTAATTAATCTTGGATACTTTTTTTTTAGTCGTTCAGCAAAATTTTCAGCATCTTTTTTTAAATTTGGTTCATTGGCAAGCTTTAAATTAGGCGCTACTAAGATGTGTGATTGTTCGACCCCTAATCTTTTTAATGTTTCCTGTGTATACTGGTTCTGACAGAGAATAAATTCAGCTTTTTTAAAAAAATCTTGTTTTTGTTTGAGCCACCATTGTTGGATAAAAAATTTCGGATGAATTTTTAGATTTAGAATCCCGTAAGGAATATTTTTAGCTTTAAGTTGTAAAAAAAGATTAGGCCAATACTCATTTTCAGAGAAAACGAAGATTTTTGGATTAACCTGTTCTAATGCTTTTTGCATTAGATCTTTTGTGTCAAGTGGCAAAAGCGATCCTTCCAAATTATACCTAGGTAATGCAAGAACTCCGTTTCTTGATGTTGTAGTGATCCATTTCGATTTTACTTTTTTTATTACAGGCATTATCGCATTTAACTCTCCAATAGAGGCAGAGTGGAACCACACCTCACGCGCCGGGAAATTGAACTCTATCCTCTTTTTATCAACAAAATTTCGTGCGATAAGTAGACCTAAATTGTATAGTCTCATACCAGTTCTTGTGCTGTAAGAGTATACTTTGAGAAAGGTATGGGAAGTTTTAATTTATCCCATGTTGGTAATCGTATAACTCTTTGATCTGAGAACTTGACGTGAACTAATTTTCTTCCAGTTTTTTTTGCTAAACTTAAAACACCTTTTTTTAATATCCTTGGAGGGCCTCGCGGGCCGTCCGAGATTATCACTAAAGGAGCTTTTGACTTTAAAGCGTATCTTACAACTCCAACATAACCTCTAGTCGTTGATCCTCGTATTATATTTAATCTTAATTTTTTTAGGGTTTTAATTGCTAGATCGGCATCACGATGTTGACTTATTACGACCGAGAAATTACTAAAATTATGTTCAGATTTTAGAGCCCATAAGCTAAGCAATAAAATATCCTCATGCCAAACAGAGATGATTATGTGGTCCTCTAGATCGAGCTTTTTGGGGTGAAAACTTATGGTTCCGCAAAGTACTTTACAAAAGTAGTAGATAACAGTACTTAGTATATGATTAAGGCTCACATAGAGCCCTATTTTAGAACCAAATCAAAGGTTTTTTAACTAGTGAATTATGACCCCTTTTGATTTTTGCCTTTGTTTTGAGTTTAAAGCTAACCAGGTGAAAAAATCTGTTAAACTATTAATATTGGTTTTTGTTAATTCAATTATCTTAAGTGATTTCCTCCGAGAAGGTTTTCGCTTCATTCTTTTATTTAATCGGCTCATTTAGCAAAAAACTTAAGGACTAAAATAATTTTTAAGTGGAGTTCTCTCCATACGAATTATTCCTTTCTTCTTGCTCTTTTTGATTAAGTCATTGACTTCCTCTGTCCTTAACACTGATGCTGAGCTTGAAGCCATAATTATGTTAGTTTTAAGGTCAACTGCTTGAGCGTTTACGGCTAAGCGTTTAACAGACACAAAGTACCGACCACTGACATTTATTTGGGCCCTCTCAAGATCGTAGTTAAAGCTTGCTTTTCCCGGCGCGGTATTCTCTGCCTCCATTACAATGTATCCTAGTCTTGTAAGTGAATTTTTTAACTCATAACTAAGGATCCTACCTAAATCATCTTTTTCGTTATCCTCGGCGTTAAAGAATGCCTCAACAATTATTGGTGTCGATATAAAGTGTGATAGTTGGGTATGAAGGTCATTAGCGATGGCCTCCATCGCTAATGAGATAGGATGATGAACAAAAAACTCTCCTATTGAAACAGTTTGAAGAACAGTTTTTGTTGGAGAGCATCCATTAATTGAAATTCCTAAGATAAAAACGATCAACCCGAAGCTCACTAACGTAATCTTATTTATTAGGATGCGTATAATCGGTTGGGTATTTTTAATTTCTGTTATATCGTGTTCGATTATTGACAGATATCCCACTAAGAACAAATTTGTTTGCAAAAATCGTACCTTCATCTCAATACCACAAAAAATAAATGATTATCGGTTACCTAGAGTTGGAGTTTTCCCTGTAATAGTTGATAAGAGGCTCAGGGTTGATTCTCGATACTCTGACAGATTAACCAGAATTATCTCTCAAAAGATGTTACAGGAAGGGGTATTGCCTGTGGTTGAGGTGCTAAATCGAACCGAAATCTTGCTAGAGGATGAATTTTTTAAGGGTAATCACCTTACGCTAAAATTAGGCCGGGATCTAGGATTAGATTATGCAGTTTTGTTTTATGTAAACGGTAGTCAGAACAGTATGGAGTTACACACAAAAATTTTAGATGTAAACAGAAACATCACTGTTTATTACGGTCAAAGTACTGTTACCAGTAAAGTTCCTTTAAAAAAAGCTTTTTTGGAGTCAACCCTGGCATCGAGAGATTTGAGTTTGGATGATTTTTCACAAGAGTTAGCAAATTGTGTAGTGGATGGAATTTTGAGTAATTGATATTTAAAATTTGAGTTCTGGAGGGGTGGCCGAGTGGTTGAAGGCGCTTGATTCGAAATCAAGTATACGGGTAAAAACCGTATCGAGGGTTCGAATCCCTCTCCCTCCGATTATTGGCTAGTTTTCTACTTTTACTACTGTATCAGTGATTTAGTTATACTGACTTTTAAAAAGTAAGGCTTTTAAAGACTTTACTCGAAGATTTTTATTGCATCTATGTAACCTGATTTGAACCAGTAACTCTATCTAATGCTTGGCAAAGAAAAGCTATAGTAGAAGTTTTTAGTCTGAAGAATTATGTATTAGCCTTAAAATTTAGCTTATTAAAATTGTAAAAATATAACGATTATGCATTTCTACTGTTAAAAATTATAGTTTGTACTTACTAAAATCGTATCGCACGAGAACTTTTTGCTTTATTCTACATAAAGGTAAGATTCTAAACCTTTGAAGTTTTTTACCCTTAGAGTTCATTCATATCAAAAAAACAGCTTCTAACAGAGTAATGAATTTTTAATTTGCTTTGTAATGTGAATAAAGTCTTGCAAAAATAACCACAAAAATATGACTTTTAATTTTGTAAAGGTTGTAGTTTTATAAAAAGGCTCTTTGAGCAATATGATCTTTTATTCGCTAAATAAAGAGCAATTTAGTAAGTTGGAATT
>CALHSA010000015.1 GCA_938038205.1 uncultured bacterium | reverse complement strand
GGGTGGCTGATGGGACTCGAACCCACGACAAACGGAACCACAATCCGCTGCTCTACCAGCTGAGCTACAGCCACCAAGTATGATTAATTATTATACTGAAAAGCGAAATTAATCTAAAATCTTAAGAACAACCTTAGTTAGCTCTTTTTCAAGCTTTATTAATTTGCTTCCTGCAGTTATTAAATTCTTGGCGGTTAAGATATTTACAATCTCCTCTGGTTGAAAATCTGACTTAGCAAGCTCTCTTGCCGAACTCTCAAAATTATTAGTACCTTTAAATATCAAGAGAATACCAGCGTCGCTAATTCGCATTTTACTTTTATCGGCTAAATTTGGTAAAAATTTAGATAAAATGGAGAAATCTTTGGTCATAATATACTCAACATTACCATCGGAAGAAGAGGCAAAACAGTTTGCTGAGAAGCTTGTTAGAAACAATCTTGTAGAGTGTGCAAAAGTTTTTCCTACCTCTAGTTTTTACATTTGGGAGGGTAAGCTAGTGAAAGATCATGAAGGAATCATGATATTAAAAGCAAGAAGTGAGAATGTGCCTAAAATTGAGAGCTTTTTTGCATCAAATCACCCTTATTCTATTCCAGAGTTTTGTGTGGTAAACTGCGATTATGTTAATCAAAAGTATCTTGATTGGGCTTTTTCAGATAAGCCTATTATTAGCTCAGGGGAGTGAAGATCGAGATTATGTATCTGACGCCCTTCTTCCTCAGCTAAGTACCGATCAAAAAGGGAAGGATCAGAGTAGCAATCCCATAAGTTTTGATTTCAACATAAAGGATTCTAACATTGATCTTAACTTTAAAAATTCATCCAACAAGTCTGTTAGCAGACAATACGTTATTACTTACTATGGGCCAAACAGAGAAGAAGTAGCATCAGAAAAATTTTTCGTAAATATTCCAGCTAACGGAGCTGAAAAAAGGTTTATGACCATGCCTGCTGGTGCTGTTGGTTTTGAGGTTAAGGAGCTCTCGGCTTACCCGAAAAAACGCGAAGAAAAAAATAAAGATGAAGGTAAGGAGGTTGGTGCTGTAAGTTCATCGCCTGATATCTCCAGCAATATGGATTTTGAGAACATGGCGGAGCCATATGAGTATTCAGAATCAAATTAACAAGACTAAAATAATAGGAATTTCCTCTGGCAAAGGCGGAGTTGGAAAGTCAACGATAGCTGCAAACCTTGCAGTTGCACTTGCAGCTCTAGGGTCTAATGTTGGATTAATAGATGCTGATTTCTATGGACCGTCTATTCCAATACTTCTTGGTGGCGGATCAGTACAGTTAAGCCATGAAAATATGATAATTCCAAGTTTAAAATACGGTGTAAAGTATGTATCTATTCAGTTTTTTTTACAGAATCCGGATGATCCAGTAATTTGGCGAGGCCCCATGGTAACTAAAGCTTTAAATCAGATGCTGTATCAAACCGATTGGGGGGGAGCCGAGATGATAATAGTAGATATGCCACCGGGCACTGGTGATATTCAAATAAGTTTAAGTCAGATGACCCAATTTTCCGGAGTTATATTAGTTTCAACACCTCAGGCTATATCAATAAGTGATGTTCTAAAAGCTGGCAAAATGTTTAGAAAAGTTAACATAGATCTTTTAGGGATTATTGAGAACATGGTGGATGAAAAATTTAAAGTTTTTGGGAAAAGTAGAGGAAAAGAGGTTGCTGAGAAGTTAGAAACAGAACTAATCGCAACTATCCCATTAATGTCGAACATTGTAGAGATGAGTGATAGAGGTGAGCCTTTCGCACTTACTACTGAGGGTGCGATTTTTTTTGAAATAGCGAAAAGGCTTCTAGATTTAATGTCTCAGAAAAGTTTGAGTAGAGTTGAAGTAGGTTAACCAAGTATCTACATAGAACGATAATTATGCATATTGTTAAGAAGACTTGAAAAAGTATGTCGGCCAGTTTTAACTTTCTGTGCTTGGAGTTTTGGTAACTACTTATCTGTTTATAAAGAGCTTATTTTCAGTGTTATCTTTTTCTTGTTTTGGCCAAGGGAATATTTAAAATCCCTAATATTAGGTTTTTTGTTTGGTATTTTTTTATTTTCAAATCAAAGTCATAAGAATCCGGGAGCGGAAAGTTATTACGGAAGGGTTTCAA
Organism: uncultured bacterium; assembly: GCA_938038205.1. GTDB lineage: Bacteria > Bdellovibrionota_C > UBA2361 > JANWWW01 > JANWWW01 > CALHSA01. The sequence continues at coordinate 17,660 of CALHSA010000015.1, read as the reverse complement.
TTAATATTCAAAAGTTAAATGAAGTAAGAAAAAAAGGAATTTTGACAGGCTATGGTGAAATGGAGAATCAAAAGGTTTTCTTTAAAATTCCAATTATTAGTTGGAATGGGATTGACAATATAGGAAAAAAAAGTCAAATTGTTGGTTTTGCAAAATGTAGGAAAATAAAAGAGTCTCGTAATCCCTTTTCATTTAATTTTCAACTTCAGATAAAAGGAATTAAATATCTGTGTGATTTTAAGAGTTACTCAATTTTGTATCCTCAAAGAAAATCTAACTTTGAGAATTTTTTAGCTAAGAAAAAATCATCTTTACCAGATTTTTTTGAAGTAAAAAATCTTATATTATCCTTCACCCTCGGAGAGATTAATAATTTAAACCCCAGAATAGAGAGTCTTTTTCGGCAAACAGGTTTATATCACCTTCTAGTTTTGTCCGGTTATCAGTTAATGTTACTCGCGTTTCTCTTAACTCAAATTATCTCAACGCTTCGCTACAAATTTAATCTTGTGGGTATAATAAGTATGTTTTTTACAAAAGCCATAATAATTATTGGACTACTGGTTTACAGTCTTTATGTTGGTCTCGACAAACCTTTACTTAGGGCGTTATTATTCCTGATTTTTTTAGAATTAGCTAAATTTGATCATAAAATCTCACCGCTCCTTTACTCAGCATATTTTGTTTGTGCTATTGAACCGGGAGCTCAGTTTACATTGAGTTTTTTATTAACCTTTGCAGCACTTTTAGGATTCTGTTTTGCCACATCTTTTTCTGGCCTCTGGTATGGCTTTTTTAGTTGTTTTTTTGCGTCATGTTTTTCGTCACTAATTCTTTTCATTTACGGGCACGGTATGTCAGGAAATTGGGTAGTTTTTAATCTGTTATTTGGTTTCCCACTATCAATTATATCCACTGCTCTTGGAGCTATTGCTTTGATTGAGTTTTTATTTTTCGACACTATTTTTCTTTGGTTCTTGGTAAGCCTTTTGACCAAGTTAATTCTAATTTTACTGCAGTTTGCTGATCAAAGTTTTTATGTGCCTTCTGCTTTAGTTTTGATTGCTTTACCAATTTTATCAATTTTTTCCCTACAATATTATTTTAAGACAGCGCTAATGAAGAAAATTTTTAGAAGAAAAAGATCGTATTTCAAAACTCCTCATCAATTGCCTCTTCGTCGAATCTCCACTTCATCTCTAGTATCTGTATTACCTCGGGAAAAACTTTAGAAACTTTATCTAACGCTTTTTCAAAATAATCCTTAACAGTAGGGCTTAAATATTTTGGATTAGGAAAATTCATCAGTAAACTTGTTACAATCTCTCTTTCATCAACAACATACTTTGCTGCCTGAGATATTTTGCTTGCCAGCTTATAAAAATCAATCTCAACTCCTTCCTCCATGGCTCTAAGCAGAGATGGCTGAAGCTCTTCAATAATTCTATGTATAATAGGTGCAGTAATCTCCCCTGGATAATTAGCTATACCATAACACCATCCTTCTAACTCTATTTTTAATAATTCAGAGAAAGGTTTCTTTCTCATATGAGATCAGTGTCGTTCCACTCAACCAATCCAATATTTTGGGTCCAGTTTTTTACTTGCTGTAACATGTAGTAGGCAGGATGATCTTCCCTGGCTGCTTCACGCATCAAATTTACTAACTCTCCGTTCAATGAAGCCATCTCTGTTGCTATCGTATCTTCATCAACGCCTCTTCCAAGCACTTTTGTTATTGCTGCAAGAAGAATAGGGTAAAACTGGGCTACTAATACTTCTAACATATCTTCTTCAGTAAAGAATTTTGCTTTAGATCTTCTTTTTTTTAGCTCTCGCCAAAATGCAAGTAACCAATCAAAATTGCTGTTTGGGTCTTGTTTTAAAAGCTCTCTGATTTGAGGCGAGACAAACACTAACATAGGAGAGGTCTCTAACATAATAGTTAACTGAGCAAAACGTAATTCATCAGAAAATCCTATCTCAGAAAACTGAATTATCGGATCTTCAACAGCTGGTACTCTTTGGTAATTCTCTTCTAAGTTTTTTATCCTTAACTGAACAGCTTCCTCCAGGCTTAAACCTTCTAAACTTTGCTGTTCAGCTAAATACTTAGCAAAATCCTCCGCTTCGGGATCAACTTGATTAAGCACCGCCTGCTTAAATTTAGGAGCTGAGTTAAGATTTGACTGTGATCTTCTACTCTGATTTAGTCTTCTGCTATTCAGGTCCAGTTGCCTCACGACTTCTTGATTTCGTATTTGCCTTAGCCTTACTTGAGAAACCTCGCCCCGGGTTGAAGGCCTTCTACTAGTTAGAGCTTCAGCTCGCCGCGGGGAATCTTTTAATTCGGAGAGAGTCTTTCGTAAAGCCTCAATGGAGTTGGTTATGGATCTGTCAGTAACATCAACAGTTTTGTTAAGATTTCCTCTTTTTATCTCCACTCTTAATTTTATCAAGAAAAAATCCCAAATGTTTCAAAGTATTTCGATAAACTAAATGCCTAAAGTTTTTAGTTTATCCTCACTTAGATATCTTTCATGCCTAATCTTAAACGACCCCTCTCATCTTTTTCCAAAACCTTCACCTTTATTAAATCCCCTTCTTTAAAAACCCTGGAAAAATTATTTACCAAATTATTTGGAAGCTGGGAAATGTGAACTAAGCCTTGAAGCTGAGAATTTGAAAGTGAAACTATCAAACCAAAAGGCGTTATTTTTGTCACAGTTCCATCCTGGATTGAGCCTATTTCAACTTCCCCAACTAAACTTTCAATAAATTCTACTGCCTGATCAAGTTTAGATAGTGAAGTACCATACACTGTAATGTCTCCTGTTTGCTCAACGTCAATTTTTACGTTGAAAGTTTCTGTGATGGATCTTATTGTCTTGCCCCCAGGTCCTATCAGAATTTTTATTTTATCTGGATTTATTTTTAGATCCCGAAATTGAGGAGCATAACTACTCACTGAATCTCTAGGTTTGCTTATTACCGCCTCCATTTGGTCTAGTATTGTTTCTCTTGCATGTTTAGCTTGTTTTAAAGCCTCGGCTAAAATTTCTCGAGGCAACCCCTCTGGAATCTTTATATCCATTTGTAGGGCAGTTATTCCATTCCTAGTTCCGCAAACTTTGAAATCCATATCTCCCAAATGATCTTCATCTCCTAAAATATCAGTTAATATTTTGTACTCACTCCCCTCTTTGATTAAACCCATCGCTATCCCGGCTACGTGATTTTTAATAGGTACCCCAGCATCCATTAAAGCTAAACTTCCACCACATACAGTAGCCATAGAGCTTGAACCATTGCTTTCTAAAATTTCAGATACGATCCGAATTACGTACGGAAAATCTTCAGTATCAGGTATAACTGCTTTGAGAGCTCTCTCTGCTAAAAACCCATGACCAACTTCTCGTCGGCTAGGTGCTCTTAGCGCCTTTACTTCACCAACTGAGAAGCCTGGAAAGTTATAGTGTAACATGAACGTTTTAACCTCATCTCCAAAAGCGTAATCAAGCTTTTGAGCTTCAGAAAATGTTCCTAAAGTGGCTACGACCAATGCTTGAGTTTCTCCCCGCCTAAACATCGCTGATCCATGAGTTCTAGGGAGTAATCCAATTTTGAGATCTAAAGGTCTTATGTCATTTAGTTCTCTTCCATCTATTCGACGGTTTTGAGTAAGAATAAAATCTCTTGCAACTTTTCTTACAAAGCTATCAAAAAGCTCCTCTACATCTCCGACAGTAAATTCATTTGCTTCTTTGTGGTTTAAAAAAAAGTTTATAGCAGCTTCTCTAGTTTCTTTTAGCAACTTTCTCCTCTCTGCTTTCTCAGGGGTGCTCAGAGCTTTCACTAGGTTGTCGTATACGTGATTGTATAACTCATTGGAGAACTGCTCAGAGAAATTCTTGGTCTCAATTGCTAACTTTTCAGTGTTAGGTAATACTGAGGCTTGAATATCACATATCCTTTTTATCTCTTCATGTGCGATGGTAATTGCATCAATTACTATTTTCTCGTCTTCCTCAAGAGCCTCGCCCTCAACCATGCATATTGAATCTTTTGATCCGGATACAACAAAATTTAACGTGGCCCTTTTTTGATCCTGAAGAGGGGGATTAACTACTATTTGGCCGTCCACCCTGCAAACCCTTACACAGCCAATAGGTCCATTAAATGGAATATCACTTGACATTAAAGCCAAAGATACAGCGTTTACTGCTAAGATATCTGGATCAGCAGTTTCATCAACTGAAAGAACAAGAACAACAACCTGAGTTTCTAGATCGTAACCTTTTGGAAAATTCGGCCTTATTGATCTATCTATGATTCTCGATACTAGAGTTTCACGTTCAGATAACCTACCTTCTCTTCTAAAAAAACCACCTGGTATTTTGCCAGCAGAATACGATCTTTCCAAATAATCAACCGTTAACGGAAGGAATCCTAAAGACCTTGATTCATCACTCCTTACAACTGTAGCAAGAACAACCGACTCATTTTTTCTTAATAAACAAGATCCTCTAGCTTGCCTAGCGTACTCAGATAAATTTATTTCAAAGTCAGATTTTTGCATTCAAAGTTACCGTATACCAAGCTGAGACTTTAAATCTAAAAATTTTTCGTAATCGGTTTCTCTGACGTAATTCAACAGTCTTTTTCGTTGACCCACTAACTTCAGCAAACCACGTCTTGATGAATGATCTTTCTTATGGTTTTTTAAGTGCTCACTCAAATATTGAATTCTAGCAGTGAGTAAAGCTATCTGAGCAGAGACAGACCCTGGCGTTCCATATTGTGAAATTATATCTTTTTTCATCATCAAAAATTCAGTTTTACTCGAAAATTTACTATCTAAGCTTACCTTTTTCTTTGACATTTTAGTCCAATAATTTTAGCAAAATTTTGTAGGTTTTTCTAAATTGAGGATATAAAATTTTAACAATGTTTACGAGAGGTTTTCTGCCTCCCTCTGATCCATTAATTTCGCTCCCTCCTCAGTATGAGACACTAAACCAGCTTGGCAAAGAACTACCAAAATTGCTAGTAAATAGAAGAGTTCGAAAAGAGGTAATTCAAGCAGATTTCCCTAATTTTTTAGAAGAATCAGACGAGAGGGTTTTAGAGAGAGCTTTTATTACTGCCTCATTTTTAACACACGGATATGTATTTGAGAGTGAGGATGTAGCTCAGAAAATTCCGGAGAACCTTTCAAGGTGTTTGGTGGGGTTAGCTGATAAATTAGGAAGACCCCCAGTGCTCTCTTACGCCTCTTATGCCTTACATAATTGGCGAAGATTAGACCCTCAGGAAGAAATATCTTTGAACAATCTTGCGTTATTACAGAATTTTCTTGGTGGGCAGGATGAAGACTGGTTCGTGATGATTCACATACAAATTGAATACCAAGCGTCAAAGGCTGTCAATGCTTTTTGTAAATGGCTTGAAAACCCAGATCCTGAAGGGGTTAGTTGGTTGCTACAAGATATGCTGGAAAGTCTAAAGCATATAAATGCGACCTTGAAACGTATGCCGGAGAAGTGTGATCCGTATATTTATTATAACCGTGTTAGGCCTTACATTTTTGGTTGGAAGAACAATCCAAGTTTACCTAATGGAATCATTTATGAAGGAGTTTGGAATGAACCAAAGTTTTTTAGAGGGGAAACTGGAGCTCAAAGCACTATTATTCCATGTTTTGATGCTGTTCTGGGTATAACCCATCAAGATGATCCATTGAAGGTATATCTGCTTGAAATGAGAGAGTATATGCCAAAAAGTCATAGAAACTTCCTTGAGCGCCTTGAAGGAACGGTTTCTGTAAGAGAATTTGTGCTTAAAATGTCAATGGAAGTAATTGATTTATACAATGAAGTAATTATGGAACTAAGTGATTTTAGATCGATTCATTTACAATATGCTATAGATTACATTTATTCACAAAGTCAAAAATCTAACCTAAACCCTACAAATGTTGGAACTGGGGGCACTCCGTTTGTTGATTATTTGAGAAAACATAGAGATGAGACTCGTTCTTTTTTAATAAAAGTTTGAAAAGCACACTGAGAACTATATAAAGTCAACGATTTGACGTAAGTTTATGGAATAAATTTTGATTGGAATTCAATAAGCTTGGATTTATCAAAACTCTCATCTTTTCCGCAAGTAGCCGGACGTTCAATAAAGGGGAAGCTCCAAGCTCCGTTAGATGAACCTTCAAAGAGTATTAGTGAGAATAAAACTATTAGAGAGGCAATTTTTCACGAAGTATCTATCGATCCTGAATATCGTTCTGATGAAAAAAATAACAGTAACATAGAGCAACATTTTTCCTATATTGAATTAAAGAAACCCTCTAAAGATGAGCCTGCAATAATAACGAGAGTAAATAAAGAGAAAGTACGAGAACTTTTAGAGTTAGATTATGAGAGTAGAAAACGAAAAATTGAGCAGTTATTAGGAAACCATATTTCTAACCCCAACTTTACAAGTTACAAAAAAACTCTAATGGCAATTATTAAGACTGAATCTAATTTCAATCCACTTGCGGTTAGCAAAGATGGTTATGAGAGTAAAGGCTTATTTCAGCTTTTGGATAAAACGGGTTATACGGTTAAGGAGCGCTTAAATGATGGTGAGTCCTATGATCCATTCAATCCTATTCAAAACATCAGATATGGAACCTCTTATTTTGAGTATTTATTTAATTTATTTCAAACCTCAACAAAACTAACTAATGGATACAAAACATTTGCTGCAGCAACCGAGTCGGATTTGGAAAAATTTGCTATAGCAGCTTTTAATGCTGGAGAGGGTAGAGTAGCTTTAGCTCAAAATGTTGCCAAGGAGAAGGGATTAGATCCGGCAATTTTTTCTAATGTTGAACCCTTTCTACCGAGGATTACCCAGGATTACGTGAAAAAAGTTCTTCACATAAAACAAAATTTTGACGCAAGAAGCCCTGGTCTAAACTTTGCTTCTTCACAAAACTAGGAAAAAATGACCATCAATATAAGGACAAATATAGCTTCAATTACAGGGCAAAGGAATTTATATGATACAACGCAAAAACTTCAAACAACCTTTGAACGTTTGGGTTCTGGGTTGAGGATTAACAGGGCATCTGACGATGCTGCTGGTTTAGCGATTGCTGAGAGCCTTAAGGCCGATGCAAGGATTGCATCAGTAGCGATTCGGAATGCGAATGATGGAATATCAATAATTGCAATAGCAGATCAGGCAATAGCCCAGATCGCGAATGTATTAACTCGTCTTGCAGAATTAGCTGAGCAGTCTGCAAATGGTGTTTATGACAATGTGCAACGCTCCGCTTTAAATAATGAGTTCATAGCTTTGCAAAGTGAAATTGAGAGGATAGCGCATACCACAACTTTTAATGGCTTAAGATTGATTTCTGGAACTAACACAGTGGTGTTCCAAGTGGGCTTTGATGGGAGTTCATTATCTCAAATAAGCATTACAGGCGTTGCTGCAACTTTGCAAGCCTTAAATCTTGCTGCTCCTGGATCCAGTACACCTCAATACTCGATTATTGGGGCAACTAATTTAGATTCCCAGGTAGCTGCGAGAAGCGCTCTAGATGCAATAAATGCTGCTATAGCATCTGTTAATAGAAACAGGGGTGCGCTTGGTGCAGCAGAAAGTCGATTGAATGTTGCTATTCGAAATCTACAAGTAGCTCGTGAGAATTTTATGGCAGCAGAGGCTAGAATAAGAGATGCAGATGTTGCTGCGGAGGCTGCAGAGTTAGCTAGATTAACAATACTACAGCAAGCTGGCACGGCAGTTTTAGCGCAAGCTAACCAACAACCATCACTTGCCTTAGCATTGCTTAGGGGATAAAAAATGAGCCTAAATATTCGAACAAATTTAGCTTCGTTGCAAGCACAAAGAAATCTGTACGCTGCAACGGAGGGTTTAAACACAACATATGCAAGGTTATCATCAGGGCTTAGAATCAACAGAGCCAAGGATGATGCAGCTGGTTTAGCGATAGCTGAAAGTTTAAAAGCTGATCAAAAACTTTCTGCGGTAGCGATTAGAAACGCGAATGATGGAATTTCAATAGTTGCGATAACTGATGCTGCTATTGATCAGATCTCAAGAATACTCACTAGGCTTGCTGAGCTAGCCGAACAATCCGCTAATGGTGTATATGATAATGTTCAAAGGTCTGCCTTGAGTAGAGAATTCCATGAGTTGATGAGTGAGATTGAAAGAATCGCATTAACCACTGAGTTCAATGGTTTAAGACTGTTATCAGGAGGAGGAACGGTTACTTTACAAGTTGGATTAGATGGTTCCTCTTTAAGTCAAATAACTTACTCTGGCATAGAGGCTACTCTTCAAGCATTGAACCTTGCTAATGCTGGTAGCTCTGCCCACATTTACTCGATAATGGGGGCAACGAATCAGGATTCTCAGGTTGCTGCAAGATCAGCTTTGGATGCTCTTAGATCTGCAATAGCAATCTGTAATAGGCAAAGGGGAACCTTGGGTTCAGCAGAGAGCAGATTAGAGGCAGCTATACGTAACTTACAATCAAGCAAGGAGAACTTTGCTCGAGCAGAGAGTGCGATTAGAGATGCTGATGTTGCAGCAGAGGCTGCTGAATTGGCGAGATTAACAATATTACAACAAGCAGCAACAGCTGTATTAGCTCAGGCTAATCAGCAACCATCATTAGCACTTCAGTTGCTTCGAGGCTAATTCTGACGCAAGAAGCGCTCTAATCTTGCGATAATAATTTGAGGATCTTCTATTTTTGGAACAAAATCACTCGCTCCTAATTCAAAACTTTTAAGTTCATTCTCATCAGTGTCTACTGCTGTTAACATAACCACTGGGATCTTGGTGAGACCAAGTTGAGTTCTTATTTTTTTGACAAGCTCAATACCAGACATTCTAGGCATCATAATGTCAGATACAATTAGGTCAGGTCGAATTGAGCTGAGTTTCTCAAGAGCATCTAATCCATCTTTTGCTATCTCTACATCAAAATATCGATCTTCCAAAAGCTTTTTAAAAATCAAGGCTGTATCTTCGTTGTCTTCTACCAACAAGATTAATGGTTTTTGCTTACTACCTGATCTATAGTTATCCAACTCAAATTTTCGAAATTCCTCCTCACTTATCTCATCACTATAGTATAGATTTGATACTTTTGTATAAAGATTTGTGTATCCTTTTAATCTTGCGCTTTCCTCGATCTCTAGCTCAGTTGCACCCTTGCTAATGAGCTGAGATAAATCTTTATCAATCTTCAGTACTTCAAAGATTGGCTTTCGTTCTCCCAGTTTTGTCTTAATGAGCCTCTGGTAAATAACAATACTCAGAACTGAGCTTAAATCTATCCTTGATACCTCTAAATTCAGTAATCTAGTGATAACTCCAACAGCTGAATTAGCATGTAGTGTAGTTAGTACTAAATGACCTGTTTGAGCTGCATGAATGCAAATTTTTGCTGTTTCAGAATCTCGAAGCTCTCCAACTAAAATTACATCTGGATCATGTCTTAAGGAGCTTTTTAAAAACTTTGCAAATGTTAAACCCTGTTTTTCGTTAACTTGAAACTGCGAAATCCCTTCAAGTCGATACTCAACCGGATCCTCTATTGTAACTATTTTTCTTTTCCCATCATTCAAAAATTTAATTAAGGAGTATAGCGTGGTCGTTTTGCCTGCACCAGTTGGTCCAGATACTACTATTAAGCCACTAGATTTAAGAAGCGCAGATTTTACAACTTTTATTTCAGACTCTGATAGCCCCAGAGAGTCTAGGTTTATATTAGAGGCTTGGGCTCCTAAAATTCGAATGACCAGACTTTCTCCGTAATCTGAAGGAATAAAACTAAGTCTCAATTCGTGAATCTTAAAACCATCATCATAACGTAAACTTCCATCTTGAGGGATTATTGAATTGGCAACATCTAAATTAGCCAACGATTTTAATCTATAACATATATTCCTAGATAGCTTGTTTGGTATTTTTATTCTTTCAACTAGCTCACCGTTTAGTCGGAATTTTACATCAGTTGTATTCTCTCCAGGTATTAAGTGAATATCAGTGGCACCTTTTAGAGTAGCATCCAAAATCAACTGGTCTAAAAACTTAACGGAAATAGCTTCAGAATTTCTATCTCTTTTGAGCACAGTAAGCTGTGACCCATCACTAGAATCATCCGGTGCAAATTTATAGTTTGTATCAAGGGACCTGTAAACCAGTAACAAATCAGGAAAGGAAATAAGTGAGATTTTGACCTCTTTATTTGTCAAAAATCTCACCAAATTTACCCACTCAATATTAAATGGATCAACTACGCATATTGAAATCTCGTCATCCAAATTATGAATGACAAAACTAAAATTCTCTTGCCATCGATCTAGAGAGATTTTTTCAAACAAATCTGAGCTTAAGATTGAGGATGCTGATGCAAGGAATAAGGGATCCGGCTTAAAGATATCAAGTTTTAACTCTTTTGCAAGCTCAGTAACTAAATCGTCCCACTTTATATTCTGGGATTCCAGTGGCTGATTTTCATCTACGATACCCAAATTTTTTTTTTAGATAAAATCTAGAAAAGACTGAGTTAACATATCTAAATTTTCGGAAATGAGAAGATTTTTTAAATAAAACTATTTTTTAGAAAAGATAAGGTAATGAACAACTAGAAGAAATGAAAAAAAATGAATTATGGATATCACTTTGATGTGAAAAATTGGAATTAAAAAACCAGTCAATAAAGCTGTAAATAAAGAGTATACAAATTTAAGATTTGAATGTTTAAGGGCGATAATCAGACCAACTAGTCCTAAGAAAGGATGTAAAAACAAGTATGGCTTTGATAGGTAGATTAAAAGTACCTCTAACCTGGATAAAATGAATACATGTTTATCATTCAAAACTAAGGAGTTTAAAGCTCCCGTAACCATCATAGCAATTAAAAACATTAACCATCCTAATTTATCCTTAACCGAGAGGTTTTGTTTTAACTGAGCGCATATTAAGCCTAAACTGGCAAAAAGTAAAATGCTTACTATGGGATGTATCAAATACAAGATTGTTTTGTGGAGGTTTAGAACGCTATCGGGCAGTTTGAAAATCACGATTACAGCCCCTATTAGGCTCTCAATTAAGAGCAAGATTCCAATTATTTTAAACCAGTAGAAAATTTTGCTAGCTTTAGCTCTTATTGCTAAAAATAATTGAAAAACAAACAAGACGATTCCAAGTAAAGTAAAAAAACGATGACTAAACTCAAGATAAACTTTAATATTAGGCTCTGTAAATATTGCTGGGCATAGCGGCCAGTGGGCTCCGCAGGCAGAACCAGCGCTAAACGATTTAACAGTAAAACCTAAGATAATAATAATTCCCGTTGTAAAATAATTAAGATATGATATAAAAATAAGATTTGATAATTTTGTAGATTTAATAGACACTTTTAAAAACTAGCCTTATAATAATTTACATCTCATGAAACGCAAAACAGAAATTCGAAAAAAGATAGAGAGACTAAAAAAGAAGTTGCGAACAAAAAGACTGAAGCCAAAGTACGGGAGGGTATCTTATTTTGATGATAGTGAGACTGAGAATAATCATGAAGAGGAACAAGAACAGTTTCCATATTTATTCAGAACGAATGTAGAGGAGGAGTCGGACGAAGATAATTTTGACTTACGTTTAGATGATGCACTATCTGAGGATATTTCCTCGTTATTGTCGTTTGAGTTGGAAGAAGGCTCTGAAAAAGATGAAGCATTGAAAGAGGGTATACAGGAAGAGGAGAAACCGGAGGAGGATTTAGAAAAAGATACTCGATTAGCTGATCCTGTTAAGCTTTACCTTCGAGAGATGGGTAATATAGATCTCCTGACCAGGGAAGGAGAAGTAGCCTTGGCCAAGACCATTGAGGAAGGTAAAAAAGGTGTTGAAGAGGGTATTAGTAGAATTCCGTATACCGCAAAATTTTTGATTGCATTAAAGAAAAAAGTTGAGGAAGGATCAATTAATCTTAAACATTATTTTTTAGAGGAGGACGATCAGGAGGATGATTTTTTAAAAGAGGAAACCTCGGAGGATAAGGGACCTGATGCAGTTGAAGAGCGTTTAAGAAATGATTTTTTGAAAAAAATATCTTTGGTTGAGAAAATTCTTGCCAAGGTAGAGTCATTTTATAAAACCAATCTGAGGAAGAGGAGTATAAGTAAGGCAGCTTTAGATAAGTTACTCGCTAAGTATAATTCTTTGAGAAATAAGCTAGCAGAGGCTGTTAAAGCTATAGGGTTAACCGCAAAACTTACACAAGAATATTTAACAAATTTAAAACAACTTCTTAGCAAAGCCGAAGAAATCAAAGAGAAAATTCATATTTTAGAACAGAATTTCAAGACCGATTTAAGGGGTTTATACAAGCTTAAACATTTTTATAAAAATAAATCTAAAGGAAAGGCTTTAGCTACAGTAAAATCTAAAAAAACCTCTTGTGAACTTGAAGAAGTGCTTAATGAGTTAAGTGATTTTGAAAATTCGGTTATGCTCCCCATTTTTGAATTTATCTCTGAAGCTCAAAACGTTTTTCATCACGACTCAAAAGCTGCGGAAGCTAAAAAAATACTCATTCAATCAAACCTAAGACTTGTGGTCAGCATAGCAAAGAAATACACCAACAGGGGATTACAATTCCTTGATTTAATCCAGGAGGGTAATATTGGGTTGATGAAAGCTGTTGATAAATTTGAATGGCAGAGAGGTTACAAGTTCTCAACTTATGCAACATGGTGGATTAGACAAGCTATAACAAGAGCAATAGCTGATCAGGCACGAATTATAAGAATCCCAGTCCATATGATTGAAACTATAAACAAGCTAGTTAGAGCTATGCGCTCATTAATTCAGAAATTAGGTAGAGATCCTACTCCTGAGGAATTATCGGAGGCAACTGGGATGCCTGTTGATAAGGTAATTAAAGTACTAAAAATTGCTAAGGAACCAATATCAATTGAAACACCAGTTGGTAAAGATGAAGACTCAACGCTTGCTGATTTTATCGAGGACAAGAAGTTTGTTTCCCCACAAAATCAGGTATTCAATCTTGATCTTCAAGAGCAGACAAGGAAGATACTCTCTTACCTAACTCCGAGAGAGGAAAAGGTTCTCAGGATGAGGTTTGGGATTGGAGAACCTCGTGACCATACTCTTGAGGAGGTGGGAGAAAGTTTTAATGTTACTAGAGAAAGAATTAGGCAAATTGAGGCTAAAGCTTTGAGAAAATTAAGGCATCCAAAGAATCTATTTGAGAAAAAAATGAAAAAAAGCTAATTTTTAAGGGTAAATCTAAACTGACTAACTGCCCCTTTTTCAGAGTTAAAGATTTTGAATTTTCCATTATTAATAATGGTTAGAACTTTTGCTATGTACAAACCAAGTCCAGCACCTTGTTGCTCTAAGGTTTTTCTTTCAGGCTGATAAAAAGGTTGTATTTTAGTTTCATCATATCCAGCTGGGTATTTTGAATTCAAACTGGTTATATTTAAGATAACCTCTAAAGAGTCCTGTTGGCCTTCAATGGCTGTTTCTACCTGAATTACGGGCTTAGGCTTTGAGAATTTTAAACAGTTTTCAAAGATTTTTGACAAAGCTGTTGTAATCTGGTTCTCATTAACTTCAATTTTTGCTGAAAAATAATCCCCTTTGAATACGAAAACTGGAGACACCTCGATAATATCCTCATACAAAAGCCGCATGCTCTTGTTAATAATGTTTTCTATTGAAAAAAGCCCTTTACGCTGATTTGCAAGCTTGCCGACGATGCCTAGTTGTATTTGCTGAAAAATGGTCATATTGGATATTAACTTTTCTAATCTTTGGCCGCTTTTTTTTATTGACTGAATTATATTAACCAAAGTCGGATTATCGACCTCTTTAATTAGAACCTCGGAACCTGCCGAGATTGCAACGAGCGGTGTTCTTAATTCATGAGTTAAAACGGTGGCGAAAGTATTTTTTATATTTTCGAGGCTATCTGATACAGTTTTTTCAACACTTAAGAGATTAAATATGCTTTGTCTAATCTCTTCGGGGGAGAACGGCTTATTTATAAAGCCAATAGCTCCGTTGTAATAGAGCTCTGCTCTGATGTTCGGGTCATTAACCCCAGAGATTACTAAGATTGCAGGTTTTTTAGGAACATCTTTTAGTGACTGAATTAAATCTAGCCCGCTGATCTCCGGCATGATGATATCAGTTATTAGAACATGGCAGCCTTTTTCTTTTATAATTTCTAAAGCCTCGCTCCCGTTTTTGGCTGTAAAAACTTCAAAAGAGTCATTAAGGGACTTTTCGAGTTGAGAGCGTATTACAGGATTATCATCTGCAATAAGTACTTTAATTCTAGGGATTTCGTTTGTAACACCCACCTTTGACTATTATATTTGTCGTCAAATTATTAAAATTTTTTATTACATTTTTATGAAATTACTTGGACTTTTTCCGGGGCAGGGTAGTCAGGCTGTTAATATGGTTGAAGACGTAATGGATATTGCTCAAACCATTTTTCAGTCAGCTAATAGTGTTCTTAACTTTGATTTGTTAGATCTTATTGTAAATGGCCCGATAGAGAAACTAACTCTCACCAAGTGGGCGCAACCTGCAATTTTGTCAGTTAGCTATGCTTACTGGTTAAAGCACTACGATAAATTAAAATTTGATTGTTTATTAGGTCACAGTTTGGGAGAGCTTACGGCACTACTAATCTCTGGGGTTATTAATTTTGAGACAGCCGTTTACCTAGCTCATAAACGAGGAGAGTTTATGCAGGATGCAGTTCCCGAGGGAGTAGGTGGAATGACAGCTATAATTTACGATAAGCTTGAGGAGATATTAGGTTTTGTTGAATCTTATGAGCTATTCGTTGCTAACTACAATACTCCATCACAAATAGTAGTAGCAGGTTTGATTGAAAAATTAATTCCTTTTGAGGAGAGAGTAAAACAAGTCAAAGGTGCCAAAATGGTTAGACTTCAGGTTAGTGCGCCTTTTCATACGCCGCTTTTGATGCCAGCTAGAGAAAAATTTTTTAGACTACTAGAGGGAATTAACTTTTCCTCCCCAAAAATCCCGGTCATCTCAAATGCTTTTGTAAAAGAGTACCCGGAAGATCCTGTTTTAATAAAAAATTTCCTTGCAGATCAGATTGTATCCCCCGTAAGATTCATAGATTGCTTGAACTATGCAGTGTCAAAGTATAACGTCGAAAACTTTATAGAGATTGGCTATGGTACCGTTTTGACAGGTTTAATAAGAAGAAGTGGCTTAAGCTTACAACCACTTAAAGAGTGAGACGGATATACCTATTTACTCTTTCACTTTTTTTAGCGCTTGGTTTGGCACATCTTTCATTTGGAGGACTGCACTCTTTTTTTGATATTTACCCCCCTGAGGTAGTTCCAGAAAGTTATGCCAAATTTGTGGGTTTAAATGGTTTTGAGTTTGTTTATAGAATTGAGGATGCTTCTGGGATTGGAAAAATTAGGTATCAGCTATTTCAAGGCAAAAGGAAATTAAATGAGAAGGTGATTGATGCAAAGCGCAGTAGAACAACAAGAGTAAAACTTCGGATTGATCCACAAAAAGATTTTTTAAGGCAAGGCTCCTATTTAATTCGAGTCTCAGCTTTTGATTCATCTATACGAGCTAACAGGTCAGTTAAAGATTTTGAGTTTTATATAGATTTTACCAAGCCAAGAATAACACCAATCACCAACATGCATAATGTTAGGCAAGGAGGCGTAGAATTATTGTTTTATGAAGTACTAAATGATGCTTCCTTATGTGAATGCGTATTAGTGGACAAAGGTAGGTTTTTCCCGGGTATGCCAGCATCTAATTTTGGGATTCAAACTAAGAAAGCAATTAAAGGAAGCTTTTTTTCTTTAGATATATCCTCACCTAGTAAAGTTGTTCTTGTTTCTTACGCAAAAAACTTCGATCTGTATGCATACCGTTTCCCATACTTAGTTCTGAATTTAAAACCAAGGCTAACTAGAGTTTCAAACTTAGCTTTTAGAAAAGTCAATGCGATTTCAAAAGTTTTATCATTCTCTTCATCATCATTCAAATTTGAAGATTGTGAAAGTGTGGCTGTAGAGCCGTGCAATTTTAATTCTTCTTTCATTAAGCCAGTTTCCAAAGGAACTTACTATGCAACTTTTGGTCAGGGTTTGTATTCAGAAATTGGGAATGAGATCTATTTAAATGCTGACATATTTGTTATAAATCAAACCTCTTCTGATATTGTTTCACCATTTGACGGTTTTATTGAGGATTACGATAATCAAACCTTGGTAATAAATTATGGTTGTGGATTTCGAAGTCATATTTATCCTGTTGAGTATCTACAGGTGCCTGTGAGATCAAAGGTTAAAAAGAATCAAGTTTTAGGTTTTACGTCTAACCTTACATCTGATTTTATTGGTCATCAGATCTCCCTCTGGGGTCATCCGGTCAATAACAGGGAATGGGAGGACTTGAGATGGGTTGAGGACCATGTCGTAAAGAAAGTAAGCTTTATTAAAGATTTGGTAGCAACAAAATGATTACAAGAGTGGTTCTTTTTTTTATTTTCAGTGTTTTGATCTCTGATGAAGTGTCTTTGATTTTGGGTAAAGTTAAACAGACTAATTATTTTACGCTTGAAAATGGGGTACGGGTAGTTCTTCTCAATGAAACTCATTCTCCTACCTTTGCCTCAGTAGTTGCTATCAAGGTAGGTTCCATTGATGAACCTGTAGGAAAAAAAGGAATATCTCATCTTTTTGAACACCTTGCTTTTAAGGGCACTAAAACGGTTGGAACCAAAAACTATGACTTAGAAAAAAGTCTTCTCGATAGAGCGTGGCTTCTGGAATCAAAATTAATCAAAGGAAAGATTACAAAAAAAGAGCAACTTGAGCTAAAACTCTTACGGGAAAAACTTAAAGAGATTTCAAAACCTGAGGAATTTATGGCAAATTTAGCAAATCTTGGCGGAATTGATCTAAATGCTTATACCAGTGCTGATTTTACAGTTTACACGGGCAGATACCCCTCTGAATCTTTGTCGCGTTGGATAAATCTTGAAGTTGACAGACTTATTAATCCGGTGCCGAGACAATTTTATGAAGAGGTGCGTGTTATATTTCAAGAGAGAAGTATGAGGATAGACAACAATCCACTGGGCAAAATGTACGAGCATATTATTTTTAAAAGTTTTCCTGATCATCCTTATCGCTATCCTGTGATTGGATATAAAGAGCACCTGATGCAGCTAACCCCTCAAGATTTGCTTGAGTTTCATAGACAAAACTACTATGGATCTAATATTGTTTTTGTGATTATAGGGAATGTTAGTAATGATGATTTTGAGAAAATTATTAAACCAGAGCTGTTAAAAATTCCAAATACAGGGAAAATTCCAACTCAATTGAACTCTGTGAAAAGATTTCCAAATTTTATGTTAGAAAAGAAGAATTTTGGAACGAAAGCTATAATGGCTGCTTTTAAAAAAGGTGTATATCCAGATCCAGAAGATATATGCGCTTCTGTGGTAGCTCGGATTTTATTTGATGAAAGGCATGGTAAATTATTCAAATCATTAG
>CALHSA010000014.1 GCA_938038205.1 uncultured bacterium | reverse complement strand
GTCTTGAATACCAAATGAAGACCATTCTAAAGCCTCCTCAGGCGAGAAATTATAGCAAAACCAATTTGAAGCAACTATTAAAGGGAACCCGGTTTTTTCCCAAAGAGGAATTTGATTCTCTGGAATTATGGTATCTTTATATCTTGGGGGACGAAACAAACATTTTTTTATTTTTGATTGATTCGCATAAACTTTGAAAAGCCTCTCACTCCAGGCCAGCTCCTCTCTGATCGCTTGATATATTTCATCACTAAAAGGATATTTATTGTCAAAATCTAGTATTAAATCATTTAGTATTTGTAGGTTAACATTTTGTTGAATTTGAATTGATTCTAAATCACCTTTTACGATGTGTTCAAATTTTCCAAAATTATCACGAACATAGTGTTTTTTAGCCAATAAACACATTGCGAGCTTAGTTTTAACCAGATCTGATTTAGTATCAAAAAATTTAGATTCCAGTTCACTAGCGAATTCTGAGTCAGATAAGTTAATTTGCAAAGATTTATCCAGTAGAGAAAATGTTTTCTTCGCTGCTATCGTTTTTAAATTTTCACCCCAATCTTTTTTAAAAAGGGTTTTTCCATTTTCTGCAAGCTGAGCCCATTCAATTAATTCAGCGATGTGAATCTCTAAATCATAAAGCTCAAATGGCGATCTTCTGTGCTCAGGGAAATCAACCTGTAAACTTTCACTAGCTTTTAGTTTTGCGTATTCTCCCTGTAGAATAGCAAAAAGATGGTTGCAAATGGACACACTTAATGCCTTTTCTTCAATGAAGCTTTCTTCCTGTGTCAAATCGGCAACGGTTTAAAAGTTGATTTAGAATTTAGAGCTAAACAAAATTCCACCAACAGATCAACAGCCTGTTGAAGATCATAGCTTGAGCAAATTTCAGCCTGAGTATGCATATATCTGTTAGGGATCCCAATACTTCCAGTGGCTACCCCAGATTTGTTTACTTGGATTGCATTCGCATCATTCCCTAATGCTCCTCCAACCGGATCAAGTTGGTATTTTATTTTCCTTTTTGAGGCAACTTCAAATAATAGTTCATTAACTTTTAAATTTGCGTTAGGCCCCACAACAATTGCTGGTCCTTGACCAAGTTTAACCTCCGAAATCTTATTCTCATCGCTTCCAGGATTATCGGATGAAAAAGTCACATCAACAGCAAATCCAATATCTGGCTCTATTGAAAAAGAGCTAGTTTTAGCACCACGTAATCCTATCTCTTCTTGCACTGTGCTGACGGCATAATAAGCACATTTAATTTTTTTTGTTGATAGAATCCTCAACGCTTCAAATGCCACAAATACTCCAACTTTATCATCTAATCCAGGAGCACAAATAAGATCGTTTTTTAGTTCTAGGAGCTCAAGCTTAAAAGTCACAGGATCACCAATTTTTACATACTTTTCCGCTTCTTGCTTGTTTTTTGCTCCAATATCTATCCACATTTTACTGAGCTCTAAACTCATTTTTTGTCTTTCCTCATTCGATTGCAAATGAATTGGCTTTCTTCCAAAAACTCCTTCAATTTTACCCTTGGAGGAGTGGATCTCAACCCTCGAACCGGGTAGGACTCCGGGATCAATACCACCGAGAGCTGTTACATGTATAAAACCTTCCTTAGAAATTTTTTTTACCATAAAACCAATTTGGTCACAATGACCTGCAACCATTACCTTAGGTGAACCATTTGGATTCACACATGCATAAAAATTGCCATGATTGTCTGAGTTAACAGTTGATGCAAACTTTTTAGAATATTCCATTACTACCGACTGTATCCTATGCTCAAAACCCGTGGGAGATGGAGTTAGAACCAAATCTCTTAGAAATTTTAAATCGATTTTCATATCTTTAAATTTAACAACAAGTATAAATGGTTAATCTAGATTATAATTTCAAATTTTGGAGCTTAACTTGAAACTCACTTCTGATCAAATCGTAGTTTGGAAGTTCAGAAGGTTCAGTTATTTGCATGTGAGATAATGCTTTCTCACTAAGTTCATATTGATCATCACCCGTTTTTTGTATGTAACCTAAATTCATCAGGGAGAGAATAGTGTGACTAGATTCAACTCCTCTTATAAAGTCTATTTCAGATTTTTTACAAGGAGATAGATAAGCTACTATCGCTAATGTCTCTTGTAAGGAAGGGGATAATTTTGTTTCTGAGATGAGATCAAGTTTTTTCAATAAATCAAAATATTCAGCTTTAATATTCGCAAAAATTTTTTTCCCTGTAAACTTAAGTTGAATAACATCATCTTCTTGGTTAATCTCATCTACCAGCTGTAATAATTCCGTTAAATTAATTTGTAAGATATCTAAAATTTTGCTTACATTTATACCTTTGTCTGCACTTGCGATGCAGGCAGCTTTAAGTTGTCTTTTTAAATTCATACAAAAATTTTATAGTATTGTCATTTAACCCTAAATCCTTTTATTAATACCCTATTGAACTACTATCCAATCTGACTCTGTATTATCAAAAACAAGCTTAACCGAATCAACTAAACAATCTGCTGGCTCTTGAACAAAAATATAATAATTATCACTAATCGAGAATCTTGATTCTTCATTCAATGTCTGAACAACTAGTTCACTTTTATTACTACACTTAAAAATCACTCTCAAATTTTGCGCCTGTCTGAATTTATCAGGCACATTTATAATTAGTGCATCTCGGTTTTCTAATTTACGAGGTTCGACTAATTTTGAGGAAACTTTGGGAAGGTTTGAGGATTTGACACAGGATACGATCAAAAAACTTAGCAAAAAAGTTTTAAAAAATAAAAACACTTACCGATATTAAAAAGTATTATAATTTCATTAGATGCTCCAGAAAACTCGAAGATTAAGTTCAGTCTCTTTTAGACTAAAAATACTAAGTATTGTAGCTATTTTCATGGTTCTTACAGTCTTGATTACAATTTACAGTTTAACTTCACTTAAAAAAGTTTCTAAATCGACAGTTTCAATGGCAGAGCCCCTAACAGTTACCTTGTATACGCCTGAGAAAAGTGTTCCTGTAGGCGTACAATTATCAACGGTCAGATTTAGGGAGGTTCTTTGGCCTAAAAATCAGGTTTTTGAGGATGCAGTTACTAACTTGAAGGATGTAATGAACTTTTATACGGTAGAGGTGTTAGAGCCTGGTACTCCGTTAAGATTCAGGCAAATATCGAGTGAGCCTATAGTTGTTTCTTTACCTTTGAGTCCAGGTATGAGGGCAGTATCAATAGAGGTTGATGAAACAACTTCTGTGGAGGGTTTCGCAAGACCTGGGACTAGAGTTGATGTGACGTTAACCTACCGTAACCCCAAAAATAAATCACTTGAGACAAGAATTATTGTTCACAATGCTAGAGTTTTATCATTAGGTGGTGATCCAACAGTTTTTTCCGCTGGTAAAGGGCCTGAAGCTAGGAAATCTCAGCCTAGAAGAACCACCCTAACTTTAGAGGTCACTCCTGAGGAAGCATTGGTCATTCAAACGGCAAAACAATCTGGTAGATTGGGTTTGATTATGAGGGCCCCTGATGATTCCGGGGTTCCTAAAGTGGAAGCAGTGTCTGATAGGTTTATAACAGATCCTAACTACCAGGTTGAAAACAAAAAGGAAATTGGTTGTAAGAGTGGTACAGTAAAAATAGGTGACAAACTTTTTGCTATCTCTTGCGACAAAGTGGGTGAGCTTATTCCACTAGAATAAAGCTACAACTCTTCCGCTGCAGTAAGCTTATTGAAACAATTGTAAGCAGCGATTTTGTAAGATTCAGCTAACGTAGGGAAGTTAAAAACTACATCTAAAAGGTAATTTAAAGTACCATTCAAGCCCATTACCGTCTGACCTATGTGAATTAACTCTGAAGCCCCCTCACCGATTATATGGACCCCTAGTAAGCTTTTATCTTTTCTGTGTATTAGAATTTTCATCATTCCCTCCATATCACCTATAATTACACCTTTAGCACAATCCCTGTACTTTGCAACTCCAACCTCATAAGGGATATTCTTCTCTGTAGCTTCCTCTTCAGTCATACCAACCATTGATATTTCTGGTATGCTGTATATACCAAAAGGTAATGCATATTCCTTCACTGTATTTTTGAAATCAAATGCAGCCAAAGCTGCTAATCTACCTTGATGGGCAGAGGTTGACGCAAGAGCCGGAAAACCTATCACATCACCAACCGCAAAGATATTTTTCACATTAGTGCGAAAATTTTCATCAACAATTATTTTACCTCTCTCCCCTAATTCGATACCAACATTTTCTAATCCCAAATTAGTAGTAGCACTTACTCTACCTGCTGAGATCAAAGCAACATCTGCTACCAATACTTTCCCACTAGATAATTCAATAATGACACCAGAATGATCTTCCTTTTCTTTTACCTTTGTTACTTGCTCACCTAATCGAAGGGTAATGCCGTTGGATCTCATTTGATATTTAAGGCTCTCTACAATCTCTTCATCTATAAAAGATAAAAGTCTTTTTCTTCCATCAACTAGTGTAACAGCGACTCCTAATGCTGCAAACATCGTTGCGTATTCAACTCCAATTACACCACCGCCAACTACTATCATACTTTTCGGTAACTCTGGAAGTGTTAGTATGTAATCAGAGTCAAGTATGTTTCTCTGATTAAAAACAATGTTTTCTGGATGGTAAGGTTTAGCACCTACAGCTATTACTATGAATTCAGAGGTTATTTTTTCCTCTGTGCCATCTGTTTTTTTTACCAAAATAGTGTGTTCATCAAGTAAACTGCCGTGCCCAAAAATTACATCAACATTATTTCTCATTAATTGGGCTCGTATTACCTCTACCTCTGAACCTATTATTTTTGCACACCTGTAGGTAAGATCTTGCATCTCTATTTTTGATTTAACTCGATAGCCTGCTCCATAAATCGGTCGCTGCCTGTAACCCGAAAGGTATATGACTGCCTCTCTAAAGCTTTTGCTTGGAATAGTGCCAATATTTGTACAGATTCCGCCTACAACCTCTCTTTCATCAATAATTGCCGTTTTCTTCCTTAATTTTGCAGCTTGTAATGCGGCCTTCTGACCAGCAGGGCCACAACCTATCGCAACAAGATCATAATCATACTTTGTCATTTGCTGTTTAAATAATACCTTAAATTATGATACTCTAAAGATCAACAAAGTTGTTTAAATGTCGGATAAGCCGTTAGTTTCCATTGATTTTTTAACGCATTTGTCGAAAATAGAGGGTGAAAATATTTCGGAGTCTATTGTAGCAATACTAGAGCTTTTTCAGGCACTTGATGAGATAGAAAACTTAAATGAGGAGGAATTTGTTCATCCTACTAGCAAATTTCTAAGAATTAAGTATTTTAATCAGCCCTTAAATGTACGAAGGGATGAGCTTTTTAGGAACGTTCCAAAGACATTAAGTTCATATATTGTAGCGCCGTTAGTGATAACTGATGATACTTGATCTCACTTTGAAAAGTTTTTTTGAGTTAAGAGAAAAAAAAGGATTGAAATTTGTTTACGATCAAATTTTATATAACTATGAAAAGGTTCGGCAGACAAATTGTATAATCACCTCAAATTTTGAAGCTCTAAATTTTAATAATTCTGATTTGAATGGCAAAAAGGAATTTTTTGGGGTCCCTGTTGTAATTAAAGACAATATAGTAACTAAAGATATTCTTACAACTGCAGCCAGTAAAATTCTAGAGGGGTTTATTCCGCCCTATGATGCTACAGCGGTTAAAAGGTTGAAAGAGGCAGGGTGTTTTATAGTTGGAAAATCAAATCTGGATGAGTTTGGTATGGGATCAAAGAATAAGAATTCGGTGTACGGTGCGTGTCTTAACCCCTGGGACATTACCAGGGTTCCTGGAGGTTCAAGTGGAGGTTCAGCAGTAGCAGTAGCTAGTAGGATTTGTGTGGCTGCTCTGGGATCGGATACGGGGGGCTCAGTCAGGCTTCCAGCTGCTTTCTGTGGAGTGTATGGCCTAAAGCCAACATATGGTAAAGTCAGTCGGTATGGGTTAATCGCTTTTGGCTCAAGTTTAGATTGCATAGGTGTAATGGCCTCTGATGTTAACACCGTCCGTGAGATCCTTAATTTAATCTCGGGGATTGATGAGAATGATGAAACTTCAGTTGATTCCTCGGCTTTCCCAGAACCCGTAATAAAAAAAAGATTTGGATACCTAAACCTTAATGAGTTTAGGAATCATATAGACCCTGAAATTCTGTTAACTTACTCAAAAACAATCAATTTTTTTAAAGAAGAGGGTTACGAGTGTTTGGAGCTTAATTTGGAGTTTTTAAAGTATATCATTCCGTGCTACTACATTATTTGCACTGCTGAAGCTGCTTCAAATCTTAGCAGATTTGATGGGTTAAGGTATGGCTTTAGTCTTGATGCCACTGAAACTGAGTTAGACTCATATTACCTCAAAATTAGAACTCTAGGGTTTGGAGAGGAGGTAAGGAGAAGAATTTTATTGGGAAATTTTGTGCTCTCTGCTGGGTATCAAGGTAGGTATTACTCTAAGGCACTTAAACTTAGGGGCAGAGTTTTTAGAATGATGGAGGAGGTGTTCCAAAATATTGATGTTTTACTTACACCAACTAGTCCTGTTTTGCCACCTCGAATAGATGAGAGCCAAACGGTTGTTCAAGAGTATTTAATGGATATTTTTACTGTTCTTGCAAATTTGTGTGGATATCCAGCACTATCATTTCCCGCTGGATTCTCTTCAAATAATTTACCGATTGGCGTTCAAATTATTGGCAATTTATTCTCCGAAGATAAATTATTTCATTATGCTGAGCTTTTTGAGAGAAATCATGAATTTAACAAAGCTGTCCCACCAATATTAATTTGTTAAAAAACAACGGCTATTCATAGATTTTTCCAAACACCGAATTTTCTGCTTTTCCGAACATACCCTTTACCAGAAAACTTCTGGGATTTTTAGTTTTTGTCTTAGGTTGACCCAAGTCTACCTTTGGGGAATTCCTTTCGACTCTCTTATCTTGAACTGGATCATGTGGTTTTTTATCAGGGGTTCTAGGGTCCACTGATGAGTTCATTTTACTTGGCGTAACAGCTTCTACCCGGACTCCTGGTTGATGTGTCACGTTTCTACGTTTTTGATTGGATTGTCTCATAAACCAATTTTTTGGTTTTTTAGCCTTCTTTTTCTTTCGTATTCGAGCTTTCGATTTTTCAAGTCTTTTTATTACTCGTTTTTTTAAATTTTGGTCAATGTTTTTAGAATTTACTTCTGCTATCACACGATTTAAAGAATCGTCTACCTCTTTTCTTATTAAATTATCCAGAAGAAGTTCTTGCTCTCTAGGATTAAGCTTTGCAAATTGAGGGCACTGTTTTGCTACTTGTTCGCGAATTCTTTTATCTGTGAGTAAATTTGATACCGATTTGTCATATTCATCTATGGCTTGGAAAAATCTTGTCATACTCTCAGGGGTGTTATTTAAATTTTTTACGGACTTTAATAGGGCCTCTTCAGGAACTTTAAGGTACTTGTTATAAATAATGCTTTTTATTAATGGCCCCTCTCGGTCCATAACTGTCTTAACTTTTCTTAAGTTAATAGGATTTGCTAGCAGACGAGCTGCTCTTACTGAAGGAATACTCCCAACCCCAAGTGAAAGAGCATCGGCTACGGTTATCTCTTCTCCATTTAAATATTTCTGTGCAAGATAACCTGCAGCCATAAGTAATTGAATTTGTGGAGGAAGGAGAAAAGTCAGTAACTCTAATGAATTTATACTCATTTATCTAATTAAGTTATGTTATTTTTTTTTGTTTCCGTTATCTTATACCAAGTTTTTCTTGTATAAGATCAAAAACAAACTTTGGGTCAAGGCCTTTTTTACGTTTCATGACCTGACCAACTAAAAAAGATATGCGTTTAGAGGCATACTCGTTTGTTGGATCAGTTTGTTTTTTAATTTCCTGAATAACCTCCGGGAAACTAGATATAACCTGATCTACTAGGTTGAGCACTTCTTCCTCAGTAAATGATATCAAGAACTCTTTAGATTTAAGAAAATCCATTATGTTAAGTTCTGGGTCCTTGAACATTCCGTCTATGCATTCCTTAACGGCCTTTGATGTGATCTTTCGTTGTTGATATAAAAGTAATAATTCTGCTAGGCTTTCTCTTTTTACCGGGATCTCATCAGGGTTGTCCCGATCCTTTAAGTGGCTGGTGATATCGTTAATTAAATAATTTATAGCTAGTTTAAAAGAGACTCCCCTTGAATTTATATACTTAGCATACTCGTACAAGGGCCTGTTGTAACTAATTTGCATGGCTTCGGCACTAGGAACACCTTCAATCTCAACAAGTCGCTTATATATGCTATGAGGTAACTCTGGTATATTGCTACGTACCTCATCAAGCATTGCTTCGCTGATACACAGAGCTGGCAGATCCGGATCTCTCATATATCTGTAATCGCTCAATTCCTCTTTTGTCCTTAAAGAGTACGTTATGTTTCTCTCAGCGTTGTAACCCCTAGTTTCTTTTTTAACCTCTCTACCTGAATTTAACTCCTTGATTTGTCTACCTATTTCATAACTTAATGCAAGAGTTAGGAATTTAAAGGAGTTTAGATTTTTTATCTCTACCCTATTACCCAAGGCCATCGAATCTTTGGGTCTTACACTAACATTCGCATCACATCGTAGGGAACCTTTCTCAAGATTAGCTTCTGAGATATCTAAAAATTTAGCAAGGTTTCTAAAATGCTTTAAAAACTCTGCCGCTTCATCAGGTCTCCTAAAGCATGGATCTGTTACAACCTCCACTAAAACCATACCAGCACGATTAAGATCAACTAACGATTTTCCTAGGGTTTTGTCATGCAAACTTTTCCCAGCATCCTCCTCAAGTTGGATAGACTTTATGGGAACCTCTTTTAAGATTCCATCGGTTGGATAAATAAATTTTCCAAGAACAGCTAGAGGCTGATAAAATTGAGTAATCTGGTAACCTTTTGGTAAGTCTGGATAAAAGTAATGTTTACGATCAAAATAAGACACTTTGTTAATCTGGCAATTTAGAGCTAAAGCTAATGTTAAAGCTTTACGAACTGCCTCAAAATTTAGCACGGGCAATGTTCCAGGTAAAGCAAATGTATAGTAATCAACGTTTAGGTTTGGTTCCTCGGTGAATTTATTAGCAGCTCTCGAAAATAATTTACATGTAGAGTTTAATTGAAGGTGAAGTTCAAGACCTATTACCGGCTCAAAATCCATTAAAAGTCTTCCAAAGAGAATTCAGCCTCATCTGTAAAACCATATAAGGTCCATATATAATGATCTCCCTGCTTCTGAATAGCCAATTTCCAACCTTTAGCAGGAACTGACTGTTGGGCATTACTGAATAGCTTGATCTGTCTTCCATCTACGGTCTTTACAACGTCAAATCCCTCAACCCTCTCACTCCAATTAAAAGGTCTTCTTAAACCTTTATATCGTGAAGTAATTATTTCTTCTACAATAATTATTTCTTCTCCTTGGAAGAGCGGCATTAGGGTTTCTGACTAGAGGGATTATTCGAAGGATTAACAGTTATAACTTCGAGCGCACCAAAGTAGGGACTTGGACCTTGAGAAAGATCTCTTATAAGTTCCGCCGCGTCTTTAGTTTCAACTAAACTCCACTGAATATTCGGTTCTCCTCTGTGAACCGATTCCTCAACTTTTGTTGGGACTAAATAAACGCAACCAGTAACACTCTCACTCAAGGGAATTAACTTGTAAACAGTAATCGGAAAACCTTTTGCATCTGCCAAACTTTTTGCTTGAGATATAAGAGCTTCTTTATCTCTAGATATGATCCACACACCCTTTCCGACTCCCTGAACAGCAAAAAACTCTTTTCCAAATTCCAGTGATTTTTGAAGATCTAAAAGCCAATCGATTGACATCTTTTACGTTAATGATAGCATGTCAGAATACTCGGGTTGTACACTATTAAGAATTCATTTTTAATTTTAATTCTCATTTAATTAGCTGAAGAGCGCTCAATCGTTCTCTCTCAATTTTTTCAATCTTGCGTTTTATCTCATTTCTCTTCCTTTTTCTGGCTTGTGATGGTTTTTCAAAATATCTTTTTGCTTTAAACTCTTTAAATACCCCCTCTCTAACAAGCTTCCTTTTAAGAGCTTTCAACGCTTTTTCAATATTATCTCCCTCTACAAAAACCTCTAATGGAATACCTTTTTGAATCTCAACCTGATCATCTGTTTCTTTGAACAGACTTGCATCGGTATCCATCATGTCGGCTTCATCTGATACAGCCAAACCACTAGCTAACTTTTTTCGACCCCTTGTTGCCATGCCTTAAAATTATAAATCTTGCATGGCTAGAATTCCACTTAATGATTAGCATGAGCATCTAAAATTTAGTGAGGGAAATACCTGGGGACAGTGAATTTACTAGAAATCTTAATAAAATTATCAAATCTTCAAGAATAGGCCAAAATTTCTTTTACCTTTGGGGTCCGGAGTTTACAGGAAAAAGCTTTTTCTCTCAAACATACTGCTTATATAATCATGTAATTCCAATATCTATATCTGAGATTTCATGGCAGGATGCTGAAAAAGTAAAAGAATTTGATAGCCAGTTACAAAAAATTCAGAGCCAGAATTTACAATCCGTTATCATATTTGACCAACCCCCTCTAACAAGCCAGTTGGAAAAGATTTTTACTACACTGATTAAATCCCAGACTTGCGATATTTTTGTAATTAGTAGAGAAAAAGTAAAGGAGATTATTTCATGGTTGCTTACTACAAGCTGGGCATATCATGAAATTTATTTTCCACCTCTTAAAAAAAGGATTCAGGATGTGATCCCAGCGTTAGTTTATGTTTACAAAAATCTTACTGAAAAATCCCTTAAGGTATCCCCAGATGCGGCTAGAATACTAGAACTTTTTAATTGGCCAAGGAATTTTTTTGATGTAATAACATTGGCAAAAAAGATCAGTAAAGATCAATTAGAAGTTGAGGATTTACCTGATGAATTTTTTGACACAGAGTTAACCTCTGAGTTTGATAATGGTATAATATTAAATCATGATATTGCTTTTGTATGGAGAATGAAAATTAAATATAGAAAGGGGATCAATTTTGATTCGTTTGATTTTTCATCTTACCGCAAGTTGAGGTTTGTATCTGATCTGCTAGATCGAGTTAAATTAAATTGAAAACTTTAATCGTAGGGATCATAGATCCAAAGCATAAGAAGAGAGATTTGGAGATTTTAGAGGAGACTAAGTCTTTATGTTTAGCTGAGGGTTTAAATCCAGAAAAAATCATAGTTCAAACGAGGGCCAAGATGGACCCAAAGTCTGTTGTTGGTAAGGGTAAATTAGATCAGATTGCTCAGATTTGTGAACGAGAGGGGTTTGAGCTTGTAGTTTTTGATCACCCTCTAAAGCCAGGTCAGTGGAAGGAGATTACCTCGAGAATACCAGTGAAGGTTATAGATAAGTACATGCTAATTCTTGACATTTTTGCTCGCAGAGCTCAAAGTGCTGAGGGAAAATTAAAAGTCGAGCTGGCTCAACTGGAGTACAACTTGCCGAAGCTTACTGAATTAGATAGTGGTTTATCAAGGTTAGTAGGTGGGATTGGAGGAAGAGGGCCAGGAGAAACAAAACTTGAGATTTCTAGAAGAAGAAGTAGAGAGCGGATAAAAATACTGACTGATAAATTAAGATTATTAGAAAAACGACGATCCCTTCTAGGGAAACCTCCTAAGGGCTTTTATCCCATAGTGACGCTTGTTGGCTACACGAATGTTGGGAAATCCTCGTTATTTAATGCTATTCTTGGTAGGAAGGATGCTGAGGTAAAAAATAAACTATTTGCTACACTAGATCCAAAAAGGAGGCTTGTCTCAGGATCTCTGGATGGGAAAAATTACCATAGCTTTATGCTTGTTGACACTGTTGGTTTTATTAGAGATCTTCCACCTCAACTTTACGAAACTTTTAAAAGTACTATCATGGAGATAGCTGAGAGTGATCTTGTTTTGGTGGTTGTAGATGCCTCTGATACAAGTGCTCGAGATAAATTTGAAAAAGTTTTAAACATCCTAAAGGATATAGGAGTATCAGAGGATAAAATTTTGGTGGTAATTAATAAAATTGATATTGGCATTCCTGAGGTTTACGGATCTTTCTCCGATTTCCCAAATATTTGTGTATCCGCACTAAAACGGAGACATATTTTTGAGTTAAAAAAAATGATACTTAGTTCACTGTATCCTGAATCTCTAAGTGCTTCGTGCCATCAAGGCAAATAGTTTTGCTATTTGGAAAAAAAGTTATAGCATTTAGCTCGTTGAAAAAAACTCCCCATTTCCTTTTAATTGAAATTTCTTTAATACTCTCTGGAAGTGAGTAAAAAACTCTTTTGTTAGCTGTTAGTTCGAAATGATATTTTGAATTTATAGAAACCTCAGCAAGAACTCGCTTAGAGTTGGAGCTAACAGAAAAGAAATAATATGGTCTTATATAAATGCATAATGGTTTAATGCACTCTGTTAGAAACAGTGTCATAGCAACTTCAGGATAATTTAATGATATTGCCCCAAGGTGTGGGAGAAGAAATAGGTTGTCTGATACAATTTCTACAATTCCAGTTGGTTCAAAACCAAAAATTAGGATTTCCGCTCCTAGAGAATTAAATGGTGCATGACTAATAACGCCTCCAGACCCTATTATGAGTCGAGGATTTAAAGGCTCACCTCTAAATGCATAATGTTGCTTAATTGCTAACCTTAGTGCAGATTTTGCTAAAACTAATTCATTTTTTAAAGCATCCAATGTAACCGGAAGAGAATTAGGTCTTAACATTTTATCAAATAAAGCTGAACGAGTGCTTTGAGAGAAGGATATACCCAGGTATTTTCTTGCATCTGAAATAACGTTAGTAGCTGAAAAACTCATTCCATAGTTTGCTGAAACTGTACGTAAAAAATTTCCGCCTTTTTGATCACAACTAAATATATCAGTTGTTGCTCCTCCAATATCGACACCAAGTATCGCTGTTTTCAGTTTTTCTGCGCAATATTTAATCATCTTTCCAGCTGCTATTGGCGTTGCTAAAGGTGGCTCAGATGTCATTTTTAGAATTTTGTCATAACCTGGAGCATTTGACATAACATGATCTATAAAAATATCGTGGATAGCTTGAATCAAAGGTTTGATGTTGGTTGTGTTTTCCGAGGGAGAAACATTGTCTAATACGTGAGTTTTGAAATGATTCTGTAAAATTTTTTGAGCTACTTCGTTTGACTTTTGAGATCCTGCTAGAATCACTGGTATCTTTTCTTGATACCCAAACCTTGGCTTTGGTGATGCTGCAGCTACATACTCTGCTAACTTTTCCACATACCCGCTCGATGAGTCATCGAAACCACCTGAAATGATGATTATATCTGGTTTAAGCTCTGCAATCTCTCTGATGATTTGGGTTTCGTCGGAGAAAGAATCCAAAGTGAATGTTTTAAGAACAATTGCTCCAGCTAACATAGCAGCTTTTTCAGCTCTCAAACCTGAAATCTCTTTCGTTGGCGCCAATATAACTACTTGTAGTCCTCCGCCAGCAGAGCTTGTAGCATAAAACTTTTCAGTATTTATTTTTTCGCCATCGAATAGCTTAATACCTTTTTTAACTTCAATCTGATTTAAAGCATTGAATAAACCAATACTAACGTCTAAATGAGGTCTCTCTACAGTGGTAGGAGACTCACCAATTCCATAAAGGCTCCAGTTTCCCAGATAATTAAAAAGCCTTGCTTTGGTAGTAGTAGATCCAAAATCTACTGCTAAAATAGACTTAATATTGCTCTTTTCCATTCGTTTGATAAGAAGTAAACTCTTTCTACCAGTAAGCTTAATCTTGCACTAATAGTTGAGCCAAAAAAAGCTCCGAAACAGATCATTAAGAGCACTTTTGAAATCCGCATCATCCAATCTTGAATTGGAGTTTTTTTCGTGTTTAGCGAGAAAATAAAATAGGTAAACGTAAAAACAATACAAATCAGAAATACTATATTGGAATATAAGATTTCGTATTCATCCCACAAGGGCTTTATTGCTGATTTAATTTGCGGTAACAGCTCAGTGAAATTTCCTTTAATGCTAATGCCCGCTGATATAGCCAAACTTATTAGAATTGCGAATTTAGTAAAGATCGTTAATCTACTGGATATGTAGCTAAAGTAAAAGAAAAGACCAATTAAAAAACTTAAACTTATTACAAAATACTTAAAATTATTCGGTTGATAATTTGGATCTATTAATTCCGAATATCCGAGTAAGTATGCAAGACCCTGGGGCCACAATTGATCCCTTATGATTAGAAGCGGAACATACGCTGCAGCAACTCCTATGAATATATGTTCAAAAAATCGATAAACATAATTTTCACCAAACAAGTAGGAATAAATTGCAAGTGTTCCTAAGCCAGCAAGAATTATTACACTAGTTTCGTACATTCTTTATGAGGGTTAATAAATTTCCAAGCAGTATTAGAAACAGGATATAAAGTTGACCTAACGATAAACTTTGAAATTGAGTTGAGAATTCACTGTAACGAGCTCGATTCTCATATCTTTTTGATAAAAGCTCATCATAAACCACACCACCTGTTATACCTTCCAGCAAGCCAAGTATTTGTTTCGAATCTTTGTAAATGTATGCCTCAGGCACTATCACAGATGTGCATCCATGAAAAAATTTTACAAGATTTCCTGTATTCAAATATTGTATATAGTTTTGAACCATACCGGCTAAGCCAGTAAACTCGAACCATGCTGATACATCTCTAATACTCTTTAAATTATTGGCTAGTGGTAAAGTTGATATTCGTGTTCCATAAATGTCATTCTCTAATGATTCAGCTAAGTTTTGACTGAGAACTAATCTTTGTAAAAATACTGCTGGCGCTGGTCTGAAGCCAGCAATTGCATAATCCTCTCCATACTTTAGGTCTAATCCTTCATTTTTTAACCTAGCTGTTACACTAGTAGGCACTCCAGATAAAAACGGTTCTGCTTGTGGACTGAAGGATAAAAAAAGAATTTTTGCCCCTTTTCGAAAAAGATGCTCAGTTACGGTGTTTGCTTGAGGTAAGTTCTCAGCTGCAGTTCCGGGGCCGAAATCAAGTGAAACAAAAACAATATCTCCAGGTTTGACATTATCTTCAATTAGTTGGAAAAAATTTTCCGCCTCTACGTTTCTTGGTGTTTTAAACTCAATAGTTCCGACTATAGGCAATAGTAGTGCAATCAATAAACCAGAGTAAATTACCCACTGAGTCATTTGAATGATTTATCCATAGATAACCAAATCCTTATAGCTATAATTAAACCCCCAATGATTGCACTGATATTTATGACTTTAAAAACTCCGCTGGAGACATAGTTGAGCAACCAAGTTCTGAATCCTACTAATTCAGGAAAAAGCGCAACTACAAATCCATTCTGACCAAGTAAAACAATCAAAGCAGATAATAGTAGTGCTAAGGATAGATAGTTATTAAACCTAAAAGCTCTAAAGGAAGCACTAGCTATAAAAAAAGCTAAAAGTGAAAACATGGCTTGACCAAGAGGTACAAAAAAAGCGTCAGTTAAAAATTTAAATAAAAAGTTCGGTAAACCTTTTTTAGCCAGTTTTTCCTGGTACTCTGCTTGAACTCTAACCAAGCATTCACGTGGGAGTTCCTCGCCACACTTGACGACTAACTTTTTCGTTAAGCGTGGAAATTTGTTTTTCCAATAATCGGGATCATCAGAGGTTAGTAGCTTTGAAATGAAGGCTAAAGTTAAGTTTGCTCTCTCATTATTTATTAAATCAACGATTCCAGCAGAAAGAGTAGTGATTAAAGATAGTAGAAGAACTAAGCTAAAAAACCATCCACGCAAAAAAAGTGATACTCTCTTTATGTGATTTAAAAAAAGGTTTAACGTGCCAAGCGCAAAGGCCATTCCAGATATGATAGCCGCACCAGTAAGAAGTTCTGGTGTGATTCTCTCTGTTACAGTTACCTCACTTACTAGTGATGAGTAAAAAAAATCAAAAATAAAATAACCAGCAACTACAAAAACTGTAAGCTTAAAAAAAATATCAATTCCTTTGGACATTTTGTTTAACCGGTATTGTAAGAAATTTATCTAGAAAACCAGTTTGTTTTGTATGAATAACGCTACCGATCAAAATGATTACTAAACAGAGCAATTTAAGAATATCTGCAACTCTAAGGTTATATAAAATATTCTTATCGCCACTCAGCTTAGCCGAAACAGCGTATAATTCATCTCCCAAAGCAACATCTTCACAAGTAACTAAAAAAAAAGCTACTTGTTCTGGACTGACTGAGCCCGCAATTTGAAAAGCTCCAACATTTTTACCACTTTCAGCAAGAATTAATGCTTCTCCCGCAAAATATCCAAACAAAAATGCAGCTGCAACATTTTCTCGTTTTAAAAGACCAATGTAGCCTGCAGCGTATGCAAACTGCTCTTCTGAGAGAAAAACTACGGATAATGGATCATATTTTGATATTTTACCCTCAGAGGCGTATACCGATTGTAATGCTTGATTAACATATGCCAAGGATGGAGGGTCATTTTGTGGAATTAAGAGTTTAATATCTAGTCTTGCACTTCTTCGGGCTATCTCTTTAAGAATTTCAACACAGGCATACAACAATGGACCTAATCCTGTTAGTCCGGTGGAGAAAATTATGGGCCTCCCTTTTTCGGCTGCTAAGGATACTCCATAAAAAATTTTTGGTATTATTGGCAGTTCACGTAACTCTATTTTAATATTCGAAAAGTTTAAGTAAACAAGTAGAAATACGGCTAATATAAAAATGATAAGAGCAAGGATCATTAAATTCTTTTTGCGTAATTTTTGGAAAGAGAGTAATAGATTTTCCTCAGATTTCTTGGTTCAAAAAAAACTGAGAAAAATGGAGTCAGGCATCTACAGAAATTTTTTAAAATCTCTTTAGAAGGGAGTATTGATAATACAGTTAGCTTAATCAGGTAATTCTCCGGATTCATCAACAAGAATATACCTAGCTTTTTTTGCAGCTTCAAGGTGGCTGCGATTAATTGAACGTAGGAAAAAAAATATTAAGGCTTTTAGTTCTTTATGTTTTTCAGAGATGAAAGACTCTCCAGAAGGGAAATCAAGTTTACCGATAAAATTAGTTATTTCATTTTTAATTTCCTCAAGCCATTCGTATCTGTAATTTAGAATTTGATTAAGTATTAAAAAACGGTTGTTTAAAATTCTTAGATTTACGAGGAAATTTAGCTGATCTGATTTTTCAAATTCTTTTAGAAGTTTCTCAAGTTCTACCCTTTTTGATTTTATTTCAGTGTTAATCATTTCAATTTTTTTTTTCTCTGATAAAAAAGTATTCATTATTGGTATTTTTGGACAAAATTTTTCAATTTTTAAAACTGATTTTTCTAATACGTTATGATTTCTGAAGAAAAAAAAGATTGAACCTTTAGGTTTTTCATTTGAAACTATATATGTTGCCTCTTTAAGGAAAAAAACACTTTCTGGACCTAAAACTGTTATTTCTTTACCAGTTCCAATAATAGCGAAGGTAAATTCGGAGGCCGGTTTTAGTTTTAAACTTAACTTCGATATATAAACACACGGAGAAGATTCACTAAGAAGATAGTTTACAAATACAAGGAAAAGTTTAATTAACAAAATTTTCACGCCAAATCTGGATAGTATCTGGAGGAGTTTTTAAGGTTTGTTTTCTGAGATTATTCCATGTTAGAAGGCTGCGTGACCCTGGCATTACTCTCATAAAAGCTTCTAAGTTTTGCTCAAGTTGTAGAATGTTATTTATTGTTCTTGAAATCCTGTCAGTCAATAAATCTAACTGTTTGAGCTCTCTATCCTCAATCTCTTGTGTTTTATCTGATGTTAATTTTAAGGTACTCTCAATTTTTAATTTTTCTTGGTCAAGTTTAGATTTCATTGAGTTTAGTTTTTCAAGTTGCTCCTTTGCTAAGAATGTCGCTAATAAAACAGCATTTAAGCTAAGCCTTTCTTCATTTATCTCTGGTTCCTCAAAGTTTTTAAACTTTCCTAAATAAACAACTGGGGTAATAGTTAAAATGTAATTACCTAAATAAGAGAATCTAAAGTGAATTAACCCTTTATAGAAACGTTTAATTTTGGGAGTAATAACAAAACAACCATTTAATCCCCTGATTATTAAAATTCGATTGTTACCCAAAGTCAAATTAGCCTCAGGGCACGAGATATTAAGACTTGGTATGATAACGAGAATAGTTAAAATAACGACTAAGAGTAAATATCTCAATACCCAAGATGATACCTTTAAGTGTTTACTTTAAAAAAGAGGGTTAGTGATTTTTGACAGGACACTAAGGGCCCTATTTAAATTGCTCTGAATTTTGGTAATTTTGCTAAAACTAGCCCTTAACATGTTTTCTTCCTCTTTTAAATTGCTGAGCTCTTTTTTAATCCTATCATCTAGATTCCTAATTTCTTCATTAAGGTTATTAATACTACTAGCAAAAGGGCTTGAAGAATTGAAAAACTGTTTAATTCCTGTAACAATATTACCTGCCTCATCTCCTAGTTTTTTAAAAATTGCGTCTACCCTCTCTGGTTCGTTATTGATTAGGTAACTTATTCTCGGCTCATCCAGACCCAGTTTACCATCTCTCGAGGTTGAAATCCCGAAGTAGGATAAAT
This sequence comes from uncultured bacterium, assembly GCA_938038205.1. Classification (GTDB taxonomy): domain Bacteria; phylum Bdellovibrionota_C; class UBA2361; order JANWWW01; family JANWWW01; genus CALHSA01. The sequence goes on along the minus strand of CALHSA010000014.1, from coordinate 15,893 downwards.
TGAATGAGTTTGATCCTTCTGTGATAGTCGTATCAAAGATTTTCATTCTGATAGATGTAAACGCTAGCTCATCAGCTCTTGTCTCCCTTAAAGGTCCAGCTGAATTTTCTTTATTAACGTTTATCTGGTTACCCTCTGATATTTTATCAACTACGGAATTATAAGCTGATATAAAGTTTCTTATTTTTTCAATTGTTTTACTAACATCATTTGAGATGTTCACAATAGAGCTACCTGTGCTTATTAAATTTATTGAAACTCCTTGAATCGCGTCACTTATTGAATTTGACGATCTTTCAAATTGATTGCCGTTTATAATAAATACGGCATTCTGAGCTGACTGAATGGAAAAGTTGGAGATGAAAGATTGAATTTCTGGGGCTGAACCTCCTGAAATTTGCACAGTTCCTAAATCAACCCCAGTGTTAGTAGCCAGGATACTTAGACGGTAGTTAGGATTCGATTCTGTCCCAGTGTTTATAATTTGTATGGCTGCTTTGCTGCTTGGAATTATATTTGCAAGTTTATTTCTTACACTTTCAAGTGTATCTGAGCTATCCAAAATTATTGAGTAGGTGCTTGCATTAGAACCAGTACCAATAGTTATGGATAATGTTCTACTTGAGGCAGGTAAGTTATCATCAAGAGTAGGGAATAGTGCAGACTCTTTAGATGTATACCCACCGGAAGTGGCTTGGCCTCCTGATGCTAATTGTGTAACCTGAATCGAGTAACTTCCCACCTGCGCCATAGTGCTCGTTGAAACTGTTAGAATGTTTTGGTTTGACGAAGTAGCTTTTTTCTCAATAACATTTCCGTTAGCTGATTTAAAAGCATCAACAGAAGTTGATAGTTTCTCAAACTCAGATTTTAAGTTTGTTAGTGCCTGACTAGTTGCTTCTTTAAGTTGCTTTAATTTTCTTAGGGGATCAACTTTTAATTTTAGTTTCTCATTGATGAGTCTAGAAACTAGGCTCTCAATATCTAAGCTGCCAATTTGAGGCATAATCTTTATATCGGCATAAAATTTTTAAAATTAAGAAGTATTTAAGATTTTTATTTTTACATCGATTTTATACTCGATGGTTTTTCGATTTTTTTTTGGTTCTACGGGGGATGAAAAAAAACAAACAAATGTAAGGCTAACCCCCTCGATAAGGGGAATAATAATGGATTATTTAGGGAACAAAGTAATTCCTCCTTTACCTACAAATGCTCAGAAAGCGTTCATGGTGGCTACTAATCCAAATAGCGATCTTAAGGATCTTCAGGAGGTAATTGAAGCTGATGAGGCTTTTAGTGCTCGAATAATAAAGATCTCAAATTCTGTTTATTTTGATCGTGGATCAAAAGCCAGAACTGTTCCTGAGGCTCTTGTAATAATCGGTCTTTCAGAGGCGAAAACTTTTTTAAGCTCTAGTTATATGAGCGAGTTCTTCTCTAACACGCATGGTTTAAGGGCCTTATTATGGCATCACAACATTTCTGTAGGAATTATAGCAAAATGGCTAAACTCTATTTTGAATGTGGCTGAACCGGATTTTATTTTCTTAGCTGGATTGATGCATGATATTGGAAAATTAGTTTTACATATACGATTGGGATCAGATTATGAAAAAATTATTGAAAGGGCTTCAAGATCAGGTTTTGTAGAGGCAGAAACCTCTTTATTCCCTTTTGATCACACTGATGTTGGTTTATTACTTGCTGAGGAGTGGAATTTCACAGAGGATCTTAAAAAAGCAATAAAATTACATCATGACAAGGTAAATCAGTACTCAGCTGAGTGGTTGATTAAGGTTGCTGATTTAACAGCCCATGCTCTGGGTATTGCGCACCCGCGAGGATTTTACAAGTTTCAAACGTTGGCAAAGGAGAAACTCTCGGAATTTGATTTTATAAGAAGTAAATTTGAGTCGCTTTCAAATTATCTTCATAAAGCTGAGGAAAACTACACGAACATGTACGATTTATACGCATGCTAGGACTAAGTAATAAAGCAGATTCTTTTGATTTTTCAATTTTAAATCATCTTCCATTAGGAATTATCATACGCAAGTTGCCAACATTGGAGCCAATTTTTCTCAATGTTTTCATGGAGAGATTACTAGGGATAGGGATCGATTCGCTTAAAGGGAAAAGCGTAGAGGAGCAAACCCATATTTTATTCCCTTTGAGCTCCAGTGAGTATGAAAGGTTTTTAAGGTTTGAAAAACTAGTCGAGCCTTTCAAGGTTTTACTTAATGTAAAAAAAGAACCCCCAATATGGTTGGAGTGTTTTTCAATGTTTGGAGTAGATGGTCTCGGAATTGAAATTTTTACAGATCGAACTAGAGAAATTAAATTACAACACGAATTACATAGGAAAAATCAGGAGCTTGAACTTTTTTCGAAAATTTTGAGCCATGATATCAAAGGAGCATTATTTACCCTAAAGGGGTACATAAGTTTTATCTCAGTTTCGACTTTAGAGCAAGGTTTAAGAGAAATATTTGAGGGGATCTCAAGAAGCGAAAAAAAACTATCAAGGGTTGTTGAAACCTGCTTGCAATACTACAAGACAATAAATACAGAGGTACAACTATCGAAGGTGGACTTAAAAAGTTTGTTAAGCCGGGTGGTATCATTTTTCAGTGAAGAATTAGAGCAAATAAATGGAAAGGTCAGGATCGTAGGTGGGGAAGAGTTTGTCCTAGGAGACGAGAAACTGCTCGAAACTGTCTTTAGAAATCTGTTGAGTAATTCAATTAAATTTAGGGAACCAACAAGAGATCTTATGGTGGATATCAAATCAGTTCAGCAAGATAAAACCGTTAAAGTGTATGTTACTGATAATGGAAAGGGTATAAAACCCGAGCAGTTACCAAAGCTTTTTCAACCTTTTTCAAGATTTCACAGTGAGATTGAGGGAACTGGGTTAGGGTTGAGCCTTGTTAAGAATATTTTAGAGAAAATGGGAGGTAGTATTGACGCACAAACTAATGATATTGGAGTGACTTTTGTACTAACATTAAGAAAGAATGAGGTTTAGATTTATTTTATTCGCTTTACTTTATCTTGTATCGGAGGAACATGGGACTGGTGAAAGAGCGGACAACAATCCTACACCTACCCCTACGGCAGTAGAGCATTCTAGCTTTGAAAAGATTTCTGGAAGAGCAGTAATAGATGCAATAAACGAAGCTGAATCAAAAAAGAGATAGTAAGTTTGATTTTTAAATAACAAGATGAGAAAATAATCCAAAATGCAGGATTCTACTACAGAGACTAATTCTTTCTCTCGTTTAATGGATAATGAGGATCAGTTTCAACCGCCAGAGTTATCGGTCAAATCCCTATTTGACGCTGGTGCCCATTTTGGTCACAGGAAGGTAGTTTGGCATCCAAAATCTGCCGAGTATATTTACTCAGTTGTTGATGGAGTGACAATTATTAACTTAGATTTGACTGTTCAGCTTTGGATGAAGGCTAGAAAATTTATACATGACAGGGCGAGTGTTGGAGGTCGAATTTTATTTGTAGGTACTAAGGAGATTGCTAAAGAAATTGTAAAAAATGCTGCGATAGCTTGCGGGGAATTCTATTGCGTGAATAGGTGGTTGGGTGGTACTTTGACCAACTTTCAAACAGTTAGAAACTCTATCGCTAAATTAAAAGAGCTGGAAAATTTGATAGCCAAAGTGGAGGATAAGAGTGAAGATGTATGGTTGGCAAAGAAAGAAGTTCTTAAGTTGAAAAGAGAGGTTGAAAAGTTAACAAACTACTTAGGAGGTGTTAGAGAAATGATCGATCTTCCCCAATTGCTTATTATTTTTGATATTAAAAAGGATCAAACTGCATTGAAAGAGGCTATAAAGTTGCAGATTCCAGTTGTAGCTTTGGTGGACACCAATGTTGATCCAACTCTTGTTAATTTCCCCATTCCATGTAACGATGACAGCATAAAAGCTATTGAGATTTTTGCTTATAACATGGCTGCTGCTGTACTTGAAGGTAAAAGGGAATTTAATAAAAAGCCAAGGAAAAGGGGTTTTATACCTAATTAATTTTTTCACACCAAGATAACATTAATTCTTCAATATCTTCACGAAAAGGGTATAGTATAATTTTTTTCTTTAAAGCCTGATCATTTATTAGTAAATACCTAACCCCTACAATTTGGGCAAAGGTTCTAAAATTTTTTACTTGGTTTTCAAGTTCAGTTAAGAACTCCAGTAAATTAGAGTCGCTGTATTTAGTAAGACATAGGTATTGAATCAAAAACTTTAAGATCTCTTTAGATTCAACAGGAGAATTTGAGGTTAGAATTTTGTTGCGAACAAACTCCAAAATTAATTTTGGATGATAAATTTTAGACAAAAAAGGTGATAGTGATATTAGATTTTCGATAGAGTTTGCCTCTAAGAGGTTATCATCTATATTTACCACTTTTAATAAAGTTTCATCTTGAGAGATTGAAAATAGGTAGTAGGCAAGATCTCTATCCAACAAATTGATTATCGTTTTAGTTGAGGCTGGGGCGGTGAATGGAATAAATGTATCCAAAGAGAAATTTGTAATGTTAACTTTACAAGTTTCAATTTTTTCTAAGAGATCTTTTTGGATTAAAAATCGTAAAAACTTTCTTGGAAAAGGTATTGTAAAGTTCTCAAGCTGTATTAAGCATTGATTTGGTAATAAGAGCATTAATTCTTTAAAATTGAGAAGCTTATAAATTTCTTTAACATCAGAACAGGTTAACAGGGATATTAAAATCTTTGAACAGGGTTTAGTAAGTTTGCCTTGGATAGGTAAAAGTAGGTTACTATAAAACTTGCTTGCAGTAAAACAGACATCAGGGTTAGATTCAGAGATAATCACTTTGGTTAGAGTTGAACTAAGGTCATTGTTAATATGATCCTTAAGATTTAATAAAAGGGTAATTTTCTCACTATTTTGTAATTTCTTGAAGTTTTTAAATGCATTTTTATAGTTACTAAGAGTTAATTTAACTGATAAATTATTTGGTAAAACGTAAGAATAAAGAGCTTTTAAACATTTTTCTCCTTGAAGGGGGGATTTCATAGCTATATTTCGGATTAAGCAGTTAAAGTCTTCTTTATCTGTTAGATAATTTTTTAGTATAGTTTCAAGCTTCTGCTCTTGTGCCAACGATGTTGCTATCAAAAAGTCATCAACTGAAATCACTTGTGGTTTCTGAAAAATATTAACGCATGCCAAGGATTTTGGAAATTCAACTCTCGGTTCATTACACTGTAAGTTAAGCTTAACATAGGCCTGTATTAGCTTTGCGCTAGCTCCCAAGAGATGGCCATGCGATAAGGTATTAACAATCTTAAACATGTTTAAATTACTTATCTCATTATTAGCCTCCTCTAAAAACTTCAAGGTTACAAAAAAAGGGAGTGAAGTTAACATTTCAGCTATGAGTTTAACCTCTAAATCACTCAATTCTCTTAAGTAAATTGCTTTTAAAATTTTTACTATTTTTGGGGGATTATTGCCTTTGAGGGAGTCTAAACGCTGTATTTCATTTGCTAAAATTGTGGTATCAACAAGCTCGGCTATTTTGCTGTAAACTTGCTGTAAAAATTCCTTAGAGTTCCAGGATTTGGGTTTAAACTCTATTAATTTCTTTTGTATTTCAGAATCAATTCGATTAAATTTTAAAAGTTCAAGAGCACATAAAAATTCTTTATCGATATTATTTGTCGCTTCAACAAGGTTTAAAAAAGTATTGTCTAAGGATAAATAGTTTAAAACAATTTTTTTTGCTTTCATTAAGTATGGTTCTGATGGAAAAGAAACAGAGCATAAAGACTTTTGTGCCTGTATTAAAATAGTAAGAATCATTATTACTAATCTAATAGCTCCCATTTTCCTCTTCCTTTCAGAATAAGTTTTACTTTATGATGTTTGAATAAGCTCTCCCTTACTCCAATACTGATCCACAAAGCTGATCGATTAGCAAGTTCTTTGTAGAATAAATCTTCCGTTTCAACATCCAAAGCTGTGGTCATTTCATCTACAAAACAAAATTTTTTATTTGATAGAAAAAGCCTTACCCAAGCAATCTTTTGCTGTTCCCCTAAAGATAAAACTTTGGTCCAATCTCTTATAGCACTCAAACCACCATGTTTTTCCATGGTTTCATTTAAACCGCAAAACTCAGCGGTTTTTAAAACGAGGTCTAACGGTGGAATTTTTTTAACTCCGTATAAAAGTTGGCTAAGGAATGATGCTTCAAAACAGTAAGGTTTCTGCGGTAGAAAAATGCACTCCTCTGGATTTGGAGCAAAAACAGTACCCGTGAACGAATCCCAAATACCCGCGATTACTCGTATAATTGCTGATTTACCAACACCTGAATCGCCCATAATTAACATACCTCCACCGGTGTGAGCAAATGAAAGGTTAGATATAAGCTCCTTGTTATCAGTGGGTATAAAGATTGTCACGTTTTTAAAAACAACAGATTGGGAGGGTTGAATTCGATAATTGTTTTTCGATTCTTGAGTAACACTCTCATGTAGAGCACCCAATCTGTTGACTACTGCAGCATATGAGCTCAAGTTAGTAAAGTGGGAAACTATTAAACTTAATGCGTTGAGAAAATGCTCAAAAGCCATTGTGGCCATTGTAACCTGACCATAAGTTTTAACACCCTTAAAAACCTCGGATGCAAGAAATAAGTGAGGTATTAGCCAAATTAAATTATTATAAGCCCCTGTTACAAAACCTAAATTTCTATTAACTGAAATAATATTTATGAAATTTTTTATAGCTTCCCTCAGATACTGTCTAGCACGAGTTAACTCCTTTTTATTCTCTCTAAATAAATTAATTGCCTCAGCGTTTTCTCTTAAACTGATTAATTTAAATCTGTAATTTGCCTCTTTCATTAACTGTAGCCAATTAAGAGTTATTAATTTTTTCCCAACCAAAAAAGTTAAAGTGGATCCGATAATTGCATATGCTATAGCAACTAGTAACAAACCAAGATCCATTTTTATTAAGATTGAGCCTTGTACAATTAGCGTAGATACAGCTCCAACGAAAATGAGAAACAATGAGATAGTCTGGGCACAAAATGTCCTGGTATCTTCCTCTATACGTTGATCGGGGTTGTCCACACTCCTTTTTAGATTAATCATGTAACTTACATTGAAACTTAAGTATTTACTTAAAAAGTAAATATTGATTGCTCTCCTTAGTCTTAACACGAGGCGATCTTCAGTGAATCTTTTTAAAACATCAATAGTGATTAAGAAGGCAGAGACGAGAAGAAAAAATTTAAGGGAAGACCAAAAGAAATCTTCCTCACCCCTAGTTAATGAATCAACTATCAAACCTCTGGCTCTTGATAGCTGGCCAAAGGTAAAGCTTATAAGAAGTACAAAGACAATCAATAAGGCAGTTATTGGAAATAAAAAAATTGCTATCTCTCTTTTGAAAAGAAGCTTAAAAAGTACTTTAAATCTACGCCAGAATGCTGAATCTACGTTTTTCAACCTCTACACATATCTGATCATTGAGTCAATCTTTAAATTTTGCAGATTTTCTCTCCCGTGTAAATACTCAAGCTCTATTAAAAACAAGCCTAAAACTAAAATTCCGCCAGTTTGCTTGATTAATTCACTGGAAGCTTTAACTGTACCTCCAGATGCTAAAACATCATCTATTAATACAACTTTGTCCCCGTTGTTTATTGAATCAACATGAAGCTCTAAAAGCTCCTCACCATATTCCAGCTGGTACACTATACCGACCTTCTCTCTTGGTAGCTTGTTTTTCTTTCTAATTAGTGCCATGGGAATACCAAGTACGTGACTAACCGGAGCTGCGAATAAAAAACCCCTACTTTCCACCGCTACAATTTTGTTTACATTTGCTTGTTTAACGCGGTCGGAGAACCAGTTAATACACTCATTGTACGCTGTGGGGTTTAAGAAAATTGGAGTAATATCTCTGAATATAACTCCTGGTTTAGGGAAGTTCTCTATGCTAATTATGAAATCTTCAACTTTCACGATTTTAAGTATACTTTTGAACGTTGTGGAAGTATATATAATTAGCTAAGAATTTGATGCTAATCAAAATATTAGCTTACTTTATTTTAACCCTATTCTTAGGTTGTGCAACACAAACTATTGATAATATCTCGTTTAAAGTGGACAGAATAGATTCAAAAGAAGAATGGGTAAGAGTTTCTATAATAATTAACTCTGGAAATTCACAAGATGTTTACACAATACACTCAGATGGTTGGGTTCGCTTGAGTAGATTTAAAAATAAATCTCTTGAATACTCAAAAACGTCCGCTTACACAAGAACAGTTGCTGAGCAGGTTAACGAGCTTGTTAGAATTGTAAAAAATTCGAGTGAGAGAGAACATATCAAGCGAGGGAAAGTAATCATAAAGGTTTCAGATTCTATACTTGATCGCAAGGAAAAAACCTTAGTTCTGGATTCAGTTGCGCAAGTTCAAAATCTTGAGAGGCTTATAAAACTAATTCAGAAAGAATTGGAATTAGCTATCTAGTTGTTCGTTGTGCATAACGAATTTAAGAACCTCTTCTGCGAACCAAGAGGGTGCTTCCATCATAGGGGCATGTCCACATTTCTCTCTAACAACTAGTTTATGCTTAGGAATTTTAGAGGCAAAAACCTGTCCGACCTCCAGAGTAGTTATTTCGTCCTCTCTTCCCCAAATTAAAAGTGTGGGCGGTTTAACAAGGGGTAACTCATTTAAAAGATAATCTCTCTTAGCACTTTTTGCTGCAACAAGAAGTCTTTTAACGTTATCTTTGTCACTCAGAATCGTGTAAATTTCATCAACATATTTATCAGTTACTAAACTAGGATCGTAAAATACCCTCTTCATGTGCCTTCTAATGAATTCTTTGTCAGGTTTTATTGGTAAGGTATCTATACTATTCTCATACAGACCAGATGGTCCTGCAAGGATTAATCCTTTAATCATATCCGGAACAAGTAAAGCGGTTCTAATTGCAACATGCCCTCCTAAGCTATTTCCGCATAAATAAACTGAGTTTAGGTTTTTTACCAGTAAAAAGCATATGACATACAAAGCTAATGACTTAACTGATACCTCTGATTTTGTTCCCCTAAGAATCGGAAACTCTAAAGCTATTAATTGACATTCCTTTTCAAGTTTCGGTATTACTCCATCCCAATTTGATAAGTGTCCAAATAAGCCGTGAAGAAGAAGAATTATTGGTCCAGATGTGCCATGAACTGAGTAGTTAAATATAGGAATTTCTGCTTGCTTTAACCAGTCAGGATAAACCCCCAATTTCTCGGCTAATGATTGTAAAAAATGTATAAGCGCTTTCTGTTCCCTCATTATAAATTAATGCTTACCGAATTAACGTATTTTAAAGCTAGTTTGCATTTGAAACCAAAAAATTTACGAAGAGAAATTCTATACTCATCCAGCGCTTTATTAGGATCAGGTATTTTTTTGCATATTAGATACCTTGATCTTAGATTAACATCTGCTTCTTTAATTTGTTCTAAGTCCATTTTATCTAAACCTTTATATCTAATTATCTAAAGATAGTCTCATTTTTTTAATACCTTATTTTTTATCCATAGATGTATAGCGATCAAACATCTCTACCCGTTTCGAATTTATGTATTATAGATTTACCAAGCCATACATGCCAATTAATTATCACCTCTTTTAATAAATTTTCAATCAAACCCAGCTGGTCTAAAGAATTTTTTAATCATAACCATCTGATATCTTTTAACTCTTCATACTTTTATTGTTAGTGTTATTGATAAACGCGCGAAATGAAGCTATCAAATTTAGCATCTTGTTATGAAAGAAGCTGCCGGTAGTTTGGTAATTTTATTCTTTTAATTAAACATAGGTTTCCTTTTTCCGAACTTTCTCTTAATTAAAGCCTTTCATAGTTGTTTGTGTTTATTTACAAGATAACGCTCCATATGATTACTGATTATTTGTTAATTGTTTGGCCGTTTTAGGTTTAACTTAATTTATTACTCGCTGTTTGGTTGTAAAAACATGAATCATTCATAAGTGAATTTTTAAGAGGAATGTTTCGCAGTTAGCCAGTAAAATAAACTAAAAAAATTTATTTAAAAAAATATGAGCAATCTTTCTCTTAAAATCTGAATAAGTATCACCTTGATTAGGAAGCTGCCGAGGAAGGGACTCGAACCCTTACGCCCGCAAGGGGCATCGGATTTTGAATCCGACGCGTCTGCCAATTCCGCCACCTCGGCTTAAACGTCAAATTTAAATTAAAATAACTCTTAGAATAACGCATTTACAAGTTTACTAAAAATGGATTAGTCCTTTTTTCGTATTCTAAGATTGTATCAGGCCCATGACCTGGAAGTATTTTTGTAGAATTATCTAGTTGAAAAATTTTATCTTTAATTGATTTGATTAATTGAGAGTGATTAGATCCTGGCAAATCTGTTCTTCCTATTGATCCTTTAAAAATTGTGTCACCACTAATTAGGGAGTTAACCTTAGGGATATAAAAGGAAAAATGACCGGGAGAGTGTCCTGGGGTAAAAATAGCATGAACCTCAACACCTTGCCAATAAAACAAGCTATCTTCGTCAATGTAGACGTCCGGTTCTGGACAGTTCTCAATACCTTCAATACCCCATGATAATGCAGCCTCCTGTGCTTTTTCCCTAAAGATTTTCTCAGTTTTACTCCCTTTTAGGATTGCATCTGGCCAGTATTCCTTCACTTTTTTAACTGCGCCAATGTGGTCAAAATGACTATGAGTTATCCAAACTTCTTCAACAATCAAACCTGAGATTAAACTCTTTATTTTTTCAAAATCGCCACCAGGGTCGATGACTACACAAAATTTATCCTTGATAATTATTCTGCAATTTTGAATTATAGGAGTGACTTCAAGTTTAACAATTTCCATGAAGTGTCTTATTTTAACTCAGAATCCAGATAAACCAGAAAAAAATCTTATTAGAGATCTTTGTAGGTTGTACTCTGTTACACTCATATCGAATGAGCATGTTGGAAGCACAGATTGTCTCTATATACAAGCAGACGTAAAAAGCAGGTTTGATTTAAGGCCATATTTAAAACTAGATGGTAAATTTGACGTTACTATTTGTTTTAATTCGAGGATGATTTTTGCAGGAGTTCTTATGAAACTCTTTGGTAAAACTAATAAATTGTTAGCCTATAGAGGTACCACGTCAAAACTGGATTTTGGATCATGGCTAAGTTTTAAGAATCCCCTTTTAGATCTTATAATTTCAAATTGCAAAGCTGTTAAAGATTCGTTGATCCATGATGGTGTTCCAGAAAACAAGATAAGGGTTATTTACAAGGGCCATGATGAACAATGGTACGCTGAAAATGAAGAGGATGAGAAAGGGGATTTCGTAACTGTGATGAATTATCGAAAATCTAAAGGTTTTGAGCAAACGTGGGAGTTTGTCAAAAAGTTTTTTCCCGAGAGCTCTCTAACCGTATTTGGTGATTTTCCCGAGAAAATTGTAAGTATGTATGAGAGTAAAAATCTAATATTTAAGGGATTTAAAGTTGATTGCTATAAGTACCTTAGTAACTATAAGGTTTTTATTCTTTTAAGTAGTCAAGAGGGAATTCCAAAAGCTGCGGTTGAAGCTAGTTTTAAGGGATTACCTCTTGTTCTTTCTCCTGTGGGAGGAATTCCTGAAATATGGAGTGAAAGTGCGGTATTTGTAGGTAAAACTGTTTCGAAAGAATCTGTTGATTACATCAAAGAGCTAATTTCAAATGATATCTTAAGGCAAACTCTTGCTGAAAAAGCTAAAAAGTCGTGTTTAGAGAAACTAAATTTCAAGGATTTTGTGAATAACTTCATTGATATTCTTACGGGTATAAATGGTAAAGTTTAATGAGTTTGAATAAAATATAAAAAAATGAATGAGGAAAGAGAGAATAATCCTCGCCCAGTGAATTTCTTTATCTGGCTTACTATATTTGTGATCATTTTAGGTAGTGTATTTGTTTACGCTCTTGGTACAGTTGGTATAAGGACTGTATCATACACAAATTTCTTATCCCAAATGGAAAATGGTGATATTCAGGAGTTAGAGATTGAGGGGCAGTATGCTAGATGGAAAAACAAACAAGGGGAAAAATTCTTCACTGTAATTCCAAACGATTCGCAAATAATTGATAGGGCAGTTTCTCGTAAAATCGAGGTAAAAATCGCAACCCCTTCGAATCAGAGTTTTTGGATAGCTATTTTTATTAATGGATTGTTACCCGTTTTATTAATTTTTGCACTTTTCTATTTTTTATTCAGACAGGTCCAAATAGGAGCAGGGAAAGGTTTTAGTTTTGGCAAGGCGCGTCCAAGACTAGCAGTTGGCTTAAACAAACGGGTAACGTTTCAGGATGTTGCTGGAGTAGATGAAGCAAAGGAAGAGCTTCAAGAGATTATTGAGTTTTTAAAGGATCCTAAAAAATTTACAAGACTAGGCGGTAGGATTCCTAAAGGGGTTCTTCTTGTGGGTCCGCCTGGCACTGGTAAAACTTTGTTGGCAAAAGCTATTGCAGGAGAGGCAAATGTGCCGTTTTTATCAATTTCAGGTAGTGATTTTGTTGAAATGTTTGTTGGTGTTGGAGCTAGTAGGGTAAGGGACCTTTTTCAACAAGCAAAAAGATCGGCACCATGTATTATTTTCATAGATGAAATTGATGCGGTTGGAAGGCAGCGAGGTGCTGGTTTAGGTGGTGGGCACGATGAACGAGAACAGACCCTAAATCAGCTTTTAGTTGAGATGGATGGATTTGAGAGTAATGAAGGGGTAATAATAATAGCTGCCACAAACCGTCCGGATGTTTTAGATCCTGCGCTTCTGCGACCAGGTAGGTTTGACAGAAGAATTGTAGTTCCAAGACCTGATTTCAAAGGCAGGTTGGAGATATTAAAAGTGCACACTAAAAGGGTCCCTTTAGCAGAAGATGTAGATCTAGAGAAGATTGCTAAAGGCACTCCAGGTTTTTGTGGCGCTGATCTTGAAATTCTTGTCAACGAAGCTGCGCTTAGGGCTGCTCGACTAAATAAATCGCAGGTTGAGAATCAAGATTTTGAGTATGCGAAAGATAAAGTTTTGATGGGCGCTGAGAGAAAGATTTTGATATCTGAAAAAGAAAGAAAACTAACAGCGTATCATGAATCTGGGCATGCTTTAGTAGCTAAGTTTGTTAAGCATGCTGATCCAGTTCATAAACTTACAATTGTTCCAAGAGGTATGGCTTTAGGGTTAGTCCAGCAGCTTCCCGCTGGGGATAGGTATACTTACACTAAATCATACTGGGAAGATCAAATAGCTATCCTTTTTGGTGGCAGAGCAGCAGAGGAGATAGTTTTTGGTGAGGTAACTACTGGAGCAAGCTCTGATATCCAAAAGGCGACAGAGATAGCTCGCAAAATGGTAACAGAGTGGGGAATGAGTGATAAAGTAGGTTTACTTAATTGTAGCAGAAATGAGGAGCATATTTTCTTGGGTAGAGAAATAGCAACAGGAATCGAGCTATCCGAAAAGACTCAAGAGTTAATCGATTTGGAAGTAAAAAAAATCATTGACACTCAGTACAATCGAGCAAAAGAGATAATATTAGAAAATAAAAAGATCCTTGATGCATTAGCTGATGCGGTTCTATCTCAGGAAACGCTTGATGGTGCTGAGATAGATCAAATCATAAACAAAGTGAAAGAATTAGCTGCGAATGATTTACAGAATGACTAGGATTTCTATTTTAGTTGGAATAGTTCTGTATTTACGACTATTCGCGGAGGAGGTTGGAGTTTTAAACAGAATTGGTGAGAGGGTGTTGGATGTTTCAGTTGAAGCTGTTTCAAAAATAAAAAATGGAAGAGTTCAGTTTTATGAACTTTTGTCTAACAAGCCTACTGTACTGGTGCCTGTTTATTATAGATGTCCGAGCCTTTGTGGTCCTCTTATTAAAGAGGTTTTATTATACTCTCAAAAGTCCAAATTTAAGGCGGGTCAGGATTATAATTTGATTTTTTTTAGTTTTGACCCAGAAGAGGATTCTGAATTAGCAGCGCAGAAAAGAGACTCTTTTTTAGTTGAACTAGACAGAGACTTGGATGATGTGTTGTTTTTAGTTTCATCAAAAGACGAAATAGAGAGATTTTTCTCACATCTTGGATTTTTATATATCAAGCAGGGGGATGAGTTTGCCCATCCACCGGCTGTATATGTACTTCGCAAGGATGGCACTGTAACACATATTTTTAAAACAATGTTATTAGATACCGGTCAACTTGATCTGGCGCTAGTGGAAGCTTCTGAAGGTAAGCTAGGAGGTTTTATAGACAAAGTAAAATTAGTATGTTACGGATTTGATGTAGAGAAGGGGAGGTACAATTTACTTGCATTTAGAGTTTTGCAGATTGGGGGTACTTTAACTCTTTTATTTTTGGGGGGTATTTATTACCTATTGCTTAGAAAAAGATGATGAAATCTTTTGGCGGCTTAAATCTTGATGATGACCTTGAAAGAGAGGTAAACAAAATAAAAACCGCTGTTAGAACTCAAATTCTTAAAACTGATATTGAGTTATTGTTCAAGGATTGGGATTACCAAACAAAGAGTGTAGATGATTATGACAAAATAATTAGTGAAATGTACTCTGCTGCTGAGAGTTGTTTTTTTATCGCTCCTGTAAATTATCAATCTCGATTTAAAAATTTTTTTGGACTTATGATTTCATACATTAAATGGGTAATCTATCAGAAGGTTCTTCTCCGATTCATGTTCCCGTTTGTAAGTAGTGATTTCCAGTTTAAGCTTAGGGTTATCAAGCTTTTTGATTTAATAAAACGTAGAAAATAGTTTTATTGCGGGCTTTAAGTTTTCAGCAATATAATTAAAAATGTTTGGAGTTTTTTAAGTTTCTAGTAATTCTTTTTATTTGTATTATTTTTCTAGGTTCTTTTTACTATGGTGGTTTACTATTTAAATACAGATTTACGTTGGAGGATGCAGTAAACCATGCAGCACGAATTGCTGTTACTCGTGGTATTCGTGGAGGATTATGGTTAGATCCAAGTGGGTCTAGTGCTGGAGACTTTTTTCTTCAACTAGGTGCTCTGATAGATCAAAATTCTGGACTTAACACTAATACTAACCTAACAGAGTTGCCAGAGGGCCTGATGTACAACGTGAATGGTGAAGTTCCGCTTATAATTGGTCGATATAATGAGTTACTTAGAAGAGGTAACAATTCGCTAGGTGACAATTCCCAAGGTAACGATTCACCTCCTCGTATTCATATTGGTCATTTACTGGCTATAAGTTTAGCTAATCTTTATGTTCGTAATGCTCTTGGGAGAGGACTTATTAGTTATCCTTGTTTACGGGAGGAAGAAGGAGGGCAGCAAACCCAGGGGCAATCAGCTGAGGTTCGAAGCTGTTTAGATTGTTTTGTCACAGGTCCATTTGACCAAGCGTGTGTGACTACTCAGGATGTTAGTGAGATTCCGCCTGAGTCTTTTAAGTTAATTTGTGAATTACACCCGGGAGATTTTGTTTTTAGGTTGGTGTCACGACTAGCTAACGCTCTCTCGCGTGATCCTGAAAATAATTTCACTATCACTGCTGAGGCTTTAGTTTCCTATCCAACCGGGTTAACAAATCCCTGGACTAGGGTGGTACAGTAAAATGAATAATAGAGGTTTTTACTCGTTACTTGCTTTGGCAACAGTATTTGCAGGATTTGTGATGTTTTTAACATTGGCATGGCAGCCTTTTATAATCAGGTATGCTAGATCTCAATTACAAGCTTTGGTAGATGATGCTTGTGATTCGGTAGGTAGAGGAAATCTACCCCT
>CALHSA010000013.1 GCA_938038205.1 uncultured bacterium | reverse complement strand
CTCTTACGCTCCTCTTCTTCAATAGTGATGAGTAACGAATCCAACTGATTTTTTAGATTTATTAGTTCGTCAAGCTCTGTAAAATATCCTCTTAGATAAAGTTCAGGGTCTTCAAGTGTGTTGGATGAGTCTAGGTTAATTGGCTCCAGAATTTTAAAAATATTTCTAGCTTGATCTTCAAAGTAAGATATTTCATTCAAACTTTGTACTTCCTCCTTAAAATCTCTCGCGTAATCAAGAATCTCAAGAATACTTTGAATAGCTTGTTTTAAGTTTTTTAAATCTTTGATTGTAATTTTTCTTAACTCAATCCGTGTTCCGATTCGATCTAAGTTGTTAGTTTTTTTCAGTTTTTGTTGAATTTTGGTGAATTCATCTAAATTTTTTAAAATAAATTCAATTTCTTTCTGTGATTTTTTTATTTGCTCACTGTCAGTGAAAGGGTTTAAGAACAACTCTCTAAGTTTTTGTTGTCCCTGATTTGTTGCTGTTTTAATGCAATCAATCAACGTTACAGAATCATCTGATGATGTTATATTTAAGTTATTTAGAGATAGATTATCGATAAAAGGTTCTTGTGATCTTTCAATAATCTTCCAATCGTTTATGCTAAAGCCTAAACTAGCTATATACTGTTTTAAAATTTTTATTGGGCAGTTACCGGAAGTTTTCCTAATAACCAAATTTCTGTGATTATTCTGCATGAGCTCAATTAGCTCAGAGGATAAATTTGCAACCAATATTTCTTTAATTTTGTGAATACTGAGAATAGCTAAAATGTCGTAAAAACTGTTTGTAGAGTATGTGTGAATTTCTTTGTTTATAAGGGTTAAGTGCGCAAATTCAAAAACATTATCTGAGTGGTGTACAAGTGCTGCTAGTACTCCATCATTCTGATCCTCAACTAAATCAATCCTGATTCCTGGTGTTAAAATTTTATCTACAAATCTGATTATTTGTCCCTTACCCGAATTTTTCTGACTTATAATCACTACCGATAATCCAGCCTCCAAAAGTTTGGTTATATAATTATCAACACTCGAAACAGGGACACCACACATTGGAATAGGATTGTTGGAGGTTTTATCCCGTGAAGTTAACGCTATGTTTAAAATTGTTGATACTTTTTTTGCATCCTCAAAAAAAACCTCATAAAAATCACCTATTTGATATAGGATAATAAAGTCTGAGAACTTATCTCTAAATGATATATACTCAGCAAGAGAAGGAGTAAGCTTTGTCATAATTAATTTATTGACTCAATTATAAAAAAATTCTGATAAGAAATAGTGGGAAAAATTATCTTAAGATTTTTAAGGGTAAATCCGAATATAACTAAGAACGGAATGCCAATTTCAACCAGTCGTTTTGGAGCCCGAATCGAAAAGAATAACCCAAAAAAGCAACTAATTCTAGCGGGAATAATTGTGTCTCTTGGCTTGGGTATTATTTCCTTTACACTTTCAGGCTCTGAAAAACAGCCAAGTACAACTGTTTCAGTTCAGCCAATTGAAGATTTAGTTTCTGTTTTAGTACCAGTTAGAGATATACAGGTTGGTGAGCAGCTTAATAGCTCACTATTTAGATTTGAAAAACGTTTAGGTAGCACTCTTCCAAAGGGAACTATAACTTCGGTGGATCAGATTGCTGATAAATATGCTAGGGTTTCTCTAACTCAAGGCATGATAGTAACAGAAGAGCACATAGTTAGTAGTAAGCCTACAAATCTTATAACAGCAAACATTCCAGAGGGGTATAGAGCGGTTACTATTAGGGTTAATGAAACAAGTTCAGTAGAGGGTTGGGCAAGACCTGGAGCAAACGTAGATGTTTTATGGGTTGGTCACATAGGCGGCAAGCAAGGCTTGACTACAATTGTTGAGAATGCCAAAGTTTTATCGGCAGAAAGACAGGTGGATTCTAATACTCCTATGGGTGCCTCAGTTCCAAGTACAGTAACTTTGTTAGTTACTTCTCAAGATGCTGCAAAAATTCAGCTAGCTGCTACAACTGGTACATTAAGCTTGTTACTGCGAGGAGATTCCGATGTAAGCTCCTCTGGTATAAAAACAGCATTAACTATCGATGACCTGCTTGGCCGGCAAACCTCAAATCCAGATAGTAAGATAAAAAGAGGTGATGGTATTGTTAAAATAGGGGATCAAGCGTTTTATCTGATTGACGGTGAATTGGTGCCAGCTTACAAATTACAAGAGTAAAATATGGCATTTGAAAGAAAACTACTGGTTTATAATCTAAATTATAGGGAGCATGGACAGTAATAAATCAAAACTCTTTAGTCTTTTCTCCACTAGAACTTTATCGAATGAAGGAACAACTTCAACAGGTACGACAACACAAGTAAATCAAACTTCGCAGAATACAGAAACAGTAACCTCGTCAGCTTCTATAACAAAGCCTCTTAGCGCCCTGGGTATGACAGTTATGAGAGAGGCTCGTAAAGAATTAGGGCTAGATGTTTCCTCGTATACTGGAACAATATCTGATTCTGTAATATCGCATGCTATAGATAGAGTCTTAAAGAAAAGAGGTGAAAGTCTTGATGATTTAGAGAAGGCTCAAATAATTGTCCTTTTACAGAAAGATCTCCTTGGTTGGGGGGTTCTGCAGCCCTTAATTGAGAACAAAGAGGTCACGGATATTCATGTATATGATTACAAAACAGTTGTTATTCAGAGGGGTAAAAGCTCTGAACTTACAGGTCTACAATGGCCAAACCATCAAGCATATGTTGCTTTTTTAGATAGATTACTTTTGAAATTAGGTAAAAATCTCTCAACGCAACAACATACAGTTGATGCGGCATTTCCAAACGGCATAAGAATTTGTGCTATACATGAGAGCGTATGTGGTAGCAGAGGTCCCCTACTCTCAATAAGAATCCCGAGAATATCAACAGTTACGTTAGAAACTTTGATTAATTACAAGGTTGCGCCCCCTCTCGTAATTTATTACTTAGCTTCATTGGTAAGGAGTAGAGAAGCCACCTTAATTGTAGCTGGTGAAACGGGAACCGGTAAGACAACGCTGGTAAGAGCATTAGGGACTCAATTTGGAAATGATGAAAGTATAGTTGCAGTTGAGGATACTCCTGAGGTGAATTTTCAACACCCATTCTTTAGGTCTTTAGTCTCTAGGCCGCCTAATATCGAAGGTCAAGGGGAAGTAACTCTCCAAGAGCATATTCGAACCACTCTTAGAATGACGCCAACAAGAGTGATCCTTGGTGAGATGAGGACCCCTCAGGCTGCGGAGGCATTCTTGGAAGCAGCTCAGACGGGTCACGTTGGTATGACAACAGTGCATGCAAGAAACGCAAAAGAAACACTCGTTAGGCTTGAAAGTTTATTAGGAAGAGCACAGAAAAATGTATCTTTAGATATTTTAAGACAACAAATTGCTTTAGCAGTTGATTGTATAGTTTGGTTATTTCGAGAAAAAGGTAGCGGAAAAGTTAGGATTGGTGAAATTATCGAAGTGGGTCATTTTGTAGAAGGCCAGATTCAGGTAAGACCGATGTTCAGGTTAATTCAAGGTGGCGAAAAACCTATTTGGAGGATTGAATCGTGGACAAGTAATTTTGATCATCAACTAGCAAAAGATGGGATATTCTTGGGTGATTGGCCTTCTGAAATAACATTTACATCAAATCCGAAAACTGGTGTATTTAATCCAGTTTATCAGTCTGGCTCATGATTTTCTTTATTTTTGTAATTTTTGTTTCGCTTGTTCTTTTTGGATATTACCGTTTCAGAGTAAATACAGAGCGGATATCATCTAAAGCTTCAATTAACTATAGATCAGTTCAAAGAAAAACTCTTGGTACACTAAAGTCTGAATCAGATTCTGTACTTGAATTTTTGGAGGGGTCCATATCAAGAGATAGAACTGATTTCGCAAGAGACCTAGAGAAAAAACTTTACTGTGCAGGGTGGAATATTCCACGCTCAGTCTTTCATTTAATTGAGTTTGGTTTATCTCTTGGCTTGATGGTTTTTAGCTACGTTTTTTTATCGATCCCTTTTGTTATTTTTTCCATTTTTTTAGGCCCAGTGTTATGTAGAGGCGTTTTAGATTTTTTAGTAGAGCGTAAAGCGAGGATGTTTGAGCAAGATTTCGCTCACTTTATTATGAGCACTGTAAGTTTACTTAAAACGGGAGTTGCACCGATGTTAGCTTTGGAGGGGGCTGCAAAAGTTCTTGAGGAAAACAGCCTTGTAAGAAAGGAGGTTGAGAGCTTTATTGAGGCTGTAAGAAATGGTTTTAATGAGGAAAAAGCTCTCAGTAGATTTGGTGACACGATTTATTCACCCATAGTTGAGACTTTTGTCCAGATATTACTTGCTGGAAAAAAGTTTGGAGGAAGCTTAGCTGACTCGCTAGAGAGATTAGCAGCGTTAGTCCGGAGAAAGACAGCTTTTCAATTAGAGGCAAAAGCTGCATTAGCTCAGGCTAAGGCTTCTATGTGGGTTGTTGCAGGTGCTTTTCTACTTTGTTTGTTTTTATTCGTGTACACCTTTGAGGGTTTTGCCGAGGCTATCTCGACGAATTTTGGTAGAGCTGTATTCCACTTTGTAATTGTTATTAATCTAACGGCAATGCTTATTTTTAGAAACTTAGTAAGGATTAAAATTTGATGATTATCGTTGGTGTCATATTTCTTCTTCTTGGGTTGAGTCTTGCTGGGTATGTATATGTGGCTGCTACTCCACAATCGAAAAGTTTTGTTCAGCGGCCTGTAAAAAGAACAACTGAGGAAGTTCGGAGCACTAGCGTAAAAGAAGAAAAAATTACCAAAAAAATTAACAAAACTTCTTTTAAGGAGAAACTTTTTAAAGCTGGGATAATAAGCGATGTTGAGCTTAGAAAATTTTTTTTCATTCTGGCTTTTAGTCCAGCGATCGGTTTTTTAAGTTTTGCTTTTTTCTCTTACTTAGTATTTGGTAAAAACTTTTTGATACCCGCAGGGATCTTAGGTGCTCTTTTAGGGTTTTTATATCCGCATTTTTATTTGCGAAAAAGGACAATTCAGCGTCAGGATGAGATATCTTACTATTTACCGATAGTTATAGAGCAAATTGCTATTGGAGTGTCCAGTTCATTAGACATAGGTCCGTGTATTCAATTAGTAATTGATCTAGCTGACGAACGAGGAACTAATAATGTAGTAACGGAGTTTTTAAAATTATCAGTTCAACTTAGTAGACAAGGAATACCTTTTGATGAGGCGTTACTAGAGGTTGGGAAATTATCTAGAAATGTTGAATTGAAACATTGTTTTTTAGCTCTTGGACAAGTTTATAAGCATGGCGGCGAGATATCAAAACAACTAATGGAGATAGCTAAAAGTGTTACTCATCAAAGGCAGGTTAAAATTGATGAAAAAATTAAGAAACTGCCTTTGAAAGGAGTTTTAGTTGTAGCTATGATGGTATTTAGTTTTCTAATAATATTAGTCTACGGCTTAGGATTTACGTTGTTTAAACAGATTACAACTGGGCTTGGTAATTAATTAAAATATCGTAGTAATCTTTTGAGACTGTCAGTTTTTGAGCCTGTAAATACAATTTTCTATGCCATAGATACTCAGTCTTGCATTGTCCCAGAGGATTATATTTTTGAAGTAAATGGATCATATTTTGTTATCCTTCAATTTGGCAGGGTTCGAAATTTTAAAGTCGGTATAGGTTCAGAGCTGGATTCAGTTTCCTGTTTTTTAGTGTTTTGGCCTAAAAAAACAAAGTTTTTTAGAAGAACTTCTATAAAAATTAACTCAAGAACGCTTACTGGGAGAAAAATTGCTCAAATAGCATTCAAAAATATCACGGATTTTTTGCAAATCGGAGAGGGTTTTTTTCTTATCAAATGCAGGCATTTTTATGATTATGAGAAAAGATTAAGAGACTGGAGGAGGAATTTTAAAAATCACGATTTACATCAATTAGTATCACCTATCATAAATAGCTATAATGCTTTGTTAAGAATCTCGCGTATTTTTAATGTTCTGCAAGAGTCAGATTTGGCATGTAACTTATATAATTATCAGTATGGTAATATCTTGCAATTAATTAGAGGTGTAAAGAAAGGATGGGAACAGCTTTTCTTGGAGATTTCTTTTAAGTTTAGGTTTAATTCATCAAGAATAAATCTCTTACAATTAACAATATGAGTTAATTTTGGCCATTTATTATTGAATAAAGCTTATATAGAAGAGCGACCGCTACACTGTTAATTATTTTATCTCTTTGACCAGAAAACTTAAATTCAAAGGTTTTAATTGAATCCTTCGTGCAAACTCCACAATACGCTAATCCTTCCGGATTACCGAAATCATCTGAACCAGGACCTGCAACACCTGTTGTTGATAAACCAATATCAGATTCAAAAATTTCTCTCACGTTTACTGCCATAACCTCGGCAACCTCTCTCGACACAGGATTCTGGATATTTTTCAATCCTAAGATTTTCTCTTTGCTTTTCAGAGAGTACACAACAGCTCCTCCTTTAAAAATTTTTGAGCTACCTGGGATTTGAGTTAAAGTTTTGGAGATTAAGCCTCCAGTAATGCTTTCAGCACATGCTATAGTCAAACCTCTTGAAGCTAATTCTTTAAATACCGTATTTTCAAAGGGTTCGTGTGTTATCAAAAACTCAAATTTTTCTTCCTCTAATCTGTTTTTAATTATTTTTATGAGATCCAATATCTCTAACTCAGACGCACTTACAACTATCTCAACATATCCAAATTTTGGATAAAATCCGATATTTTTTGTGAGGCCATGAATAGAGTCTTTTAAAAGGTTAAAAACAACAGACTCTGGTTTAAAAAAAACTAAAATTGAGGTGGAAGTTTTATCAGCAAGCCCTGTAATTTTCGTAAATTCATATCTAAACTCTTGATTATTGCAAAAAAAGGAAAACTCTGCTGGAACGCCAGGCAAAAAAAACCATGTAGTGCCCTTGAATTCACCAAAAATAAGTGGCGCCGTTCCTACTTGATTCTTTAGGGCTTTAAATCCATCAGGTATTGTTGCTTGCTTTATTACAGAAGGATTAAGGTCAGTTCTTTGGTCAACATTTAGGTACTCTAATTTAGTGGTATAGTTTAAGCCTGAATATTTTAAGAACCCTTCTAAAGTAAGATCATCCGATGTCGGCCCAAGGCCTCCACAAATTACAGCAATTTTGAATTTATTAGCATAGCTAAAAGCTCGAGTTAATGATTCTATGTCGTCAGCAACTAATAATCCCTCTGAAAACTTGAAATTAAATGCCTTACAAAAATATCCAAGATTGGTGTCAGATATTCTTCCTGATAAAATTTCGTTGCCAACAGCTACCCAAACTGCTTCCACTACCCGACATTTGATAATTTTTTCTGAGCTATTCTGATCTGTTCTGCAGAATTTTTTAATTTTTCATATATACTTTTAAGCTGTGCTTCATCTTTTGCTGAAAGTTTATTTTTAAATGGTGGTTTGAATTTAAGAGGATCATATGGTTTACCAGAGACATATACGCTAAAGCATAGATGTGGGCCAGTAGCTAATCCAGTTGTTCCAACGTTTCCTATGATTTCACCCGGGTTTACTTTTTGTTTAACTCGTACTTTTACTTTTGAAAGATGTCGATACACAGTCTCTATTCCATTACCATGGTTAATCTTGACCATATTTCCACTACTCCCATACCAACCAGCAAAGGTTACAATTCCACTACCCACTGCTCTAACTGGAGTTCCATACGGAGCTGAGATGTCAATAGCAGGATGCATTCGACGGAACCCTAAGATGGGGTGTAGGCGTGAGTTTGAGAATGGACTTGTTACTCTACCTGCTACAGGCTTTGAGATCCAAGTGGTATTCGTGGCATTTATGTCATTAAGACTAAGAAACTGACCGGAATTCTTTAACTTTGCTTTGAAAAATTCTCTGCCTGCATAACTTACATAAAAGCCCTCCAAGGTTTGTTCTTTCACAATTCCATCTTCAAAAAGCTCCTCCCTAACCCTAAGAGAATAACTTGCACCTGATTTTGGGGTTACTCCAAGTAACTTTATTAGCTCGTTGATTGTTTTATCCTCTAAATTTGCTTCTCTTAAAGAGTTTTGAAAATTACTAAAAACTAAACCAGATATATCTCGAGTACGAGTGATTAAAAAAGGAGTGCTTCTTTCTAATAAAATTTCACCATCTAGGATATTTAGCTCAATTTTTGATCCATCAGTAAGCTTACCAGAAATTTTTGTTGTTTTATTTTTACGATCCTCTACCAAAATTTTTTGGTTTCCTCTAAGCGTTAGAGATCTAAGAAGTTTAATCTCTTTCGGGTTAACTATAGCTACTCCAAAATCAGATGCTACATCGTATAGAGTCCTAGCTTTTTCCAGCTTGTAAAACTTTTGTTTAGGAGCAGTACGCCTACTATTTCTAAGCACAATCAATCTTCTCTTCTCGGGGCCATCCCATGCAATCTCTGTAGTTTCATTAACATCATTTAACAGCTTCAAAGAAAAGACTACAAAAACTAAAGGCAAAAGTGCCCATTGAATTAACCGTTCCATAAAAAGCTCAAAAAAATCCTCTGGGTTCAAAATATACATTTTTAGACTTCCGCGACTCAACAGTAGTTTTGGGTTAAGATCGAAGATTAGTGATCAAATTTTTACACCTCTGGCTAAACTTATTATCAACTTGAGGTATAAGGTAATGAACAAAAATTAGTTACTGAAAAAACGTTTATTTTTAACTTCTTAAGATTAATCCTAAAAATTCATTAAAGAAGCAAACTTAAAATAGTTTAGTTTTAAAATAAAACCTAATTTTATAAAAATTTTTTTTCATATTTGATGGGATTTAAATTATGTAAAATTATCAATCAAAGAATGAGATGGCTATACATCATAATCTTTCTTATCCTGCTGGATATTTTGATTTTAGCTTACGTATGTTTACTTCCAGCTGATATTTTTTCACCTGTAGTGGTAAACACATTAATAAGTCGAGGTTCATCGCTTGATCAAATAGCTAATATCTTGAAGGAGAATGGATTAATAAGATCAAGGATGGGTTTCAAATTGGTTGTGAAATTTAAAGGCTATGAAAAAACTTTAAATGCTGGAGAGTATGAACTTTCCTCGAATATGTCACCTCTAAGGATCGCTGAGAAATTACATAAAGGAGAATACATTAGAAGGGAGGTAAAAATTCTTCCTTGTTCAACTGTGGAAAAATTAATTGATAGTTTAGTTCAATCCGGTTTGATTGATTTATCTGAAGCTCAGAGTGCAGTCTACTCTCCTAAAATCTTTAGCAAATTTGGTTTAGAGTATCCGAGCCTAGAAGGATATATAATTCCTGATACATATTATTTCACCAGACCTATTTCAGGTGAGGAAATAATTACGGCATTATTGGAGAAATTTTTTGATTTGATCAGTAAATATGAAGTCAATGAAAAAGCAAAAGCTAAAGGATTCAGCCTACATGAAATTTTAACGATAGCCTCCATAATTGAGGCAGAGGCGAAAGACCCTTTTGAAAAACCACTTATAAGTTCAGTATATCATAATCGACTCAAAAAAGGGATGAAATTGCAAGCAGATCCTACTGTAGCATACGGTTTAAAAAAACCTGGCAACCAGTTAACGTATCAAGATTTACAAGTGCCTAACCCGTATAATACTTATTTAATAAATGGTTTACCCCCTTCTCCTATTTGTTTCCCAACATTAGATTCAATACTTGCGGCGTTGGATCCTCCGAGCACAAATTACCTCTATTTTGTATCCGATGGTAAAGGAAGACATAGGTTTTCTGTTGATTATCAAGAACATCTTGATAATGTTAAAAAATTTAGAGAATCAACAAGAAAAGCTAATTAAAACGGCAATCTCTCTCGCTAAAAATCTTAGTTTAATCGAGGTTACACTGTATATAATTTTTATACTATTACTCCTTAGACTACCTTACGTAATTTTCAATTTTTCCCAAACTGAACTCTTGTTACTAATTATTCCTTTTATGTTGACTTTATTTCCCTTGCAAGAAAACGAAAACCTTTTGATAACTTTTGAGAGGCTTTCATCAAATTCAGACAAATTGTCATCATTATTATCAATAAAAAGTTTAGATTGGAGGTATAAAGCAATTACTCATAGAATTAATCCAAAAATCTTAATACCTTTTTTTGGAACATTTTTGTGGAGATTTCTGAGTATTCTTCTAGCTTTAGTTTTTACAGTCATTCTAGAAAAAGATGTAAGTTTTTCAGATCTTTATTCGAATAACAAGTTCTTTTCAGCTCAAAAAAATCAGAATGTTGAACAAGATAATAATGAGCAAGGTAAAGCAAATGATAGACGTAATTTTGAAAATGAAAAAACTGAAAAATCTAAAGATATCACTCACCAAGAAAAACAAGAAAAAATTCAAGTTCAGTCTGGAGACGGTAACGAAGGAGAGGGTAAAGGAGATGGTGCTGCTCAAAAGGATGGCCAGTCTCAGGGTAATAATCAGAGTAATAAAAATCGGAAGGAAAAAGGTGGTGAAAATAACGACTCGGGTGGAGAGGGGAAAAGCAGTGAATCGAAAGAAAGAGAAGATGGTCAAAATAAAGATAATACACAACGTCAAGAGCAGAATTCTGAGAGGGGTGGGAGAAATGATACCCAAAAACAATCTCAGAGTGAGAACATAGGATCTTTAACAGAATCGATGGTTAATCGAGAAAAAGATGATGGTAATATCGGAGGCCAAGATTTCAAGAAAGGAGGAAGATTAGATATTCAGGCAGGTGAGATTAAAGATGGAGAATTTACTGAAATGAAAGAAAAAGCTGAAGGAGATAAAATTGAGTCGAAAGTTGATGATTTCATTCCCCCAAAAAGGTATAAAAGGTTTTTTGAGTGAAAAATGTCTGAAGCCGAGTTAAATTTAGTTAAAGAATTTTATTCAGGCCTAATACAGGGATTAAATCAAGCTATTGTTGGCCAGAGTGAAATAAAACGGTTTACTATTTTAAGTTTATTTGCTGAGGGAAATGTCCTTCTTGAAGGTATGCCCGGCTTGGGTAAGACAGTTACTGTTAAAACTCTTGCTAAACTTCTGGGATTGGATTTCAAACGTGTTCAGTTTACACCTGACTTAATGCCAAGTGATATTCTTGGGTCTGAGGTGTTAGAGAACTTAACAGATGGATCTAAAAGATTGGTTTTTAAGGAGGGACCCATATTCACTAATTTTTTGTTAGCTGACGAAATTAATAGAGCATCGCCAAAAACTCAGTCTGCTCTTTTAGAGGCTATGGAGGAAAAACAAGTCTCTGTTCATGGAGTTAGTAGACCTCTGCCCTCTCCTTTCTTTGTAGTTGCAACTCAAAATCCTATTGAGCTAGAGGGAACTTACCCTTTACCAGAAGCTCAGCTTGACAGGTTTTTAGTAAAATTAGTCGTGCGACCCCCATCCGAAGATGAACTTATCGAAATAATTCTACAAGAAACTTCGGGTGATAAAATTGAAATTCAACCTATTGTGAGTCGTGAAGAATCAGAAAAGATACTATTTTTGGCAAAAAAATTGATCAGAGAAGTAGTTATCTCTGAAAAACTTTTGAAAGTAATATCAAGGATTGTTACTTCTCTTAATCCTCAATCACCTAAAGCAATTGATCCTGCAAAAAAATATATCAGACATGGTCCCGGTCCTCGGGCTAGCTTAGCAATCGCAAAAATCGCTAAAGGTTTAGCGTTATCAGAGGGAAGAATTTATGTAACTCTTGAAGATGTGAGGGAGGCACTAACACCTACTTTGAGGCATAGATTAATACTATCTTTTGAAGGGGAAGCTGAAGGAATTGATTCGGATTTAATCATAAATGAAATTAAGTCATTTTAAGTTTGACTGAAGAACGAGTAGAAAATACAATCAAGACCAATGAAATCAATTACTGTTTTTGGCGCTGGTTATGTAGGTTTAGTAACTGCGTGTGCTTTTGCAGATTCTGGTAATCCCGTTGAAGTTGTCGAGAAAGATCTTAATAAGCTTCAAAAACTTCAGAATGGGGAGATGCCATTTTTTGAATCAGGATTAATAGATCTTTTGAGAAGACATATCAGAACTGGAAATCTTTCTTTTACAAATCGACCGGTAAAAAAAGGAGTTGATTTTATTTTTATTTGTGTTGGCACTCCGAGCTTAGAAGATGGTTCCACTGATTTATCAGCCGTCTGGGCTGTTGCAGATGAGATCGTTTCTTTTGATTACCCTGATGATACTTTTGTGGTTCTTAAAAGCACTTGTCCGCCGGGAACTACTAACAGGTTAAAGGAGTTTTTTATTGAGAAAGGTAAAAATTACTCTGTAGCATTTAATCCTGAATTCCTTAAACAAGGAAATGCTCTAGAAGATGCTTTGAGACCAGAGAGAATCGTCATAGGGGTTGAGGATGTTAGGGCCAGTGAGGCTTTACAAAATTTATTTCGACCATTTGTTAAGAATGGAAATCCAATTTTAACAATGTCAACGATTACAGCAGAATTAGTTAAGTATGTTGCGAACTGTTATTTAGCTTTAAGAATATCGTTCATTAATGAAGTAGCAAATATATGTGAGCGACTTGGAGCTAACGTTGAGGATTTAAGAAAAGCTGTCGGCTTAGACTCCAGAATTGGAGTTAAATACTTTTATCCTGGATGTGGTTATGGTGGAAGTTGTTTTCCAAAAGATGTGGCCAGCTTAATAAATTTTTCTCGCAAAAGTGGATATGAATTTAAGTTAGCTGTTACGTGTAACGAAGTTAACGCCTATCAGAGGATAGTGATAGCGAAGAAAGTGCTTAATTATTACAATCAACAGGTAGAGGGGAAAAAATTTGCTGTTTGGGGCCTCGCTTTTAAACAAGGCACTGATGATGTCAGAGAATCCGTAGCTTACTACTCACTAAAAGAACTATCAAAAATGGGGGCTTCATTTAGGGCTTTTGATCCTGAAGCAATGGAAAAATTTAAAGCTAGTTTTCCTGATTTGGCTGATCATGTTGAATTTTGCTCAAATCAATATCAAGCATTAGAGGGTACTAATGCTCTGTTAATATTTACAGATTGGAACATTTTCAAGGACCCGGATTTAATTAGGCTTAAAGAAGCATTAGCGGATAAATTAATTTTTGATGGAAGAAATATTTTAGATCCGGTAGTTTTAAAAGCTCATGGATTGAGATATGTTGGTATTGGCATCAATAATTTAGGACTTTTATGACAAGTGCCTTGGTTACAGGAGGAGCAGGTTTCCTCGGGAGTCACTTAATTGAAGCCTTGTTGAAAAAAGGTTATCTAGTTTATTGTCTTGATAATCTATATACAGGTCACTTAAGTAACTTAGAAAAAGTTTTAGATAGGATTGTGTTTTACAAGCAAGACGTTCAGAATCCTCTACCGAAAGTTAAAGTCGATGTTATTTTTCATCTAGCCTGCCCTGCTTCTCCTGTTCATTATCAGAAAGATGAGTTATTTACAATTAACACAAGTTATTTTGGCACTTATAATGTACTCGAGCTTGCAAGAGAGATTAATTCAGAGGTAATTTTCACTAGTACAAGCGAGATCTATGGTGATCCAGTCGTACATCCACAATCTGAGTCTTATTTTGGGAATGTTAATACTTTAGGTCCTAGGTCATGTTATGACGAGGGTAAAAGAGCAGCTGAAACGCTCTGCTATATATACCATAAAAAATACGCTGTCCCCGTAAAAATAGTCAGAATCTTTAACACCTATGGGCCCCGTATGAGTTTAAATGATGGAAGAGTAGTTTCTAATTTCATTGTTAAAGCTTTAAGAAATGAACCTTTGACCGTTTTTGGATCTGGAGAGCAAACTAGAGCTTTCTGTTACGTTGATGATTTAATTGAGGGTTTACTGAGAATACATGAATACAAGAGAAACTTTGAAGTTTTTAATCTTGGAAATGATAATGAGATTACAGTTAACAAATTGGCTCAAATGGTGATTCAGCTTACGGGAAGTAAGTCTCACATTGTCTTCAATCAATCATTAGAAGATGATCCTTTTAGGAGAAGGCCTGATTTAACGAAAATTAAGAAGGCTATTGGATGGGAAGCTAAAATTAATTTAGAGGAGGGTTTAAAAAAAACTATAGAGTACTTTAGATCAGTATTAACTTGTGAATCCTGAGTTTATACGTAATTTTTCCATTATCGCGCATGTTGATCACGGTAAGTCGACCCTAGCTGACAGGATTTTACAAATTTGTAATGCAGTATCTCCTTCAAAAATGAGAGACCAGTTTTTAGATAAACTGGAATTGGAAAGAGAAAGGGGAATTACAATCAAAGCTCAAAGTGTGAGTTTAAAATTTGTTGACAAAGACAATTCCGTTTACACTTTAAATCTCATTGACACCCCTGGACACGTTGATTTTTCTTACGAAGTAAGTAGAAGTTTAGCAGCTTGCGAGGGTGCTTTGCTTGTAGTAGATGCAACTCAGGGCGTACAGGCTCAAACTGTTGCTAATGCTTATCTTGCAATTGAGAATGATTTAAAAATAATTCCGGTAATTAACAAAATAGACCTTCCTAATTCAGACGTTAATAGATGTTTAGATGAAATACAAGAAATTATTGGATTGGAGATTAATAATTATTTTTGTGTTTCCGGAAAAACTGGTCAAGGGCTTCAAGAATTAATTCAGGATGGTATCATAAAACTTATTCCCCCACCGAAGGTTACTAATACTGAAGTCTTAAAAGCTCTCGTTTTTGACTCTTGGTACGATCAGTACAGGGGAGTTGTTCTTCAAATACGGGTTTTTGATGGCAAGCTTAGAGTGAAAGATAAGATAACCTTTTGCCACTCTCGCAAAAACTATGAGGTTTCTTACATAGGTATATTTAATCCTTTTGAAGAATCTGTAAACGAACTATCTGGGGGTATGGTCGGTCATATTGCTTGCGGAATAAAGAACATCAGAGACGTAAGAGTGGGAGATACTCTAACTTTATCTCACATGGTTGATTACGTTGAGCCTGTTAAAGGCTTCAGAGAAATCAAGCCTCGTGTATTTGGCGGACTGTATCCAAGTGACGTTGATAATTTCGATGATCTAAGAGACGCATTAGAGAAATTAGCATTGAATGATGCAGCTTTGTCTTATCAGGTTGAGAATAGTGTAGCTTTAGGAATGGGTTTCAGGTGTGGTTTTTTAGGACTTCTTCATATGGAAATAACCACAGAACGTTTAGAAAGAGAATACGGAATAGTGCCCGTTGTTACTACTCCTAATGTTTCATATTTAGTAGAACTTACGAACAATGAGGAAATTATTGTTGAAAATCCTGGAATGTTGCCAGATCCATCAAGGATTAAGCAGATCAAGGAACCAATATGTAATGTTGTAATTCATTCTCCGTCTGATTTCATCGGTGCGATTTTGCAGATATGCGAGGAAAAAAGAGGGATTCAGAAAAAATTTCAGGTTATCGGTAACAAAAGCATTATAGAGTATGAGATCCCTTTGGCTGAAATAATTGTAGATTTTCATGACAAAATAAAAGCTGCCTCGAAAGGTTATGCATCATTTGATTATGAGTTAAAAGGATACCAGCCTGCAGACATAGTTAAGCTTCAAATTCGAATAAATGGTAAAGAAGTAGATGCTCTATCTTTTCTAATTCATCGAACTAAAAGTTATGAGTTAGGGAGAAAAGTGGTCGATAAACTTAAAGATAATATAGATAGGCAGCTATACGAGTTGGTTATTCAAGCTTGCATTGGATCAAAAGTAATTGCTAGTTCAAGAGTTCCCCCATTAAGGAAAAATGTGACTGCAAAATGCTATGGAGGTGACATCACTAGAAAGAGAAAGCTATTAGAGAAACAGAAAGAAGGGAAAAAAAGAATGAAAATGTTTGGCGATGTACAAGTTCAACCACAAATTTTCTTGAAGATTTTGCAGGAATAATCTTCTAATTTTTTTAAAAAGCACTTCATGTTGCTTTTTAAATAATAAAAAGGATAAAAGATTAAATGAATTAAATTAGCTCCATATTCCCCGGTTTAATAACCAAGATTTAAAAAGTCTTACCTTTCAAAAAATCCCATATTTCTGCATCCAATTTTTACTTTACTGAATGCTTTTTCAACCACCTTATCTGAAAAAATAATTCCATCTACAAACTCTGAGAATTTTTTATGATTGACATCAAAATAAGCCCAACCTCTAAACTTTACTTCTTTCTCAGTAAATCCAAGTTTTTTAAGATCAGTCTCTAGATCGTCAATAAGACAAGTGAATGTAGCGTTTGGCTCAGTTATAAAAATTAACCACTCTCTTCCTTTATCTAACCAGGCCAAAGGCCATGTTGCTTCACCTTTATATCCTACTTTTAAATCTTGAATTGTGCTTAAGAAATCAAATGTTTTAATCAGGTTATAAAATTCTTTGGTTGTGTGCACTTGGCTTAGTAACGTTATCTCTCTTGAGTTGCCACTACCCAATACCCTCAGATTTAACGTAATTCCTAGTAAAATAATTATCAAAGAGCCAAATACAGGAGTTACCGATAATTTTGCATCTTTAAAAAGCTCAAAGAAAGTAGCTAGTAAAGCTGAGAGAAGGAAATGTAACAAATAGAAAGAAAAAATAGTCGCAGATTTTTCACCGTAGTCAAATTTTATAGCGTCAAATAAGTTGAATGTTTGTTTTAAGGCTAAAAGCATTGCTAGTGATAGTAAGATATAAGTTAGCAGACTACTTTTATATTTACTCCAGTAAACACAATTAAAAACATATCCAAAGAGTACCGGATAGATCATTAACCATGGAACTTTTTCTCCTACAAACGAGTAAACAAAAAGAAACGAGAAGAAAATAAAAGAGAGAAAGGATACTTCAAATTGGTTTTTTATATATTTAGTGGTTATAAAAAAGCCACTTAGAAAGATTAAAAGACAGATAAAAAGATCTGCATTTCCCTTTAATTTCAAAAATTTAATAATAGATCCCAATATTGGAGTTTGATTAAGCATATCAAAAGGAGTTAAACCAAAAGGAACTCTACAAATCGTCAACAGGGAAAAAATTAGTAAGCTTATCGTAATTATGAATAGTGTGAACCTCTGTGAATACGAGCTGAAGAAGTTATTTAAATTTGAAATTACGAAGTGAAGAATTGTTGCGCATGTTAGAATAAATAAGGGTTGCTCATAAAAAGCAATCAAAGTTAGCATATAGCCAAAAGGTCCACCAATCCTCTCTTTCTGATGCATTTCGAACCAATGGGCTAAGTTTTTTGTAAAAACCTCATATGTAGCTTCAAAGTTCCTAAATTCTGTTGTGATTAAATACAAAAAAACAAAAAATCCTAAAACTAATGATAATAATACTTTTCGATAGTTTAACTTAAATTTATTTAAGAATTGCAATGCTGATTTTCGATTAAAGAATAAATAATAAATGAAAAAAACAAAGATCAAGGGATAATGAATGAAAAAACTAGCTTTTGTTGCTAAATGAACTCCTGCTCCAATGAAAAAAAAGTATGGATTTAATGTAAGCAAACCGTAAAAGCTTATTAAAAAGCTGACCAAAACTATAGTATCTTCCCTAACCCAAGATGAAAAAAAATTTAATGTTGGAGACAGAAGAATACATAGAAGAATCCAATAAGTTTGATCATTACCTAAGAAATTTTTTGAACCTAAAACAAGTAAAGGGGTTAAAAGTGAAATAAAAAAAATTAGAAGCCTTGGAGTTGAATCAAGGTAATAATCAGAGAATATGTACCAGTATCGAAGTAATATATAAAGTGTGGGGCCATGATATACGGGATCATATTTGTAGTAATCCCGATTCGGATTAAGATAGTAATTGTAAGATAATTGAGCATGAATAGACTCATCATGATGAAATGGTCTATCGTTTAGATAAGTAATTTTAAAAATTACCGAAATTAATAGAGCTAAAGCAAGGAAAGTAAGTCTGGTTATTCCGATTGAATAAAAAAAGTCTAGCAAGAGTTGAGTATATCCGTTATTAGCTCTTGCAAATCATTCTCCGAGTATTTATACAACTTTGCTAGTGTTGAATCCTTATCAGACGAGCCAAATGAAGTAAGCACTTTATGGTACACCCTTTTACCCAACGTGCTTAAAATCAAATCTTTTGAGCTAGTAGAAGCTGCTTCAACCACCAATACTCGATCAGCTCTAATTATGTTTTGAGCGGCTTGGATATTATTATATAGAAGTTCAAAGCAGGGCACACTCACTACTTCAATATTCTCCAAGTTCAAATTTTTGACGGCTTTTATCACCACAGGGACTTCCGAACCACTAGCTAAAATTGATAAAACCGGCTTTTCCCTCGAAGGTTTAGCTACATAAGCTCCAATTTTTAATTCTTGTAGGCTAGGTTTGACCCAAACTGTTTGATCAATATTCTGTCTGGATAAAATTATCACCGATGGATTTTTTGCTTGAGTAAACGACCACCAATATGAGAAGGCGCACTCTAGTTCGTTAGCTGGTCTGAATATAAAGATATTGGGAATTGATCTTAGATGGTTTAAATGTTCTATTGGTTGATGAGTGGGACCATCTTCACCAAGAAAAATTGAATCATGAGTAAGAATGTAAACAACTGGAAGCTCTGACAACGCACTAAGCCGAAGAGATGGTTTTAAGTAATCTAAAAAACATAAAAAAGTTGAAACAAAAGGCCTAAAAAAACCTGTGTATGCAATACCATTCGCTATACCAGCCATCCCATGCTCTCTGACTCCAAATCTAATGTTTCTTCCTGAATAATCTTTTGGTTTAATGTCCTTGAATTTTTTTAAATATGCTTTAGTTGATGGTTCTAGATCTGCTGATCCTCCGATTATTCTCTCATCTTTTTCTGCTAGAAAATTCAGGAATTTTGCCCCAGAGTTTCTGGTGGCATCAACGATTGAATCGGATACATGTTCCAACATTTCTGACCAAATTTTAGCGTAATCCAGCTCAAATGAAATTGAGCTTTCATAGCTTGTGTAGTAACTCTCATTTTTAATAATTACCTTTTTTACAATATCCCTAGCGTAATCACTGACCCAAAATTTTTCATCTGGCAAATTAAAGAACTTTTTAGTTTCCTTGTAAGCAGACTCTCCCAAGGGAGACCCATGAACCTCAAAAGAGTTTGCTTTAGGTGAGCCATACCCTATCGTGGTTTTAAATATAATTAACTTTGGAAGACCAGAAGTATCCCTCAAAACTTGTTTGAATACACTATCAATTTCATTCAAATTATGTCCATCTGCTGAAAAAACCTTCCAATTTTGAGCTTCAAACCTGGCTTTTACGTTCTCCGTAAAACATACATCAGTGGGGCCAGCAAGGCTGATATCATTATCATCATACATTAAGATTAGGTTATCCAGCTCTAAAAAACCTGCCAAGGATGAGGCCTCGTAACTTACTCCCTCCATTAAATCCCCATCACTAGCCAAGCAAAAGACTTTGAAACCGCTGAAATTTTTATCCCTACTCTCCATCATCTTGCTAGCTAAAGCCATACCAACTGAGTTTGCAACACCTTGGCCAAGTGGACCAGTTGTAGCCTCCACGCCGTTTCCTAAAAATGCTTCTGGATGGCCTGGAAGATTGCTCTCTAATCTTCTAAACTGACTGAGTTTTTTGATGTCATATCCTGGATAACCAAATAAAGATAAAACAGCGTAGAGAAGAGCTGAACCATGTCCGGCAGATAAAACAAATCTATCTCTTAAAGGCCACGATGGATCTTTTGGATTAAATCTAAGGTACTTGCAAAAAAGTGTAGCAACAATATCAGCGCAACCTAGAGGCAAGCCAGGATGACCACTATTCGCTGTTTCTACTTGATCTATTGAGAGTCCCCTGAGAATCCTAGCTATTTCAGCAATTTCCTCTAAAGTTATATTACTCACCTCCACTTTATTGAACAACCTTCAGCAAAAAAGTTAGAAGTATCAAGGTTGCTTAGAGAGCCTTGGGTAAAATACTCATTAAGAACTTCATCCAACCAGTTTCTTTTAACATCCTGGGGATTCAGTGGATTATCTACTACTCCTCCGTGATAAATTAATTTTCTATTTCTATCAAATAAATAGGCTTCAGGTGTGCATGCAGCATCAAAAGCACGTGCAATCTCTTGACTCTCATCAAAGCAGTATGGAAAGCATAACTCCATCTCTTTTGCAAAGCTAATCATATTATCAAAAGAATCTTGGGGGTACTTAACAGGATCATTGGAGTTAATACCTACCGTTACCAGACCTTTGTTTAAATATTTAGCAACTGTTTGGTTAATTAAACGAATACTACCCGTCACATAAGGGCAATGATTGCACATAAAAATAATCAAATAAGCCTCACCGTTTAACTTACTCGAATTTACGACTTCCCCCGATGTTGAGGGTAAACAAAAGCTAGGCATATCACTTCCCAGCCTCAACACTTCACTGCCACTAGTCCTTTTCATTGACTTAATTTTAAGTTAAAAAGTTTTATAAAACATCTAATTTTTTAGAAATTTTTGTACCGTTAATATTATGCTTCTTAACTCTTTTTCGGGTATCAGAAATATCTGTAATGAGGGATTGAAAAACGGCTTATCGAAAAACGGTTTTGATATCTTAATATTTGGCTTTTTAATGCTATCCGTTAATGAGCAAGTCACGAATGTCAGCCCTGCCCTTTTTAGAACTCTACCTTTAGTAAACCTTTCACAAGTGTATTGACTCCTTATAAAAAGTGATAATCCCTCTGATGTAGAATCGAGTAACTTTAGAATTGAGTTTAACTCATAAGGATAAAAAATCGCATAACCAAAATAATATGATTTAATGCCTAATTTTTCTGCTTCAAGTTTGATTTCGGTTGAGATTTTCCTTGTATCATCTGCGAGTGCTAAGTTTAGTTTTATTACTAAAGTGATCAATGCATACAAAATAAAAATCACTTGAAAAAAGTGTTTATACAAGATGCTAGCGATTAATGGAGCCACAAAAAGATAGCTAGGAAGAATATAACGATGGTACTGGGGTGCAGGTTTACCCGGACCTAATTCTGGGATTAAATAAAATAGAAGTGTTAAACTTGAGAGCACGATCATCTCTATTCTTTTTTCTTTAAATCCGTTAATTAATGAGGCAAGAAACAGAATTCCTAGCAGTGGCTCAAAAATAACGAAAGTCTCAAAAAAATAAAATAAAAACAAATTATCCAGGGGTTTTATAGCAACACCTCCATGGCTCTTTTGAAATCTTGTTGACTCGAGTTTAAAGCCTTGAGCAAACTTATCATAATTATCAAAGTTTATCTGGTTAACAAATATA
Source organism: uncultured bacterium (assembly GCA_938038205.1). Classification (GTDB taxonomy): domain Bacteria; phylum Bdellovibrionota_C; class UBA2361; order JANWWW01; family JANWWW01; genus CALHSA01. The sequence continues at coordinate 17,437 of CALHSA010000013.1, read as the reverse complement.
AAAATCGATGTAAAAATAATTAAACCAGAAAATGCGTGCAGAATTAATTTAGATTTACTATTTCTTAAATAAACATACATCGCAGCAGCTAAGGTGTAAAACAGGGAAATAAGTCCTGTATATTTTGCGCTAAAGCTGAGCCCCGAAAATATAAACGCAAGGATTAAATTTATATCTTTTTTATCTTGAATGAATTTAATGATGAATAGAGCATTTAATCCCAAAAATAAGGTTAATAGAGCATCCTCTTTAATATGAATTCCCGTTATCCATGGAAGTAAAAAAGTTCCCCAAACAAGTGCTGACAGAATACCTAACCGAGCACCACCAATAAGATTTCCAAAATAGAAGGAAACAACAAAGCATGCAAAATACGAAAACAAGCTAACTAATCTTGCATATAAGGATACTGTTTCAAAATTGGTAGTATTACTGAGTATTGACACAAAAAAAGCTCCCAATTTAAGTAACAAGTGAGGATGCAGATAGTAAAAAAGATCTACTTGTTTATTTTTAAGCAGTTTAAGAATAGAGGTAATTTTTCCCGGTTCATCGGGATGTAAGATAAATGTTGATGTCTTAATGTAAAGAGGCACTATAAGAAGGCAGCTTACTGCAGCAACCAACCCTGTTGTAACAAAAACTAGTCTAGCAGTTTTTCCATATTTCTCTCCTGATTTAAGACCTAACAAAGCTAGTGCGAACGAGTACACAAATGTGGGGAATGATAGATAGTTGAATTTATTAAATTCAAAAAGCCAAAGAAAAAAGAGAACTGTAAATATTAAACCAAAAAGTCGAGATAATAGAGTAATTAGAACCAAACCAAAGCAAGTTATTCCCAACAGAAGATTTGATGGCTCTGCATGGGCAAAAATTTTTCCAAATGAGCCATAACCTTTTAATAGAAAACCGGGTGATTCATTACTTCCTGAGAAAAAGATAATTTTTCTGTTTTTCTCAACTAGTTCCTTTGTTCTAAAGTTCTCAGATCCAAATAATATTTGAACTCTGTCTGGAACAGTCAAATATCTAAGATTTATTAGGTAAATGTTTGGGTTAATAAAGTATGAGATAAGTTTATTTTTTTGGTCTATCTGAATTATCTCACTTTTTAAATTAGCAATATTTAAGACAGGTTTATCTTTATTTAAAAGTATTGGAAATACCTTACCAAGTATAAAAAAGCTTAAAAATAACAGAGAAAAGGTCCGCATTTTAAATGAACCACCCCTACCAAAAGCAGGGGTGGTTTTAATAGTATAATATTAACTAAAAAAAGAGACTATTTAACTAGATCTTTCAATACTTTGTTGGGGGAAAACCTTATCCTTTTTCTTGCCGGAACCTTCATCATTTCCCCTGTTTGAGGATTTCTCGTCATCCTCGCTTTTGTTTGTCTGACGAAAAGTTTCCCCAAACCGAAAAGAGGAATTGTATACGAGCGCTTCATGCAATCTTTAATTAACCTTGCAATGTCATCGCACAGTGTTTTCGCTTGTGCTTTACTTTCTAAACCACAATAACCTCTTAAGTTCTCAACAAACTCTGAGAGTGTATACACATTGTTTTGATTACTGGGTTTGCTAGGGTTTGACCACTTAGCAACCCCTCTACTTGGAACTGCTCGAGACTGATTTTGTTGCCTATTTTGGTTATTAGGCCTTGTCGAGCTAGTTCCTCTTGCTGTTTGTGTTGGTCTACTTTTCCTACTTGTTGGCATAAAAATACCCTCCAATGAGGATTTTGACACTAAATTTTTATTAAGGCAACATAAAAAAAGCTAAAACAGCCTATTTTTCGAGGATTTCAAACCAGTCTGGTTTTTCTCCTCCTATTAAACAATTTGAAAGTTGCAGTTTATTGGGAAATGAGTAGTTGAAAGAATAAAAATCTTTAACAAAGCTTTGGATAAAACTTCTAACATACCCTAAGGTTTCAGAAAAGCGATGCATGACTTCTTCAACTGTTACAGCTGATTCTTTCCAACAATCGTAATCGGTTATAACTGCTAAATTAACGTAGCCCAAACCAGCCTCTTTAGCTAACAAAACCTCCGGGCATGCAGTCATCCCAATTATGTCCGCACCTAAAGAGCGAAACATCTCGCTCTCTGCTTTTGTAGAAAAACGAGGTCCCTCAATGCAAACGTAAACACATTTTTCAGGTATGACTGATTTATTTCTCAAATCGGGGGATAGTAGAGTATCCCTAGCTTTCTGATATAGAACTGGGCAGACTAACGGGACAGGAGACCAATGAACTACAGATGTTTCAAAAAATGACATAATTCTTTTTTTTGTAAAATCAATGAAATCAGTTGCTAAAGTCAGCTTTCCTGGTTGTAGATTATCTCTTAGTGATCCCACTGCTGAAACACTTAACAAAGCTTTAGCACCAAGCGATTTTAAGGCAAAAATATTTGCTCTGTAGTTTATATACGAGGGTTGGATGCTATGGTTAACACCATGCCTTGGTAGGAAAAAAAAACTCAACCCCTCATACTCACAAATAAAAATTTTACTGGAAGGTTCTCCGAAAGGAGTTTTAACGTCTAGCTTCTCAATAGTTTTAACACCCTCAAGCTGATAGAGCCCGGAGCCACCAATAATGCTTAGCATTGACTAGCAATTTCACACTCTATCACTTCAACTACTTCAAAATCAAATTTTCTTTTTAGATGTCTTGATAATTCAAATAAACCTAGTAATTCAGTATTATGATGTCCATAAAGCCAAACAGAGATGTTATTTTCAAGGCTATTTATAAAGTCTGAGTACTTAATCTCACCAGTGATAAATAGGTTCGCGCCTTGCTCGATTGCAGCATCAATCAAAGAACCCCCTGCTCCTGACACGATGGCTAGTTTTTTCAATTCAGTCGGTGAATTTAAAATTTTTTTTGCTTTTGTAGATAAAATCGAATCTAGTAAATTCTCAAGCTTTTTAAGGTCCGATTTAAATTTTCCAATAACTCCAAATGGTTCCTTTTTTGATGGAAACGGTTTACTTTCTGTTAAATTTAATTTTTTAGCCAAGATATGTGAGTGACCGAATTTTTTATGACAATCCATCGGAAGATGAGACACATAAATTGAGATTTTTTTATTGAGTACTGTTTCAATTATATTTGATTTTGGCGGAGTTATTCTCTCAAGTCCTCTATGCATTGGAGAATGGTGAAGTATTAAAAAATCAAAATTCTTTTGAATTAGTTTTCGTAAAACAAATGGCGTGAGATCAACGGCTAAACCAACACGATTTATTCTTCGCTGCAAATCTAAACTTAAAACTAATCCATTTTTAACGATGTCGGTAAAATAATTGATTTTAAAAATATTATCCATAAATTTGACAAACTCACTGACCTTAACCATTCTATTGATTTTTCAAAAATTAAATGAGATTTTATAGAGATTATTTCGCCTCATCCATGGTGTGGTTTTTTAAGAAAAAAGCTCCAAAGCCACAGGCTGATCCCGATTCTGTTTCTAACATTCCTGAGGAGATATGGGTTAAATGCCCAAAGTGTAATACCATGCTGTATAAAAGGGAGCTTCTTGATGCATTTAGTATATGCCCAAGATGCAACTACCATTTTAGAATAGGAGCAAGACAACGTATCGAAAAATTTGTTGATCCTGGCTCTTTTGCTCCGTTGGGACCTGTGCTGAGATCTAAAGATCCACTCTCTTTTAAAGACACTAAAAGTTACTCGATAAGATATCAAGAATATGTTCAAAGAACAGGTTTAGATGATGCTATTCTGATTGGAACGGCCTCTCTCGATAAAAAAAATATCTGTTTAGGTGTTATGGACTTCTCATTCATGGGTGGAAGTATGGGATCTGTTGTTGGAGAGTTATTAAAAGTATTGTTTGAACATGCAGCAGCAGTACGAATCCCAGTTGTCGTTTTTTCAGCATCTGGAGGAGCAAGAATGCAAGAGGGGATTTATTCGCTAATGCAAATGGCAAAAGTATCGATAGCTGTTTCTCGGTTAAATGAGGCTAGAGTTCCATTTATTAGTGTTCTTACTGATCCAACTACAGGTGGTGTAGCTGCGTCTTTTGCCTTTCAGGGAGATATTATTTTGGCTGAACCTGGTAGTCTTATTGGCTTTGCTGGAAAAAGGGTGATTGAACAAACAATTCATAAAAAACTTCCGGATGATTTTCAAAGCGCCGAATTTCTTTTATCTAAAGGAATGATAGATAGGATAGTGCCCAGGAATTTACTTAGATTGGAAATATATACAATTCTTGATAATCTTGGATTTTAGGTGTTTAAGTTTTTTTTATTGATTGTCTTAAGGCTTGCTTTACTAGCTCAAATTTCTGAAGAAGATTTTAAAAAAAGCTTTAAAAGACCTGATGAGGTTTTGCTAAAACAGATAAAACAATCATTAATAATTCCAACTTTAACTGAAGATTTTGTTAAGGTTTATGCAGATAATCTTAAATACGATATCAACTCCGAGGTTATAAGAGCTTTTGGTGGGGCTACAATCCTTTACAAGGATACGGTCGTTCAAGCAGAGAGTTTAGTTTACAATAAAAGTACTGGTGAGATTATTGTTGATGATGGAGTAAGAATTTTCCGGGGTTCAAAGGTTATTGAAGCTGAATCTTTAAGATATGATATTTTGACTGGTAAGGGAGAATTCAAAGACGGTAAGGCTTTTTTTCTGGATAGCCTGTTCTCCTTTGAGTCTGAGAAAGGTCAAATAGAGAATAGTTCAAGGATAAGATTGGAGAACGCAGAATTCTCATCTTGTAGATGTTCTGATGGCAAAATGCCCTGGTCATTTGATTCAACTGAGTGTCAGATCATTAAGCAGGATAGCATCACTGCAAAAAATGTAAAATTTAGAGTATTCGGTACACCAATTTTTTACTTGCCGTACGTTAAAGTCCCCTTATTAGAGTCTCGGAAAGCTGGCTTTTTATCCCCAAAACTAGGTATTTCAAGAAGACATGGTTTTTTTGCTGAAACACCAATCTTTCTACCGCCGAGTGATACCTCTGATTTAATTATCACACCTTTCACCTATACCAAGACTCGATTTGGAATTAAAGGAAGAGGAACCTATTTGATGCCAAACTCTGGTTACTTATCTGCAGCGTTTTTTTATTCGAATGAGTCCCCTAGATTCAAAAATGGGGACTACGAGCTAAGGGGATTAAAGAAGGAATTATTTCGAAATGCTAAGATTGATAAAAATAGATTGGCTGGTTCTGTTTCTTTTTATTCTGTACTTTCTCGAGACCCAAAATCGTATATTCTCGATGCTATAGTAGATGCAAAAAGGGCGTCTGATGATCTTCTTATAAAAGAAACAAAAAATGATATAGCTAGACACTCTATTCCCTTTTTAGTTAGCTCGGCAAATTTGAGGTTGAGAACAAGCTCGTTTGGTTCTTTTGTTATTGGAGCAAACTCTGTTCAGGATTTTGGGCGCTTTCAGGATCGAATTTTTGATGAAGTTCCATCATTTAATCACCTAATTTCGAAACAGTTGGGGAGTATGCGTTTAGGATCGTTAGGTTTTACCCCTGTTATTGGGCATAATTTGAATTTTACTAACTACATTAGACAAGAAGGATTTGAGGGACGACGTTTAAGTTTTAAGCCTAACTTAAATTTGAATATGTCGTTATCAAACTTAATCAACTTAAAATCCCAAGCAATTAGTACAGTAAAATTCTACTCAGTTGATCAGGAGAATGATTTTTTTGAGGATAGATTGATTACAAATCGACTAGAGAACACTTTCTCAACTAAACTTGAGAGAGTTATACTAAGCAGCTCAGATTCACGACTGTTAGATGCCAGTACACAGAAATATATTCACTATCTTGAGCCTTTTTTTGGTAACGTTTTTCAAAGGAACTCAAAGAATTTAGACAAGATTCCCAATTTTAATCCTGTCATTGATAGGCAAAGAGATATTGAGGCGCTAAAGTATGGTTTTAAAACTTATGTAACCAAGATTTCTCATTCTGGAATCTATATTGATAAAGATTTTCCTGAAATCCTACCTAATTTGTATGATTATCTAGGGCAGATTGAAAGTTTAAAAGAGTTATCACTTGAGGATTCTTTTAGGTCATCTGATTATCGCAAAAGTTCAGTTTTATCCGTTGAAGTTTCTGAGCTCTACAGCTTGGATGAGGAGTTTGAGGTAACTGGAAGTAAGTTTTCCAATACCAGTCTTAAAGCTAGGTTTAATCCATTGGAGAATTTAAGTTTTAGAGTTAGAACTGCGTATGATAGATCCAACAGAGATCTAACATTTGCAAGGTTTGGTTCTAAGAGTGTGTTAGGTGATGTGACGACTTATCTTGACTATATCTTCAAAGAGAAAAATCAGAGACTTCAAACGAATACCAGTGAGATAATTGGAGGTATTAAGTTTGAATTATTTGATAGAGTCTCAGTGGGAAGCTGGGTACGTTATGATTTGGAGGCTTCGAAAGTACTTGATAGCTACTCAGTTTTACAATTAGCTGGAAAATGTAAATGCTGGTTTTTGGATTTTGGCTTAGAAAAGAATCAGAATCCTGATGACTTAAAATTAAGTGTTTCAATCGTGTTATCGGGTATTGGAGATATTGTTCAGGAAATACCATTCCAGTGGAATAGAAAACAGGAGTAAATTCGTGTAAGATTTCGAGCGATATGAAAAACACAGTTACTTTTAAAGGTCAGCCGGTGGATTTGATTGGTTCAATCCCTAATAAAGGTCAGGAAATAGCTAATTTTAGGGTTAAAAATGTTTCTTTTGAGGATTTAAACATTCATAACGTTTTGACAGCAAATAAAGGTTTAACTTTGCTATTAACGGTGCCAAGTTTGGATACCCCGGTTTGTAATTCCGAAGTTTGTAAAGTGAAGGATTTGTTTAATGAGAATTTAAGGGAGTTTAACATACTCTGTTTAAGTAAAGATTTACCTTTTGCTTTGAAAAGGTGGCAAAGTGTCAATGATCAATCTGAGAGAATTATGCTTTTCAGTGATTTCCCTTACAATGAGGGTGGAAAAATGCTGGGAGTTGAAACGAGCTTAGGATTACTTGCTCGTGCTTGGTTTGTATTAGAAGGATTAAAATTTGTTGAAATAAAATTAATTTCCGAGATCACCATGGAACCTGATTACGAAGAAATTCGTAACACGATCTTCAGGTTAACCAATAGCTGAATTTTACGATCAACATAGAAGGAGGATGATGATTATGTTAAGGTTGAATTTTGATACACTCTCACGAGCATTGGTGGGAGCAAATAACGAAATAACCCGAGGCTTTGCTGCGTTTAATAGCGCAATTAGAACTGGAAACTTTAACAAAGTTCAAGAGGTCCAAAATAATATAACAAAGGCTAATCTAAAATTTCAGTTTCTCCAAGCTCTCTACTCAATGTTAGTAGAGAATGTAAAAAGAATTATAGAATCAATTAGAAGCTTGGGAAGATAAGCTTTCCTAGCATAAAGAAAATTATAGCTGCGCCCTAAAATTTGGGCGTAGCTATTTTCTTTTCGCAAAACCATCAATTATAACTCTACATCTGGTTTTACTGTTTCTCTCAATACCACTTCCTTGAATCTGAAAGCTCATTCTTTTCCTTGAGATCTTACCGAGGTTCAAATCACTCGGTTTTATAAAAAGGCCACACTGCTTCCCTTCCAGTTTAAGATTACCAGATAAACTTAAAAATGATTTATTTTCGACATCAGTGAAAGTGCCATCAAAAGATCCATTTATATCTAAACACTTTCTACCGCAATTCATATCAACAAAAACATAATCCCTTAACATTCTTTCACTCTGAACTGATATATTTAATTCACTCGGCACTGAATATAGTATTTCTTCACACTGTTTAGGACACCTGCCAACATCAACAATTAGGTTATCCCTATCAATGGTCCACCTACCCTCCCACCTAGATAACCATTCATCATTGCAACCGGTTACCATGAGACCAAAAATAACTAACAATAGGCGCCTCATAATTTTAAACAAACTTAAAATTCTAGCAAATAATCTTTAAATTAGGCGCGCACAGATTCGAACTGTGGACCTCTTGCCTGTCAAGCAAGCGCTCTAACCAACTGAGCTACGCGCCTAACAGAACAGTATTCTATTATAATAAGCCAATAGAGGCAATTTTTTTACGCTACATGCTTCCAAGCATGATAGCTTGATCTTACTAGTGGACCTGATTCCACATGTTTGAACCCCCTTTTTTTTGCTTCAATTGAGTAAAAATTAAAGGTCTCTGGGGTTACCCACTCCTTGACTGGCATTTGTTTTTCAGTTGGTCGAAGATAATGGCCAATGGTTATGATATCGACATCAACGCTTCTTAAATCATCCATCACTTTTAAAACTTCATCAATTTTTTCTCCAAGTCCAACCATAATCCCACTTTTTGTTCTTACATTCGGCTTGTAATTTTTTGCTTCCCTTAGAATCATTAAGCTTCGGTGGTAATCTGCACCTGGCCTTACTTTTCGGTATAAAGATGGTACTGTTTCAAGATTATGATTAAGAACATCAACATTACTTTTCATTATTATTTCTAGATCTTTTAGTTGACCTTGTAAATCAGGGATCAATAGCTCAACAGATGCATCATGGTTTACATGTTTTATCCAATTAGCAGTTTCTGCAATATGATGTGCTCCATTATCAGGTAAATCATCTCTGTTAACTGATGTAACTACAACATGCTTTATACCCATCAACTTTGCAGCTAAAGCAACTCTTTTCGGTTCAAGAGGATCCAGAGGTAGCAAAGTGGTGGAATCACCTTTTTTTACAGAGCAAAAATTACATCTTCTCGTGCATAAATCTCCCATAATCATGAATGTTGCAGTTCTGTTCCCCCAACATTCACCGATATTAGGGCACATTGCTTCCTGGCAGACAGTATTAAGATTGTACTGTCTAACGATTGATAAAGTTTCCAAATATTTAGGGCTTCCAGGAGCAACTGATTTTATCCAAGGTGGTTTAGGTAAATTTTTACTTTTTTTCCTAGAAATTTCGTAAAAATCACTTTTCGCATTACAAAACACCTATCTCTAGTTTAACAAATTAGAATTTTGTTTAATAGATACCCAACCAAATGAAAGCGGTACTTTTCGTTCACGGAAATCCGGGTTCACCTTTAATCTTTCAAGATCTTGCTAAGGAGTTTAATTCAGAAAAATTCTTTGTTGATCTTCCTGGCCTAGGTTTCTCCCAGGAGGCTACTCCGAAGAGTGTTGGGGATGTTTTTGAATGCGTTCGAGTTCAAGTTAAAGACATATTTGAAAAGAGTTTCGAATTTACTTTGATTGGTCATGATTGGGGTGTCCCTGTATGTATTTTTCTTGCAAGTATTTGGAGACCAAAAATAAGGAACATGGTGTTTTTCAACACGGCTATCGGAGAGTTTAATAAGCTACCCAACTGGTTAAGATTTTTTGGCAAGTTCCCAGCAACTGGTCCAATTTTTGTTTTCTTAGCGGCTCTCAACGCAAGAAATCCTTTAACTATTTTAAGACCATATTTAAGTTCAAAAATTTTTAATGTCAGTAAATATATATCTTTCGTTCCTTCAACGAATCTACCTACCTTTCTTGCAAAGGTATATCTTGATGCTTATAGGGCTAAAATTTTTGAGATTCCTACTTTAATATTTTGGGGCTTAAAAGATCCTTGTTTGAAGGTTGAGCACCTTGTAGATCTTAAAAGCAAATTCTTAAATTCAAGTACCTACATTATTGAATCCGGTCATTTTGTCCCGGGCGAATTGTCAAATGAGAGTAAGAGCGAGTTAGTGAAGTTTATAAATAAGAGTGAGTTTAATAAGGGTTCTCAACTTTTAGATTTGTTTGATGATCAGATTAGAAGTCTTAAGTCCTTACCTGCAATTATCGAGGCAGATCTGTCTAATTCCTCATATTTAAGTTTTAAAGATTTAGATGTTAAAACCTACAAAATTCAGAGAGAATTAAGAAAACATGGTTTAAAAAATCAATTTCTTCTACTTGCAATTCGGCCATGGTCGACTTTTGTTCCGGTTTTTTTAGCTTGTTTACGTGAGCGAGTTATTCCAGTCTTAATTGATCCTAAAATTGAGTTCAAAAATCTAATATTAGCTCTTAAAAGTATCCCTAACCTGAAAATATTAACCTCAATAAAGGGCTGGTTTTTAAGCCACCTACTCGAAGTTTTCGGTTTAAAAATTAAAAAATATTTATTTAGCTTTGGTAAGTTATATGGGAGCAATCTAAATAGACAGCAGGTAGAAGTCCCTAACGATATTTTGTTTGTTGCTTTTACATCTGGTGGAACTGGAGTACCGAAGCCTGTCGTTTTTACGGAAGAAATGGTTTTGACTCAATTGGGAATATTCAAAAGCTATTTAAACATGGATGGCTACGGAGTTGATTTTCCAGTAACGAATGCTTTTTTTATATTCAATTTATTCTTGGGTAGAGCTTCTTTGTTCATTAAGGGAAAAAGTCAAGTAACTGACTACAATTATGATAACCTTGTAAAAATTATTACTACTCATCAGGTTTCACACATTTTTGGCTCAACATATTTTTGGCAAAGATTAATTGATGCCTCTTTAATCCAAAGTGAGGATCTAAGTTTTATTAAAAAGGGTATAATATCCGGGGCTCCATTATACCGCTCTTTTGTAAAAAAGATACTAGAGAGAAGTAGATTTAACATTATAGGTGCTTACGGTAGTACAGAAGCTTTGCCAGTAAGTTTTTATGATCTTAAACAGTCTCTTCAGCCAGGGCCTGGACTTTTTATCGGCAAGCCATTGGTAGAGTATCGAATTAATCCGGAAGGAGAGTTGCTAGTTCATGGAAAGAACATTAGCCAAAAATACTTAGTAGAATCTTTAAATAAAGAATTAAAAGTGAAAGTGAATGAATGTATTTTTCATAGAATGGGTGATATTGTTAGAGAGGAAAACGGCAACCTATTTATACTAGGAAGGAAAGATGATTGTGATCCATTTGGAAATTATTTTCCTTACGAGCTTGAGGATAAATTAATGGAGAATCTCAACATATCTGAGTGTGTTACGATTCACGATAATGGAAAAATTTATTTTTTTACCTCTGAGATTATTAAAAATGAAGAAGTTAAAAAATTGGTTAAAGATATAACAGGTAAAGATGTGGAAGTTAAATTTGTAAAACAAATTCCACGTGATCTTAGACATAACTCAAAAACCCTGAGATCAAAATTACGAGATTTAATCTGATGAAAGTTTTAGTAACGGGTGGAACTGGATTCATAGGTTCTAATTTAATAAAAGCATTATTAAGAGCTGGCTACGATGTTATAAGCCTTAGCAGAAGAAGATCTGGATTTGAAGTAAAAGAGATTATTTGTGACTTATCAGAGCTGCCTAAAAATGCTTTAAGAAATTTAGGGATTGATTGTATAGTTCACACTGCAGCCAGAGTTGGCTTCTCTGGAGGATATGCAAGTTTTTATTCATCAAATGTTATTGGCACCAATAAACTTATTGAAGCAGCGATTGAAGCAGGGGTGGAAAATTTTGTATTTACTAGTTCCCCTAGTGTCGTTTTTGATGGAGATCATATTTTTTATGGAGATGAGAATTTACCTTATGCTAAAGAGCCAAAATCTTGGTATGCAAAGACAAAAATTCTAGCCGAAAAAGCGGTTTTATGTTCAGGATTAAAGTGTGTGATACTTAGACCACATTTAGTTTTTGGACCAAGTGATACAAATTTATTACCTTCAATAATAACAGCTCTTAAAACTAAGAAACTCTTTAAATTTACAAAAGAGGATTTCCTTGTCGATTTTACCTTTATTGATGACTGCGTAGATGCTCATTTACGAGCTATAAAATATGTAGCAACAGAGTATAATCCTCGATTTCAAATTTTTTTTATATCGAGTGATAACCCTGTGTTTATCTGGCAATTTATTGATAAGATAGCTAAATTTTTAAACTTATCACTCCCGGTTTTTCCGATTCCTGAGCTTATTCTTAAAACCTTTGCTGTAGTTCAAGAGATAAAACTGAATTTTTTCCCTAACTCAATTGGTTTAACCAGAACTTTAATTGAGCATTTGCTCCGTCATCATTTTTTTGATATCTCTAGAGCAAAAGATATTTTACTCTACAACCCAGGAGGAAATGTTTTTGAGAAATTAAATTTTAGTTTAAAGAATTTATGCAAGTTATAAGGTTTTTCTCCTTTTTGACACTTATAGCAGCACCAATTAATCTACCTTTCTTTTATTTTTCATACTGTATCCTGCTAATGGGTATGCTAATAAAATTTCCGAATCAAGTATGGAGTTACTTTAAAGATGATAGAGGATTTCAGACTCTTTGTTTATTAAATTTAATACTTTTCATCTTGCCTCTTAATTTTTCTGGTGAAGCAATTAGATACCTCTTTAAATTTTTTTTAATTTTTTCACTACTGCCTGTTTTAAAGTTAATTTATGAGAAAGATGTGATTGACATAAAAAAAATTTACTTCATAGCAGTGTTAATTTCTGCCTGTATTTATACTTTAGAGGCGCTAATTCCTATTGTTCCTAAATTTACCTTTGGAGATATGACAGCCGCGGGCGTTTTGGGTATAGCCTCTATATCTTTAATCTCGGGAAATTTGAAAAGAGCTAATGTATTTATTTTTTTGTTAATAGGTCTTTTAATTGGTGTATCGAAAAAATTTTTAGTGCTGGATGGAATATTATTTTTTCTTTTTTTTTGTATTATTTTGATTAGTTTATATCAATTAATCGTATCTGGCTTATTAACAAACTATGCATTTTTAGTATTAGTTTATCCTTTTCTACTCATTGGCAAAAGAGGACCTATTATATCTTTCGTTTTTTCTTGGTTGCTGCATGAGTTTGTGAGCACAAGTGGGAACTCTTTTAAAAAGTTTTACACTCTAATAATTTTTCTTTCTACTTTAATCGTTGTTTTTACATCGACTCAAAGACTAGATTTTTTTGATGATCCAAGATTATTAATTTGGGTGCAAGGTTTTAAAATGGCTATGGATAATCCGTTAGGTTTGGGTTACGGTAATGCTGACAGAATAAGAGAGTATTTACCTGCTAACTATTCAAATTTGCGACATTTTCATAGTAATTACGTGAATGTACTTGTTGAGAATGGATTTTTTGGATTAGCTATATTTTTGCTCTTTCTTTTTTACTTAGTAAAAAGATCCTCAACTCAAGAAAAACCTTTAATTTGGTACTTTATGCTTAGTGGTTTTTTTGAGAGCAACTATCAAGATAGTGAATATTTACTTAATCTTATTTTGTGTTATTTTATTCTGAAGATATCTAGAAGTAAAACTGAGGGTAATTATGAAACGCTCTAAAGGGGGCTTTAGTGTAGCAGGTTTGATTCTTTTTTTAATTGTATTTATACCAGTAATTCGAGATGGTATTAAGCTGGCTAAAATATATTACGAATTCTATGAATTACGAGCGCAGTTGGCACAATTATCAAGATTAGCAACTGCTCTAAGTGAGAAAGATGTTGAGTTGAGAGTTAGAGATATTTTGAGAGATTTTGAGACTGTAACGTTTGACAATGTTAGAATTAGCTGGAGTCCTGGCAAAGTGACATTTGAGGCTGATTGGGTTGTAGGCTGGTTCTTGAATTTTTATGGTTACAAGCTTTTTAATAGAAGACTAAAATTTAAAATTCTTGAAGAGTCAGGAGATGGGTAAAAAAGGGAGTCAATGAAATGGACAAAGCGGAACTGATAAAAAGGTGTGAATATATTCGGAAGTGCTTAAGTTCGATTGAGGGATTTCAGGAAGATAAGAGTGATCTACTAAACCTAATCAGAGATTTATATTGTGAATTTAAAAAAAACGACATGAATTTAAATAAAGTTTTTGCATTGATACAAAAAATTGAGAATAAATATCACGAGATTCTACTTAAGTCGGCAAGACCTTCCTCTTGCTAGAACAATTATTTTAAGTATAATGTGCAAGGTGATGAAGAAAGTTGTTTTGTTAATGCTTAGTGTAATTGCTGCTGAAGAGATTTTTAAAATCGTAAAAGAGGACACTGAGGTAAAATGGACCGGGAGGAAAATTACTGGTTCTCACTTTGGAACAGTTGAAGTAGAGGATGGTTACTTGCGTTTTGAGAATGGTGTACTAAAGGGAGGAGAATTCAAAATAGATTTGGATGCGATTAAAGTTTTAGACTTGGTTGATCCAAAAGATAATATTAAGCTTACAAATCATTTAAAAAGTGAGGATTTTTTTAATGTCAGCAAAAACAGATACTCTCGTTTTGAAATTACTGAAGTGGAGGATCTTGGTAACGGGAAATTCAAGGTATCAGGGAATGCGGAGATAAAGGGGATTGTAAGACCTATAAGTTTCAATGCTGAGATAAAAAGGGATGCAGATAAGGTCTTTGGTTATACCAAAATAAAATTTGATAGAACAGAGTGGGATATTAAATACGGTTCTGGCAAGTTTTTTAAGAATCTTGGAGACAAGCTTATATATGATGATTTTGATGTTGAGGTGAATCTAGTAACTCAAAAATCTGAGTAGACTTATTTTAAACTCGTGGATCCCAGAAAGGTATTCCCTCAAGAAACTGTGTCCAAAGTACCTTTTGGTCACCATCGAGTATAAAATTTCTTTTGTAAAATCGATGATCCATAGTTTGATCTAAAAAAGTTTCAAGGCGAGATGCATTTATTCCTAAAGCGCGAGAGAGTAATAAAGCTAATCCTGAGTGCATGCTTACCTTTGGATAAATGTGCATTGGATCAAGATCTAAGTGAGTTGTTTCAATATTCCGTGCATAATCATACGCTTGTGTATTTAGCGTACTATCTGCAACTCCATCACTACCTGTGACTAAGAAAGTGGGTCCGACCTCCCGGTCTAATCTTTGATTATCATTAAGTGGTGTTGATCGACCAAATATAGCAAAAAGGATATTACCCCACCCATGATCAGTGGATTGAGCAAAGTTTTGCCTAATTGTTCTTCCAAACTCAGTCATGATATAGACGCTAAGTCTATCCATTAAAGCAGGCTTCTTGTTAAGTATGGTATAAAAGAGGCCATGTAAACCTCCAGCCACATCAGCTATCAAACCTGGTAAATCTCTTAGCTGATTTGCATGGGTGTCAAACCCTCCAATTGATAAAGCTATTGTGACATTATTTCTAGGGAAATCATTAGAATCAGAGGACAATATAAAGCTACATATATTCATGAACTGATTTGTAATACTATTTTGGTTACGGAATCTTCCCTCCCAAACATCATTGTTTCTTACATATTCCATTCCTCTAAATCTATTGATAATGTCTTGCTGATCTTCTTCCGAAGATAATCGTAATAGATTACTGCTATTTAAGTTTGAAAAAAATGAGTGAAATGTGCTTGCTCGATCATAAGATTCTTTAATACTAAGAGCAAGATCGGCTTCAGCACTATTTCTAAGTTCATTAATTAAATTTCGAAGCTCTTGTTGTGCACTCCATCTATTATAAATGCTTCTCTCCGTTTGCTGGTAGCTTGTACAACCTGCAAGTGGAAATCCAGGGTGTGTTGCTGGGTAGCCCTCTCCAAATGCATTAAAAGAGCCTGGAATTCTTACAATTTCACCACAATTATTAATAACCCCTAGCTCGTTATTGGAAAAGGTGTTAAATGCAACAAGTCTAAGTTTTGATGACAAATCATTTGTGCAACCAGGATTAAAATAAACAGATCTTGCTAAAAAACCTGTTCCCGAAGCAGCTGATGTTGAAGCTAAAAGGGCCATTGATTGAGTATCAAAATGACTTTTATTAATTCTGATGTTTCTTAAAGTAGTATTTTCATAAAAATGAAGCATCCCTACTCCTTTTAGAAGCCGAAATACTAAATAATCAGTTAGTGATCTTCCATTCACCGTTAATGGTTGAATTGGGTTGTTTCTGTTTGAAGAGTTACTTGAACGTGGCTTAGCAAGTCTAGACCATGCAGGGTGTAAGCCTAACTGACTTCCTCTTCCTAAACTAAAAATATCTTGAGCAGAGTAAGGGTTGCTGTTACTAGTTTGATCCGGTATTAATAAATCTGGACGCTTAAAGGCCTCGCTTCTAGAAGTTCTATACCCCTCTCTTAAGAAGTTTATAAGTGCTGAGTTTGCTTGATTATTTGGGTCTGGAGGGAACATAGCTAGGCCATCACTACCCCCTCTAAAAAAGATAAACAGGGTAATAGTAGGGTTTGCTGATTCTTGGCCTAAAAGTACAACAGGATTCCCCATCATTGCTGAAAGGGCTGTTGCAGCTGTATTAACAATAAATTCTCTTCTGTTTTTCATAAAAATCTATTTCAACCAAGCCTCTGGCATGGTAGCCATGGCGAATAAAATACTTACAAATTTTGCATCGAAGTATCTCTTTTTAATTTCCTCAGCTGATAATGTTATGCCATTATTTGATACAGATCTAAACTGAGGCCCATCTGATCCCCAACAAGTTTTGTTAAATATATTACTGAAAAAGTGTTTTATTTTTTCAAACCTTTGAGATGATAATGGAACACCAAGTCTTAAACTTAGCTCTCGAATAAGATTTTCAGGATTATTTACATCAAATTCAGAAGCTAGGTAATCATAGTACCTGAAATTCCTTCCGCTGTATAAAGCGTATCTTTGATAAAAATCCTCAGGCTCATAAGGTAAGTAAGGTCCAAAAAGCAAGAAATTGGCCATCAGTTGATCGTGGTAAAATGTACCATCCCATGAATCTTTTTTAGGTAGGTATCTAGTAGTTTCTGATTCAATCCTATCCCCATTCCATTTTGGGGTTATTGTTATGTATCTTTCATTGTCTTGGGGATTGCCTGCTAACATAAAAGTCATATTGAAATACGACAGGAGATTGGCTAATTCTCTTTGTCTTGCGATCACATTCGATGCACTTATAAATCCTGATCCATCAAAAACATTTAAGAATCTCTGAGTTCCCGCTACTGGAACCCCAAAAACGCTGGGCATTTTTAAATTTGGGTAACCTGATCCTTCATAGATCCGTACTAAGGTGTTTATGAGAGTAAACCAATTAGAACCTGGAAGTTTATAATACTGTTGAGGAAACTTAATAGCTCTAGAGATCTTCAGTGCCCATTCAAATGGGGTATTAACAATTTTCTGTGAATACTCTGGGGCAAAAATGAGCTCAGATTTTAATAAGATCTTTAAAACGGCGCCTAAATCATAGTTGTTATTCAGGATAATATCTCCTAATCTAGCTATAAGAACTCTGTCTTTTGCTGCTTGAGGGCTAACAAAGAACCCTAGTAGCTGAATTGCTAATGCTCTTGATGCACTGCTTCCTGCTCCTGGTCTTGCATTAAGATTAAAGAGTATAAA
>CALHSA010000012.1 GCA_938038205.1 uncultured bacterium | reverse complement strand
TACAGACATATCTCCACCGCCAGGATCATCTCCTGGTACAGACGTATCTCCACCGCCAGGATCAGGGCAAACTGGTAATGGTTCACAAGTCTCTACACCGCCAGGAACAGCTCAAAATGGTACAAATAATGGTCCCAAAATAGACCCGGCTCCAAATTCTGGATCTGGCGATGCTACTATCAGTCCTCCCCCTGGTAGTAATCAACAAAGTCCGGCTCCAGGGTTACCAAGGGGTGAGAATCCGTAATTATTAATTTTTTGGAGGATAAATATGAGTGAGAAAGTAATAAAACCAAATTTTTTTGAGAAAAGCAGGGATAAGCACCTTGAAAGTGTTCCTAAGCAAAAAGAAATAAGTGATAAGGCAGCTAAATTATATGATGATACTAAATCTCAAATGGGATCTGTTGTCCAGAGTGTATTTACAGAGAACCCAAGAGAGGGCAAGGAGCTCATCCGTAAGATTTTTTACCGTGGTAATTGTGCTAAGGTTGCTCATGGTTTGATTGATAGCAAAAGGGATCTTAAAACTTCCGAGATTGGAGTAAATAGAAATTTAGCTCAAATACAAGTCTCACTTTATGTATTAAAAGAAGCAGAGAAGATGCCAGGCGGGCTAACAGCGGAGAATATTAAAGCAGCGTATAAGAATTTCCAAGAAAGGGTGCGGAATTTACTTGGTAAAGATTACGATCTTATTTTTGATGGCTCTGGAAATTTAATTATTAAAGATGGGGCTTTTGCTAAGAAAGCAGGAGGTAGCGCTTGGGATAAAGTAGAGAAAAACATTCTATCTGAAGCAGGAATTCCAGGTGTTAAAGGGCGATGTATGGCTCAGAATGCTTCATTAATTCCCAAGCTTGAAAAAATTCTGCCAGATGTTTTTAGAAGAGTCCAAGAAACTCCACGCTCTGATCCGCAAAGGGATGCGGGAGCAGCTAATCAGCCGGCACAGCAGACACCCGAAACAAGTAATCCTCAAGAGAGAACATTACAGGAAGGTGTAATATTAGATAGTGCACAAAAAGTTGAAGGGTCGAGTTTAGGTGGGGCTGAACTAAAGGTGCCAGAAATAACCGTAAACTTAGCAGCAACTGGTGATAATACAATTGATGTAAAAACTTACAAACCAAGGAGAGATAATGAAGCCTTAACAGCAGCATTGATATCAGGTAGTGCAGAACTACTATTCCCAAGTAAAAGGGAGAGAGGACCAAAAGGTAAAGAAACTAACCTTCCGCCTGGAGAGAATCCCCCAACAAATCCTTCCCCTCCTCCAGGTCAAACTACACCTCCTTCAGATGCTCCGAGGCCGGAACCATTAATACCACGAGAAACTCATGGCTCGGGTTCCTAAAAAAGCTTTAGGGGAAAAATATATGGGGGATTAACCGGTAGCTATTTCGCGCCCAGCTTTTTAAGGATGTGTATTTCTGAATAGTAATTTGTTTCTAGAAGAAACTAAAGGATTAGTTAGCTATGATTTTAAAATTGATTAAGTTTTGATGTTTTTCAAATTCATATTTTGCCTGGCAGCTAAAATAAGCTCTATTTAAACGATTGAATTGCATATCACACATTTCAAAATTAAGAGTATATAGTTTAATTTAAATTGCAGTCTCAGAATATTTAAAACATCTTATATTAACCGTACTGTTAAAATTTAACTATTTTGCGATTTTTAACTACCTTATAGCTATCAATTAAAAGATATTAAATTCTTATAACAACTCTTTATATTTCGCAAATGTTGTAATTAACTTAGATTATTCACTGCTAAACACTCTACTGATTTGTTTGGTAGGGATTTGATAAAATTAACACTGTCTCTTATCTCAGAATTTAAATTGTTTACCAAGATACTAAGCATCCGGTTAAGATTACGCCTAGCAAGATACCGAGAGTAAGTTTGTAGTAAATTCATAACCACTGCTTTAATCTGTTTGTTCCTAAAAATTATTTGGTTATAAATCTGGGTTAAATTCATTTCAATACATTGAATAGATGTCAACTCTGTTTCACAGCTTGAAATTTTGTCTGGCAAGTTGGCCCATAAAAAGTTCCAATTTTCAGCAAAAAGCCTTTGAATTTCGTCTTTGGCTGCTGAGACATGGGAACTAAATCTCCTACTCCTTCCCAACCTAGAATTCTCTAAAAAACTTAGTATCTCAAGAGCTGAACTTCTAATTCTTCGCGAATTGTGATCAATGCTTCTTGCAAAGGGCCTGAAGTTGATTTCACTACACCTAACATGCTTCAACGAAATTGTTAAATTACACTGCTCTTTCCTTCGGGAAATGCACCTACTCCCGTCCTCTCCAAAACACATAAGAACACTCAATAAATCGGCATCATCAACTACTCCCGAGTAGTCAATATCTTCTGCTAGGCAAATATCCTGATTACCAAATGTAAATAAGATTCTTAAAAGATCTGCATCATCAACTATACCATCCTCGTTTATGTCAGGCGACCTACTGCCTTGATAAGAGATTTCAGTCACTCTCACCGTGCAATCATTTGGTTCCGGGTAAGTTATTAAACCATTTGATGAAATGCTCGCATTAGCACATGTTGTTTCTAAGCTCTCGACATTAACTCCATGAATACCTAAAAAATCCTCGATATAACCGCTAATGTCAAAAGAATATGAGCCAGCTGTTTCATTTACGGCTACTTCTCCTAAATTAAAAGAGCCAGAGCATACATTAGACAGACAAGATTGAGTATATATCGAGGTTAAAAAACAAAAACATATAATACGGATAAATATTGACATAAGATATTGGCTTACTAATAGTTCACTACAATTTTGAGATTTACGCAAGATCCACAGAGATTTTCAATCCTTGTTTAAGTAATTGCGGGTTTCGCTACCTAAATTTTTTAATCCTTCATAACCCTTATCTACCAATCTATCTATGGCTTGAGGGAGTACTTTAAATATTAGAATTCCCCCAAGACTTAAAATTCCTAAACTTAATCCCACTTTTCCTAAAGCGAGTGATCCCGCTGCTAAACCCCCAACCAAAATACCACTTTTCAAAGCTAATGGTGTTTTAAAAACTGCTTTAATCAACGCCTTTTGTGTAAACTCAGAAATATCATTTTTACATGCGTCTTTTCTAAATGCTCTCAAGAAAGTTATAACTCCAGTTGCTTTGTCAATAGCTTTAAGTCGTAGGCTTTTTTTATCTATCCATCTTAACTTTGGAGTTATAACCCTATTAACATAATTATCTACGCACAATCTTGTATCAAAATTGTTTGAATCTTCGTTTATTCTTGCTAAATTCATAACTTGGTAATCGATAAATTACTCTTAAAGTTAATTTAATCAGTATCATCTTGAGTAAAGCTTATAGATCTTTTGCTGAGGTAAAAGTTTTTGAAAAATGTGTAAGTATCAAATGAAATTCTCTCTGCCTGATCAATTAAGCTATCAATGCTAGCTCTTCTCTCAACAATTTTTAAACCTAGATAAGGTGCATTCATAAAAAAATAGTCAGGTGATAGCAAATTAGACAGGGCAGAGGGAATCACAGAACGAACACTACTTGGTCCCCAAAAAGGTAAAACTAGGTATGGTCCGGTATCAATGCCCCAACATTTTAGAGCTAGGTCAAAATCAAAATTTTCTGGTTTTAAATTTAGCTCACTTGATGGATCTAGAAAGCCTCCTAAACCTATCGAAGTGTTCAACAGAAAAGCTCCAGCACTCTCTAAAGCTTTTTCACCATTTCCCGCTAGAATATATGCCAATGTTTGAGCTGGCAAAGATAAATTTGAGAAAAAGTTGTTTAAGCTTTTCCTCACTTTTTCAGGTAGGTTGAGGTATGTTTTTGCTAAAGGCCTGGTTACACTGTGATCAAAATAATTATTAAACTCAAAAACTAGTCTGTTAAACTTCTCGAAAGGGTCAGGATCTGATATCAAAAAGAATGTAAAAAATAGTAAACTAAAAGGTTTATAAGACACAGCTTTTTAGTTTATCTAAGTGTTAATGAATCGACAACTGTTACTTAATAAGAGTATTTTTGCCCCCATAACAGTAACTGTAATAAGTTCCCTGATTTTAGGATTAACGGGCTACACTATCAGGTTTTTTCTTTCATATCTTGGATTCGGTTGGTTATTAATCCTTGCCCTTTTATTTTACGCTTTTATATTTGGTTTTGTTATTTTTCTGAGGAACTATTCTTGGGCATTGTATACGTGTAAAGTAAAGTCGCAAATTTTGAATAAATTAGGTTTATATGTAACCGTACAGCATATCCCTGAAATTAACTCACTAGCTGAGAACGTTAAGATTTGTTTATTAAAAGTGAATGACTTTTTAAATCACCAGTTAAACTTAATACTGAGGTTTGGTTTAACTGCAATTTTCTCTTTAACTGCTCTCTTAATTATGGATTGGATTACAGGGATTATTATAATTGGAATGCTTCTATCTCTTGGCCTGATACTAAATTTCTTATTTTCGTTAAGTTTTTCCAGAACAAAAAAGTTTAATCAGGTTCTTGCAGACTTTTTTGCATCTTTAACATCGTTAATTCAGGGTAATGAAACACTTATCTTTTTAATTTCACCTGAGCCATTTAAAAAAATCTGGATACAAAGAGTAGATTCTTTTTTAAAGAGCTATAAAAATCGCGCTTTTTTCTCAGCTCTGCTTCAAAGCTTATCAGTTCTTATACTAACAGTATTTTTATTTCTTATACTCTTGTATTTAATCTTTCGGGTAAGTGCATATGACTTAACCGACAAATTAGGATTACTGATATCTTTGGGAATTTTTATAGTAACAGCTGTGGTTTTTTTCTCATTTTTACCTCGTTTTTTTGAATCA
This sequence comes from uncultured bacterium, assembly GCA_938038205.1. GTDB lineage: Bacteria > Bdellovibrionota_C > UBA2361 > JANWWW01 > JANWWW01 > CALHSA01. The sequence continues at coordinate 45,796 of CALHSA010000012.1, read as the reverse complement.
CAAAAGGAGCTTGATTTTGCTATTAAAGGGCTTTTCTTAAAAGAAGATCAACATTTAATAACACCAAAACAGACTTTTCCTGGGTTTAACTCTTTGGAGATTAAATTTTTAAGGAAAAACCTTTTTAACTTCTCTTTATGTATTAAAGATTTTTGTGTTCACAGGGGTAAGACTTTTATCATTGGAGAAAATGGATCTGGTAAGACACTGTTGTTAAGGTGTCTTTCAGGACTTGAAACGGTTGACTCTAGCCTTATTTACTTGAATTCGTCTAGAAAGGATTTAAGTGAAATCTCAAGTTATTGTGTATATATCTCGAATCAAGTTTGGTTATTTGATGCCTCCGTTAAAGAGAATTTACTCTCCACTAATTACACAGCAATTATTGAGTATTTAAAGTTGTTTGATCTTGATTCATCTTTTCTGGAGCTATCTGCGAGCTCTCTGAGTATGGGACAAAGACAAATAGTAAATATTATTCGAGGAATTTTATGCTCGCGACCTATTCTTCTATTTGACGAAGCAATTAGTAGTTTATCTGAAAATCTTCAAGTAAGAGTTTTAGATTTTATTGAAACAGTGTCGAATGCGGCCATTGTAGTTATTCATAATGAGAGTATACTTAAATATTTTCCAAATTCCCCAATATGGAGGATGTCACAGGGGGAGCTTAATAGAGTAAACTGATCTTTGGTGGGCCAGGGTAGACTCGAACTACCGACCTCACGCTTATCAGGCGTGCGCTCTCACCAGCTGAGCTACAGGCCCCTTGAGTCTTCGACTATATCAAAAAATAAACTTATGTTAAAGAGTGAACACTTTAACACGTGAACTCCATGTAACTTTCATCATTCATTTTAACACTTTCAGTTTTCTCTGAACTTTTCTCAGGGGTATTAAATAGAAGTTCTTTCTGTTTCTGGAAACGTAATACTGATCTTTGAAATTCCTCTAAACTTTTTAACTCAAGGGCCTCAGTGATAACCTGATCACAATGGTCAACTAAAACAATTTCAAGAACATCCCTGACCCTCGCTGGAATCTCCTCAATATCAATTTCATTCTTAGAAGGGATTATAACTTTCTTAATACCACCTCTTACAGCAGCTAAACACTTTTCTTTCAAGCCTCCGATTGGGAGTACTGTTCCTTTAAGAGTTATCTCACCGGTCATTGCAACCTGCTTACTAACTGGAATGCCCGAAAGAGCAGATATTAAAGCTGTTGCTATTGTTATTCCCGCCGATGGGCCATCTTTTGGTATCGCACCCTCAGGAACATGTATATGAATGTCGATATTATCAAAAAACATTTTTGGTAGCCCTAATAATGAGAATCTGCTTCTGACATAGGTGAGAGCAGCTTTGGCAGATTCTTGCATTACTTCCCCTAACTTTCCAGTGATCTGTAATCTACCTTTGCCAGGGATTATCGATGCTTCTATAACTAAAAGTTCTCCTCCTTTTTCAGTCCACGCAAGCCCTGTGCAAGATCCAAGCGGGTCGATATCATCCAACTCGCCTTCTTTGAAAATAGGGTAACCAACATATTTAACTAGATTTTCTGAAGTGATTGTTATTTGTTGCGATGTAAGCTCAGGATCTCTCACAGCTTTTACAGCAACCTTTCTAAGTAAACTTTGAATTGCTCTCTCCAAATTTCTGACTCCGGCTTCCCTTGTATATTTCCGAATCAAATCTAGTATTGCACTCTCTTCAATATGCACATTAACATTTTTTAGCCCAGTTTCTTCAATAGCTTTTGGAATTAAGTGTCTCTTAGCAATCTCTTTCTTTTCAACCTCAGTGTATCCAGATATTCTTATTATCTCCATTCTGTCAAGCAAGGGAGGAGGGATTGTATGAAGTTGATTTGCTGTGCAAATAAACATTACCTTGCTAAGATCATAATCGCAATCCAAATAGTGGTCATTAAAAGTTGAGTTCTGTTCTGGATCTAAAACTTCAAGTAGCGCAGCTGATGGATCACCTCTGAAATCGACAGTCATTTTGTCAATTTCATCCAACAGAAAAACTGGATTTGAGGTTCCTGCTTTTTTTAAGCCCTGAATAATCTTACCTGGTAAAGCTCCAATATATGTTCTTCTGTGTCCCCGAATTTCCGCTTCATCTCTAACTCCACCTAATGCTGCTCTAACGAAATTTCTATTAATGGCTCTAGCGATTGATTTTCCTAAACTAGTTTTACCTACACCTGGAGGTCCAACAAAGCATAAAATCGGTCCTTTTATTTTGTTGTTGAGTTTTTGTACAGCTAAATGCTCCAAAATCCTGTCTTTCACCTTCTCAAGACCGTAGTGATCTTCATCTAGAGTCTTTCTAACGTGGTCAATATCCAAATTATCCTGGCTATATTCAAGCCAAGGTAAAGATAACATCCAATCTACGTAGTTTCTTACGACTGTTGCTTCTGCACTCATTGGAGACATCATTTTTAATTTACGAATCTCTTTTTCAGTTTTATCTCTAGCCTCTTCTGGCATTTTTTTATTTTTTAATCTCTCCTCAAGCTCTAGTATCTCACTTCGAAACTCATCCTTTTCTCCAAGCTCTTTTTGAAGAACTCTAATACCTTCGTTAAAGAAAAAGTCTTTTTGACTTTTCTGTTCTTGTTTTTTAACCCTGGTTTTAAATCTCTTTTCTACCTCAAATAATTCAATTTCCCTTTCAAGGATCTCAATTAGCTTAGACAATAATTCTTTTGCATTATCAATCTCCAGAATAGCTTGTTTCTCTTCGAATTTAGGGTTTATGTAGTGTGCCACAGAGTAAGCAAGTCGTATTGGATCCTCTATAACCGAGAGTTGTGTTACTATATTTTCTTTCTCACGGAGACTTGGGTTGTTTACATTGTACACATTGACATATTCAGAGAACTTCTCCTTAAGTTTTTTTACTAACTCTCTTGTTTCTTCATCATCGACACACTCTGGAGGTGCTTCCTCGACTTCTACTAAGAAATACTCATCCGATTTTAAAAACCTTTTTATTTTAGCTCTAACTTTGCTATCAACAGCTAGCCTAAGCTGTATTTCAAGGTTTCTAACGCTTTGTAGAATTTCTCCTAAGGAACCTACTGTATACAGATCAGATTCCTTTGGGTCTTCAATTGATGCATCTTTTTGAGCAACCAGCATTATCATTAAATCTTGATCTTCAGCCGCCTCTATTGCTCTTATTGTCTTTGCTCTACCTGCAAACAGGGGTGCTGTATGGGTTGGAAAAACCACAGACTCTTTAAGAGCTATTAAAGGAACAATATGAGTTTTCCTATCTTGCTTACTAGTCATTCTCTAAATTTTGATGTTATTAAATGCTTTTTAATAACACAATAAATTTATAAGTATTTGAGTTTTAATTTTAAAGATGATTTGCTAAGACCAGATACCATTCAAGAATCCATTGTTATCTATAATGGCTACCCATAGAATCAAACCATTCTCGGTTAGGAGCTTATAATAAAGTCTTTTTTTAGATTTAAATAACTCATCTTTCGTGTCGATATTCCACCATTCCGGGAAGATAAGTGAGTGAATCTGTGATTTTAAGATTTTAATCTTTTTATTTTTAAAAACTATATATCTAGGAGCACAATTTAATACACCAAATATGTCTATTTTAATTGGAGGGCTGATTAGAAAAGGTGGAATATCAGATTTAAAATCAAGATTTAGGTTTTTTGGATATTCATTTGATTTAACATATTTGTAACAAAGCTCAGGTGTAATGTAATTACTTGTAATTGCTTTTTCTAAAATTCCGTTTGTTTCGTCGTTTATTTTAAAAAATGTTAACTGCTGTGGTTTTTTAATTTCAGTTGGAATAATACAATAACTAATAATTGGTAATGGAACAGTGCTTGCAACTTTATTGCATAGGCTTTTTGCCTCTTTTGAATCCTTTGAAAAGGATATTTTAAATGTTTTAATGCTTTCTTGGCTTTGAAAGAGGATTAAAGCATTTTTTAATGTTAGATTTTTCTCTTGTAATTTAATAGATAATCTATTCAATCCATTAAATATTGATTCTGCTAAAACGTTTTGTTCATTTATCTGATAATTCAGGTTGTAATAAACAGTATCAATGGGGGTGATTTTAACCAATCTAAATTCATTCTTTAATGAGCAGAGGTTATTGAGAAAGTTTGCGGTATCTTTTGTAAGAAGTGCTTTTAAATCTTTTAAATCAAATTCTTTAATAATATCGCCTATAGAGTAAACTCTAAGATGTTGAAGGTTAAGTACATCTTTTTTGCAAATAAAAAAACAACTGGAGATCGGTATATTTCTTATTTCCTGAATATATGATTTATCTATAAAAATCTTATTCTCGTCATTTAATAAACAAATTAGAGTGTTAGCAAAAGGGTTAGGAGAAATAACGTAGTTTAATTTAGTATTAAACTGTTTTAGCATGATTGTGTCTAAGAAATCTCTAAATTTTTTTAAGCTTCCAAAATATCGAATGTAGGGGTCCAAAGTTAAATGAATTGAGGTAAATGGCAAGATACCTGGTAAGTCTGGTAAAAAATACATGTTAGGTAAATCGTTTGCAAACTTTTGTAAAGGTTCGATAATGGTACTCCATAATTCAAATTTATTTATGTTTATTATTTCCGTTTCAGGATGATGAGCTAATAACGCTGTTTTTGTATAGCCAATATAACTATTTGGTATATTTTTTGTAATTACTACTTGATTATCGTATATTAAAACTGCGCTGCTTTTTTGAGTCTTTTTAAAGAATAATTCTTTTAAACTAATGCTAATATACATGGGTAATTTTAGTTCTTTTTATTGTTTGTAAATTTTTGCTTACTTTATATTCCTGAGAGGAGATTATTATGTGTGGATTAAAGTTAGTGTCAAATTTAGTTGAAACATGTAAAATTTTTGAGCAACCACATATTTCTGGATTTTTGTTTACTATAAGACAGATACTTTTTGTTTTCTTTACCTTGAGATTTACACATCGAGAAATATTATTTAGAAAAAATATAAGTAAACATTTAGGTTGTAATACTAATGATCTATGATCCCTAAAATTAAAGAAAAGAATTTTATCTAAAAACTCCCTAAAGAAAATTGGATTTAGATAATCAGTTTTTTGAATCATAATGTATCCTTCCTCCTGATTGAGTAAGTACTCTTTAATAATCATTTTTAAAAAACTAAAAGGAGGAAAATTAGGATACTTAATCCCATATAAGTTACCGTAATTTAAGGTTAATTTTGAGCTTAATCGTAAAGCTATAGACTCAAGTTCGTCTGCTGTAATTAGTTTCATTTTTTATAGTATACTAATACTATACTACAAATATAGTATTTATATGCTATATTTATTTATTGTTTTTTTAAAATTTCTTATTAAAAATGCAATAAACCTTTTCCATTTATTTGCCTCCATAGGTGGAAATACGTTCATAAAATCACCTTTTTCTAGTATATTATTTGAGACGCCAGATTTACCTGCAATTCTTACAAAATCCGTGATTCTCACATGGTCTCTGACACCGGCCTGACCACCTAATACACAGTAAGATCCAATTTTAGCGCTCCCTGCTATACCAGCCTGGCCACATATTAAGGTATTCTCGCCTATTTCAACATTATGACCAATTTGCACTAAATTATCGATTTTTGTACCTCTTTTAATAATTGTATCATCGAGAGCCCCTCTATCTATCGTAACGTTTGCTCCTATCTCAACAAAATCCTCGATAATTACTCTCCCGATTTGAGGAAATTTTAAAAATTCACCATTATGCAAAACATACCCAAAACCATCACCTCCAATAACAGTGCCAGGGCCAATAACACAGTTACTCCCGATTTCACAGTTGTTCATGATTTTAGCTCCAGGTAGCAGAATCGTGTTCTTTCCAATTTTTACTGATTTACCTACGTATACATGAGCATACACCATGCACCCTTCATCGATTTCAGCATCCTCATCAATAACTACGTATGGTGCTATGTAAACTGAGTCACCTTTCACTTTAGCTCCTGGATGAATTATTGCAGTTGGATGAATGCCTGAAAGTTTAATTTTGGGCAAAAATAGGTTACAAGCCCTTATAAAATCTGTTTGAGGATTACTAGATTTAATCCATACTCCACCATTTGGCTCGAGCTTAGATAAAACAGCCAAATGTTTTACTTTTATTGTAGGGACAGTGTCAGATTTATTAAATGTTAGACAAAAATCCTTTTGATTACTCAGTGAACAAACTCCAGATATTTCGAAATCAAAACCAAAAAAAGAAAGGTTTAAAAATTTACAAAGCTCTGAAACTCTCATCCTTCTCAACTTTTTTAACAACCAAGATTGAAACTCCATACAATATTAGCAAAGGACCAGCTAGAATAATCTGAGTTAATACATCTGGAGGTGTCAGTATAGCTGCTAAAATGAAGATAGCTACGATGAAAAATCTGGAGTTATCTATTAGAAACTGAGATGAAAGCAAACCAAAGCGTGATAAACAATAACTTACTACTGGAGTAAGAAAAACCAAGCCAGATCCTAATGTAAGCTTGATCAACATTGATAGATAGTCAGTAACTCTAACAGTTGGTTGAATTCCTAAAATCTTGAACTGAGAGTAAAAAAAGTTCAAAGCAAAAGGCAAAAGTATCAAATAAGCAAACATGATCCCAGTTAGGAAAAGTAGAATTGCATAAATCAAAACACTTTTTATGGAGCGCTTTTCGTAGCTATATAGACCTGGGCTAATAAATAACCAAATTTGGTACAGAATAATTGGAGAACTAATTATCACTCCTAACCAGATTGCTAGTAGTATTCGAGTTGTGAATGCTTCGCTGGGTGTTAAGCCTACAACCTCCAAATTGTTAAAGTTTGTGTAAAAAGGTTTAAGTAAAAACTCCATTATATCGGAGGAATAGATGTAAACAAATAATCCAACAATTAAAACACTAATTGCAGATACGATTAATCTCTTTCTTAAATCTTCGATGTGTTCCCAAAATGAAAACTCTGGGAGAGTCTCTTTTTCAATCATCCTTTTTCTCAAATTTAGAAAGTTTCTGTTCCAATTTAAGCTTTACATTATCGATCTGATCTAAAGGTTTAACATCTTCCGTTTCCAAAAGTTTCATGTTTAATTCTCTTCTAAATTTTAGATATGCTGAGTTTAATTTTCCCATAAAATCTCCAAAAGTTTTGGCAACTTTTGCTAAATCTTTAGGCCCAAGAAAAATTAATAAGACAAAAAAGATTAGTGCTAATTCTGTTGACCCGATACCTAACATTTACTTATGCTTATTATAATCTTATCTATCCATACGTTATAGGTTACCACGATGATACCGAAGTCAGTGCTTCTTTTAGGTTGCCATGGATCTGGAATGAGAGGTCTAGCTGAATTGCTTTGTGACCTAGGAGTTTTGCCATCAGGGATGGATGATACTGAATCACCTAATAAATACGTTAACTATCTGGGACCTGTGAGACAGATTCCACAATTACAATCATATGACTTGATATGTTTTTCAGGTGCTTTCAGTCCAAATCATCCTTTGCTTGCAAGTGTTAGAGAAAATGGAGGAATTTTATTACACAGGTTTGATCTTCTATTAAAAATAGCTGAAGGTCGGCAAATTATTTTAGTTACAGGTAGTCATGGTAAAAGCTCAGTTGCTGGTATGATATCTTATGTCCTTAGGTCTCATGAGCCTGCTTCTTACTATTTGGGAGCAAAAATTTTGGATGATCAAAGATACGCGAAATTTGATAAAGGAGATTTTTTTGTTATTGAGGCAGATGAAAGTGATGGGTCTTTTTTAAAAGCTAAACCTTTTCTTAGTGTTGTAACATCCATTGACTACGAACATATGGAATTTTGGAGGAGTATTAAATGTTTGGAATGGAGCTTTTACTCGTTATCGTTAGTTTCAAGAAAGATTCTCTCTAACACATTTTTTACTATTAAATGTGACTTTAGAAGCTATCACTCAAAGGCTCAAATAAAACGGATTAATTTATTGAAGGAAGGAACCTTTTTTGAATTTACACTTGATGGAAAGAGCTATGAAGGCTTTATCCCTTTCCATGGAAACCAGTATGCTCAGAACGCTTTGATTTCAGTTTTAGCATTACAAGAACTCAGTATTAATCCCAATCTCGCCTTAGAGAGATTAAAAAGTTATCCAGGACTATCTAGAAGGCTAGAAAAGATCAATTTAAATCCTCTCGTAATCTCAGATTATGCTCATCATCCTGCTGAAGTAAAAGTTGTTATTGAATCTTTAAAAGAGCTTTTTAAAGATTTAGTTGTTTTCTATCAGCCACATAGATTATCAAGGTTAATTTTAACTTTATCTCTATATAAAAATCTTTTCTCTAATCTCAAGGTTTTTATACTACCAGTTTTTGAACCAGGTATAGGTGAAATCAATAATGAGATTGTGCACGATCTTGTTAATATTAGTGGAGCTCAGTTTATTCAGAATTTCGAGATTGAATTTGAAAAAGCTTTAAGTAGATCTGAAGTAATTTTACTTTTAGGTGCTGGAGATATAGATGAGCGAGCAAGAAAAATTCTTAAGGGATTTAATAAACAGGTTAGCTAAACTTAATTGTGTTTTTGATACAAATGTAGATTTTTCTAAACTAAGCCCGTTTAGGATTGGAGGAGGTAGTGCATGTGTTGTTGTTCGAATAAGATCTCTTAAAGAACTTCAAATCCTTAACTCAATAATAGGAGAAGAGTTTTACATCTTAGGGCGAGGTAGTAATACTTTTTTTAGGGGAGAGAGTATACAAGCTCCAATCATTAAATTGGTAGGAGAGTTCGATAAAATAGAGAAAATTTCTGCAACCAAATTTAGATTGTATGCAGGTGCTCATTTTGACCAAGTTTGTCGCGCTCTTAGTAAGGATGGTTATTCTGGTCTTGAGTTTGGCGTAGGGATCCCAGGTACAGTTGGGGGTGCGATCAAAATGAACGCTGGGGCTCATGGCTCTGAGATTGCCAATATTATTACAGAGGTTTGTATTCTTTATGAGGGAAAACTTGAAATTATTAAGCCTGATTTTGGGTATAGATTCTCCTCGATTCCGAGCAAAGCAGTTATACTCTGGGGTGATATACATATAAGTCAAGCTAAAACAGACATGATTATGAGTCTTATTCGACGAAACTTAGATTATAGGAAAGCTACACAACCATTAGAGTATCCAAGTCTTGGCTCTGTGTTTAAGAATCCAGAATCAAAATCCGCCGGCGAGATTTTAGAGCATCTCGGATTTAAAGGACTCTCTATTGGCGGATGTAAGTTCTCTGAAAAACATGCTAACTGGATCATTAATTACTCAAAAAAAGGGACTTACAAAGATGTTGAGGAGCTGTTATACTTGGCAATACAAAGAGTTAAAGAAAGTTTTCTGATAGACTTAGAATTAGAATGGGTTGTTTTAGGTTCTCAATTTTAGTTCTGTTTTTATTTTGTTTTATTTACATTTCTTTCGAGTTCTTAACTAAATCAGAGGTTACCTTTGTAGGAGAAAACAGTGAGCGTATACCCATTGAGAGAGTATTCAATAAAGAAATCAAGGAAAAATTCGGATCAACACTAGAGTTTTTGGGTCTACAAAACCGTTGTGTTTTTCTTCAGGAATACCCATTTGTTAAGAATTGCTTCCGAAGGATTTCATGGTTTCCTCCACAAATTAGGTATTTTATTGATCTTGAAAATCCTAGGTTACTAGTATTTTTGGATGATTCTGTTTATTTATCTGATTTCCAAGGAAGGTTGGTTTTAGCTGAAAATAAAAATTTTAAAGATGACTTTATCCTGGTTCATGTTTTTGACAAATCTTTAGTATCACGTATTTTGCCAGGCATACTTAAGTTAATTCATATGATTGAAAGTTCCCAAAAGAATGTTTGTAGTATCCTACTTTCGGCAAACACTACCAGAATTAATCTATGTAAAGATTTTTCGATTACCTTTTATTACTCTGATCCTGGAGAATACCCCGAACTTCAATCAATCTTTATTAAGAGTATTCTTCATAAGATTGATAAGTTAAAAGAGGTCAAAGAGGTTAGAATAAATCACGATAGATCAATCGTTATCAGTTTAAATATATGATTGTTATTGACTTATTTGACAACGCTAGAATTTTCGTTAAAGGTTGCTGTTTCACTGTTAAGTGTAAGTTTGATCAAAAGCGACTTCCAGATATCACTAGAGTAATATTGAGAATGCTTTCTTCTTCTGGTTGTCGTGAGCGTCAAGTTTTATTGCTTCTTCCAATTTATACCTTATCGAACAAGGTAACCTTTTCAAAGGGTTCCTCTGAGTACTTTGCATTTGTTGAGTTGAAAAATTTAGAGTGTCACTTGGATCCAAGTTATGAACTTGAGATTTTTAACGTTTGCCAAGAAGAAGGTTTCTATTTAGATTCAATTGACTCAAGAGAATTATTTTTTTCAAGGTTAAAAACATTATCTGGATTATTAATTTTAAGGAATTATAACCTGTTTTTTTCAAAGAAGAGTGAGTGTATTTGGTATGGACGAATGAGCTTTAAAAAATTTTTTTACCTCATCAAACCGTTTTTATCTGGTGAAACAATTGCCATTGATACTGAAAAATTTAATCCAGTTGATTGTGAAGATATAGCTTTTATTGAAGTTTCACGGTTTTTACACGATTTTTGTTGAATTAGATTTTTGCCCCTAATAAAATAGTGTTTCATGAGCTTTGAAGAATTTAGTAATAGGGCAGTAATAAAAGTACTTGGAATAGGAGGAGCAGGGGTTAATGCAGTTAATAACATGATTAAGAGTGGTTTAGAGGGGGTTGAGTTTATAGTTGCTAACACCGATAGTCAGCAACTTAAAAGCTCATTAGCTGAGAGAAAAATTCAGCTTGGTGTAGGTATTACTAAAGGACTGGGTGCTGGTGCAGATCCTTCTATAGGTGAACAAGCTGCAAGAGAATCTGTTCAAGATATAGAAGCTGCTTTATCGGGAGCTGATTTGGTTTTTGTTACAGCGGGTATGGGTGGAGGAACTGGTACGCTAGGGGCTTCAGTTGTTGCAGAGGTTGCTAAAAAGATTGGAGCATTAACAGTTGCCGTGGTCACTAAACCTTTCAATTTTGAAGGTAAAAGAAGGGCGAAGAATGCTGAATTAGGTTTGCAAAGTTTAAAAAATAACGTTGACACTTTAATCGTAATTCCAAATCAAAGGTTATTGAGTATTTCAGGGAGGAGCTCCAGTTTGCTTGATGCCTTTAAAAAAGCGGATGATGTTTTGTATCAAGCGGTTAGAGGTATCTCTGATTTAATAGTGTTTGAAGGCTTGGTTAATGTTGATTTCGCAGATGTTAAAGCAGTAATGCAGGAGATGGGAATGGCATTAATGGGTACAGGAGAGGCTAAGGGTGAGAATAGAGCCGTAGAAGCTGCTGAAAAAGCGATATCATCGCCTTTATTAGAAGATCTATCCATCGATGGAGCCAAAGGGGTGCTTTTGAACATAACCAGCTCACCTGATGTAACACTTCAAGAGGTTACTGAGGCTGCAGAACTAATTCAATCAAGAGCCCATCCTGATGCTAACATTATTTGGGGAATGGTTATAGATCCTAATTTAGTAGACACGGTTAGGATTACTGTAATTGCGACAGGTCTTGGGGATAGCAATTTTTCCGCTCAACAGCAAGATTACAGAAACTTAAAAAATAACGAGGGTTCTTTAAGTTTTCTAACTCGTAAGCTCTCATTATCTCCAGATGACAGTGGTGAAATTCCAACATTTTTAAGGAAAAATTGATGGCAAAAGTTTTTGAGTTTAACTTAACACTCAGGAATTAATTACACTTATATATTTTACTTGGAATCTGACTGTGTATCTTTTTTACTGATTTTTCAATCATCGGTATTATATGGAATGCAAGGAAGGTTGCTGCATATTTTCCTGTATAATTTTGTCTGACAAAGAAAGGTAAAGGGGCTGATTTTAGGCATAGGTTGTAAGTTTTTCTTAAACTTTTAACAAAGTCAGTGTAGTTTCTAATAAAACTACTGTAGCCAGGATGATCTATAAGCTGGCATTGCGCACCTGGTTCGCACTCAACAATTGGATATATACTCATTTCCAGTATATTTTGAGAAGCTAAATACATTTTTGTGTTTGCCAAACTTTTAGTTTTTCGTATCTCTCTTTTAAGTTTAGCTAAGGTGTTTGGGGGCATTTGTTTGTAAAGCATTGCTAGTTTACAAATATGTTCGGTTCGTTTAAATGCGACGGAGTAGGTATAATTTCTGAGTATTTCATCAAGTAATGTGAGTTTTACTGATAGGTCAACTCCTTTACAATTATAAGGAATTTTTACAATAGTTGGTGTAGTGATACAAGGAAAACTACAGTTTGTTGGTCTTGGTGTTTGAGAGTTTGACGGGGTTCCCGTGCTTCCAGTCTGATTATTAGGCGTTACAGAAGGATCCTGGGTATTAGGAGTGTTGGATGAGTTTTGTGTGTTAGAGTTAGAAGTGTTTTGACTGTTAGAAGTATTCTGGGTATTAGAAGAGTTGGATGAGTTTTGTGTGTTAGAGTTAGAAGTGTTTTGACTGTTAGAGGTATTCTGGGTATTAGGAGTGTTGGATGAGTTTTGTGTGTTAGAGTTAGAAGTGTTTTGACTGTTAGAGGTATTCTGGCTATTAGAAGAGTTGGATGTGTTTTGTGTGTTAGAGTTAGATGTGTTTTGACTATTAGAGGTATTCTGGGTGTTAGGAGTGTTGGATGAGTTTTGTGTATTAAAGTTAGATGTGTTTTGACTGTTAGAGGTATTCTGAGTATTATCTTGTGGTCTACAGCAGTAGCCTAAAGTTGAGTCAGCACTGCTACAGCAACCCCATGTATCAGAGGGACAGTTAGTACCCGAACCAAAATCGAAACAAAAATTAGACCAAGACTTGGGATAGCATTCCTGGTTGTTTTGTTGAGTACTGTAAAATTGAAATCCTGCAGGACAACCGGGCTGACAACCCGATACTGATGAACATCTCTGGTATAAATGTGTATTAAACCCGAAAGCGCAGCTTCCCCCTGAAATATAACAGCCTCCTCTTTTTAATTTGCAGCATCTGGTGCCACTTGGATAACCAGGTCCAAAACAGCATCCTGGGGAATTACGGTAGGTCCCATCGTTACATTGGTAAGTTGGAAAGCTGGTATCTTTGCAAGAGCGATTAGAGCTTGGCAGTATTTCGCAATCCCAGTAGTGACCCTCTGGTGGTGTCGGAGGATTATCTCCAACATAATCACATTCAGTAATATTCTGGCAATTACTTGGACATGCTCCCCCCGAAAGAGAGAAACCTTCAGGGCAAGGAGGATTTCTTTGTATTAAATCTTCAATTTCTTCAGGTGTTAGTAACCTGCAAGTATCTGGTACTCCCACTAAATACTGACTGAGACACAACAGAAACAAAGTTCCAAAAATTCTAATTTTCATTTTAACTCTACTATTGAGGCTCTATCTTTAATGATAACAGAGTAATAAAAAGGGATGCTGAATTTTTTTAAAAAATCTCTGAGAGAAAATCTCACTTAAATTTTGATAGAATTTCAATTGTTCATGTTTCTTAGGTTTTTGATTTTTTCAATTATTTTTGTTTGTACTGAAACAAGAATTCTTACAATAGCGGTTGATAATTCGGCGTCGGCAAAATTAGCAGGCATAAATACTGAAGTTTATGACTTTATAGAGGACTTAATCATTGCACTACCTCAAGGTATAAGACTTGAGTCAGTTAGCTTTAGTGACGAGGTTAAACAAATAATTCCTGTCACGACAGTTGATGAGAGTATGTCTGATCGAGTAAAAGGCATTTTTCACCTACTGGAAATATCTCAGAATGACGATAAAATAACAAACACCTTAAAATATTTCAGGGAAGGTGGGCCAAAATTAATTTTAATGTTTACAGATGGTCTATTCTCTGATGCCGATTCAGCTTCAAGTGAAATAAACATTTTGCTCAAAGATTTAAGAGAGAAGGGTACTCAAATTTATCCTGTGGTTTTTGGGGAAGGCTCTTTATTGCTCGAAAAGTTGGCTTTTGTTACCAAGGGTGCTTTGTTTAAGTTTTCAAATTCGAGTGCTTTTAAAAAAGATTTAATTAACCTAATTCTGAGCAACTTTTATCCAGATCTGCAACTAGGGAATCTCAGGGAAGTGGAAGTGTCTAGTTTAAATTTACCAGGTATAATTATTTCTAGGTCAGATTGTAGTGATCTTAAAATTTTTGATCCTAAATTTAAGTTTTTATCCCGATCTGAGATATCAAACTCAGCATATTTAACTGATAATTTGTGTTTTTTACCACTTTGGAACCCTGGCAAATGGCTCCTTCAGGTAAATGAAAAAATGAGTGTAATTGAGGGGATTGAATTAAAAATAAAAGCGCCAACGAAAGCTATGGTGGGACAGAACTTAACTTTAAGCGCCTATTTTGAGAACAATGGTTACAGACTTGCTTTTATTGATCTCTTATCAATAGGAAGTGGCATAGTTAAGGTGTTCAATAAAAATTTACTTGGTGATCCTATTAAAACTTTCGAGCTTAGTTTTGACCCAAATCAATTCTCTTTTAACGGTGAGCTTGCATTCGAGGATGAAGGCGATTTTTTAATTAATGTAGAGGTTAACTTCCCTTTCTTTCGAAAAGAGCTAAATTACACAGTTTATGTAAGAGGTAAAATCATTGAAGTACTTGATCCTAAAGTTGGAGCCACACTCCTAAAGGGTCACAAAATAAGCGAGAAGGGGTTAGTTATTGGTTTCAAAGGTGTTGATGAGATTAGAAATTTAAGCATAAACCCTGAGTTGGAGGTTACAAAGCTATCTTCAACTCATTTTTTTGTCCATTTTGGTGAAAAATTACCACAGTCTGTAACTATTAATGGTTACGGTAGATCAGGTAAAAATAATTTATCCTTTGCTAGGCGCATACTTATATCGGAGGATCTGCTTATTCAACCTACTCAGACTAACAAAACATTTAACTTTTTTTACGTTCTTACAGGAGTTGTTACTTCAATTTTACTGTCAACTCTCTTTTATTTTATGCAAGTACATTTAAATCAAAACAAGCAGCTCGACTTAGCTTTCGATTTTGAAGATTCATTAGAAACCCTGAAACTTGAGATTGATAGCCTTAAAAGAAAGGGCCCCGATGAATTATTAATTGCTTTATCTGAAAGAGAGGTTAATAATGTTTGAGGTTTTAGTTTCTTTTCTCGTTTCTTGCCTTATTTCAGGCGGCCTCTATTTAGGGATTAAAAAGAATAGAGATAACTCTAATCAAATCTCTGAGGTTTTAAATAAACTGAATAATTTTGAGAATACCCTATATGATTTAAAAAGTGAAATAAACGCCCTAATTCACATGAATGAAGCAGAAGAGTTGGTATCACTAATTAAAGAGTATAATAGTATTCTGCTTCATGAGAAGAGTAAGTTGAATATAAGTTCAATTGAGCAGGTTTCTCTTGAAAACCGACTAAGGGAGTTTACGGATATTGAGCAGGAGCTTGAGAGCAGCTCTTTAGAAACCCGTGACATTTTAAAATCTTTTAACACTAACTGGGATTCAATTGCTGCATCATGTAAAAGCTTGAGTGAAAAAGAGGCTATTTGGAAGGAGAGTTTACAAAACTTAGGAAATCAAACTGAACTTGAGAATGTTGATCAGTTATTTAGCGATGTAATTAAAGAAATCAATCTTTTTGAACCTATTTTTAACAATAGTTTAGAGGTAATTCGAAATCTTAAGACAAGATTTGATGCTTTAGATATTGAGTTTGCGGAACTGTTTGAAAGATTTGGAGAGTTGGAGGTTTAGAGATGTACTTTACGATTGATAATGAATCAGATATCAGGTTTGCCGAGAAAGGCAAAAATGTACTTATCTTGGGGGTAGGAGGGATTGGTATGTGTCAGGCTGCGTATCTTTTAAAAACTCTTGAATATAGGGTCCTTGGATATGATTTAAGTATTTACGATCCGGCTTTGACTCTTCTAAAAAACGTTGGAATAGAAGTCATTAATGATGTTGATCAGATTCCTTTTGATGATATTGGCTTTGTTGTTATTGGAAATAGTGTGACTCGTAATCATCTTGCCTTACCAAAACTAGAAGCTAAGAGAATACCTTTCTGTTCCTTCCCTAAGCTTCTTTTAGATCTAATACTAGATGTGCGTTTCAGAATAGTTGTTAGTGGAACGCATGGTAAATCGACAACAACAGCTTTAATTGCGCATTTACTAGAGTCTAATTCCTTGCCTGTTAATTACTTTGTTGGAGCTGTAGGGAAAAACTACGAGCCCAAAATTAAATTACAAAGTCAAGAGTTAGCTGTGATTGAAGGAGATGAATATGACAGTGCTTTTTATGCAAAATTTTCGAAATTTTTTTACTATAAACCTTCATTACTTTTAGTTCTTCCTTTGGATTTTGATCATAGAGATATATTTCCAAATGAAGAGGCTTACCTTAAGAATTTTTGTAAGCTAATTAGAGAGACACCTAGTCTGAAAACAGTAATAATACACTCTCAATCACTTAAAAAATTAGAGAAGGAAATTCCCTCAAACATAGAGATTTTTGAGTACCCAAATAAAAATTATAGGTATGAAATTGATCTACAAGCGTCTGAGATACTAGTTAAGATATTTGAAACTGAGTATAAAGTGAAGACACACCTTTTTGGTAGACATAACTATGAAAACATTTTAGCGGCAGTTTTAGCATGCAAATTAACCTTAGAGAGATTTGGTAAAAGCTTAATTAATCACGATCTGATGAACTTTAATCCACTCAAAAAACGACTTGAAATAATTTTTAACTCAGATAACTTTGTTCTTATTGATGATTTTGCTCATCACCCAAGAGAAGTTAAAAGTGGTTTAGAAGCAATTAAAGATCGATTTAAGGGATACAAAATATGCGTTTTTTTTGAACCTAGGACAAATACCTCTCGAAGCAAGCTTTTTGAGGAGGAGTACTCAGAATCTTTCTTTAATGCTGATATGCTGTACATTAAACGACCTATAGTTCGATTTAATGATGATCCTTCAAACATGTTGGATGCTACTAGGGTAATCAAGCTTGCTGGGAAAAAAGGCAGGGAAATATATGAAGTTAATCAAGAGGAAATTATGCGATGTTTAAAAGATCTCGACAAAAATGAAAAATGGGTAGTATGTGTTATGTCTAATGGCTCATTTGATAACATTACAAATTTGCTTTGTTCAATTTTTTCTGAATCCAAGAATTTAATTTAAAAGTACTCTCAGCATATTGAGTGGTGTAAAATCTAAGAGTACTTTCAAAAGACAATGGGGGCAGTCTTAAGTTACTAAAATCATATTCGTTTGAACAATAAAGGAAACTATTCTCTGCTCCCGGATAAGAAAAAACTGGTACGTAGCTTAATGATATAAATTTAAAAAATTTTTTTAGGTCTTTAATGAATGAGTAAACCGAAAATGCATCATCATCAAAAAAGTATACTCCCGAGGTTTGAATGACTGTACCCCCTTTAGGCGATAGTCTTGATTGTAACAAACTGTAAAAAGACACGTTATAAATTGCGGAGCTAAGCTCTCCCAAATCGGTTAGGTCAACCAAGACTAGGTCGTACATGGAATTATCCGATTCAATGAATTTTTTTGCATCCTGAAACTCAAGAATAACGCGTTTGTCATTGAAAGAGTTTGCCATTTGAGGAAAATACTCTTTTGAGACATCGACAACCATCGGATCTATTTCACAAACGATAACCTCCTTGACAGATTCATGCTTAAGTAATTCTCTGACACAACCACCATCTCCTCCCCCTAAAACTAAAACCCTCTCTGGTTTAATTACAGCTGAAGCTGGGTGAACAAATAACTCATGATAGTGAGCTTCATCAAATTCAGAGAACTGAATTGCTTCATCCAAAAATAAGGTTTTACCCAGTTTATCAAGCTTTACTACATCTATTTTTTGAAATTCTGACTTTCCGGAGAATAAGATGCTCTCAATTTGCCAAATTTCCTTTCTATACGGCTCCAGTGAGTTATCAACAAAAAAATATTTACCCCTCAAGCTTAACTCACCTAGTTCAAAACCGCCTTTTGATTTGACATTAGAATACCTCTCTCTATCACACTAACTGATGCATTTACAGCCCGTAGGCCCAGCTTAAGTTTTTCAACCAAAGCCGTGTTGTTTATCAGATGTCCGCAAGTGAAAACATCTACGGCTGCATATCCAAACTCTGGCCATGTGTGAATTGTAAGGTGAGACTCAGCTATTACAACTACACCTGATACCCCAAAAGGGCTAAACTTATGAAAAATAACTTTAACTATAGTAGCCCCAGCATCCTTAGCCGTCTCAACAAACAGCTTTCTTAGGTAAGCTGAGTTGTTGAGAAGCTTAGGGTCACAGCTGTAAAACTCACAAATACAATGCCTACCAAGAGCCTCCATAACACCCTCCAAACTCAAAACCTGCTAGAATCAAAAATTCTAGCAGTGAAATTATGAAAAACTCTTGGAAGCGATCTTATTTGAGACATTTTGAAAAGCCAGACAGGCCTTACATGCCCCTCCTAAGAAGGCTTCCTAAATATATTTTTCAAAAATAAACTACCTTTTCAGGTAGAAAAATATATCGGAACCTTCCAGAGCTTTTAAGGCCTACCGACCTTGTCTAGCCTGGATTCGCCGATACTTTTATGATGCAATAAAATTTATTAAAAGTCAATTAAATTTTCAGAATTAAGAATAAAATTAATTTTATGAATCTTCCCTTCCGAATATTTAGGTTTCTTTTAAAAAAAGAAACTGAGATTATAACTGCTCATTTTACTGGTCTGGGAATAAATCTTTCAGCGGAGGATTTTTGGAAAAATTTTACAAGGCTTGCCTTTTTTTCGATTTTTAAACCTGTGAAGGGACCAACAATAATCGAAGATTGTTATATTCTTTCTTACCACACTCCTCTTCTTCCTAGTTTGGTTAAATGGACTAAAAATCTGAATACTAAGTTAACTATCGTAGTTAGAGCTCCAAGAAATGTTTTTTTAGAGCTGCTTTACCATTTACTCGAAGTGGTATATCCGGTTAACATTTGTTATCGCTTCAACATTAGCAGGATACAAGCTGCATCAAAGTGTGTTTTTTTTATCGATCAAGATACGCGGGCGAAAGGAGAGTTTGTACCATTTTTTGGTATAGAGGCTAAAACTCCAGTAACTGTTTTTAGACTAGCAGTTGAAATGAATAAACCTTTGTTTTTTTTATCATACTCAGTGAGGGAGAATTATGTTCAGATAAATCTTGAAGAAATTAAAGCAACTTCACCACAACAGATGGCTAATACTTTTAATCTTTTACTTGAATCAGCTATAAAGACAGATTTATGCTCATGGTGTTGGTTTCATAAACGGTGGAGATCCAGAAGAGATAAAATTTTTAATCATGAGGAGTACATTCATTTTTTTTCTTCTCGCTCTTGGCTGCAGTAGCAAATTTAAGACACTTTTTGAGGCCAGAGAAGCTGCTCTAAATTCAAGGGTAATTGAAGCTGAGAAACTTTATAACACCTTCTTAAGTGGTTTTAAAGATAAAGGCACCGATGAGTATGCGTATTACAAATTGGAGCTATGTGATCTTTTCATAAATACTCTAAACTTTGAGAAAGCTAAAACTTGTTTATCAGATTTGACGTTTAATAAAGATGCGAAGCATCTTGTATCGCCGCGTATTCAAAACTTGGTTTTAATGATTGCTAAGAGTAAGGGTAAGTTGGAAGCGATAGAATTATTGAAAGAGTTTCTAACTTACGATGAAGAGTATCTAGAGGGAGTATATGATTATCTGGTTAAAAATTTTTAACAATATCGGGCTAAGCGGATTTGAACCGCTGACCTCTCCCACCCCAAGGGAGCGCGCTACCAGTCTGCGCTATAGCCCGTACAAGAGAATTATACATTAACCTAGTTTGTTGGTTTAAGTTTTTTATTTAACTTTAAATCCAAAGCCAGAGCGTACTTTAAAAAAACGTAAAAGGATTCATTTACGCAGAGGATAAGGCCGTTTAAACCTAACATAACCCCGTAATTTAAGCCATAGAGCTTAAAAAATCGAAGAATAGGGGAGAGTAACATTTTAAAAGTAAGGGTTAAGGTTGACTTTTTAGTTAATATCAGAGAGGCTGTATGTGCATGTTTAACTAGTTTATTAATTTGATCTAAAAAGCTTTCGTAGCTGTAATGATAAATAGGGTATGGAGCTTTAATAGTCTTACCCTTAACAACAATTTTATCATGTGGATCATCACCTCCAACCTCTGCACAATCTTTTCTGAAAAAACGAAGTCTTAACTCATTATGCCATACGTAGTTAATTGATTGTCCATAAAAAACCATTTTTCTCTGAATCCATACTCCATTAATTTTTGCTATTTCGGGGTTAAAATTTTGCACCCAGGAAGCGAGTTCCTTTGATACCTCTTCATCGGAGTCTAACACGAAGACCCAATCATAAGTTGCTTGTTGTATAGCAAAACGTCTTTGTTTTACGTACCCTTCCCAAGGATGAAAAATCACTCTAGCGCCCGCTAAGTTAGCAAGCGATACAGTTTTATCTGTAGACCCAGAATCAACAACGACGATTTCATCAGCAAAACTCAATGAGTCCAACGCTTTAGAAATTGTTTTTTCATTATTTTTTGTTAAGATAACAGCAGATATTTTCATAGCTACAAAATTAGTAAAAATTATAGCAATAATAGTCATAATCGTTTAAATGGAAAGGGTTAAAGGTTTTTCCACGGAGTTTTTTAATGCTTTATCAGCTGCACTTTTTGAAGAAGTAGCACATCTTCCAGTAGCGCGGGGCACCTCTAATTTATTAAGTGTTCCGGATGTACTCATGTCCAAGTTTTACGGGTACTACGAAAAATTTAAAAAAATTGAACATGATAAAAATTATCTTCCAGCTGGTTGTGATTGGCTTCTAGACAATTTTTACGTTGTGGAAAGACATTTAAAGATGTTTAAAAAATTATATCGAAAAGATTTTGACAGAGCCGTTCTTAAGCTTCAGAAAAACGGCCGTGTCTATCCAAGAATTTTTATCATATGTCAAGAATTTCTTAAAAACTTTAATCAAACTCTAACATGGGAAGCCCTAGTACATGTAATTACAGACCTATCTAAGAAACTATCCTTCAAATTAGCTGAGTTGTGGGCATTAAAAGAAATGCTTAGGATTGGCATTTTACAAAACCTGAGTGAGGTGTATGACGAGGTCCTTCAAGAACTTAGGGACAGAGATCTTATTCTACAACTTTTTGAGGAGGTTAAAGCTGAGGGATTAACCGAATCAGAAACTGCCTTAAACTTACTGAGAGAGCTTTTTAAACGCAAAGATCTTCTAAAAAGGCAAGCTTGTTTAATCATTTCACAATTAAGAGAAAAGCCTAATTCATGGATAATACTAAGCTTACTAGAAAATTACTACAAAGAGATTGGAATTAATATCGAAGAGCAATTCAAGCAAATACAATACCATCTAGCTGAGAGACAGATATTCATAGCTGAAAGTTTTCATAGTTTAAATGAACTAGATAACTTTAATTTTTCTGAATTATTAGAGAAGGCCTCATCTCTCCATGAGATTTGTCTAGCAGATAAGCAATATTCGATTAGCGATTTTTACTCTCGAGAAAAAACAAGATCCTCTATTGAGAGATTAGCAAGGCTATCTGGTTTAACTGAGATAGAAATAGCTAATAAATTAATTCTTAAATCAAAAAAAACCGGCAAATGCTTGTTCGATTTACTATTTGGTGCCGACCGGTATGAGTTTTTAGACAAAGATCTAGGATTCTCTTTTAGAGCAAAGATTTTAAGAACCCTAGGAGAGTTTAAATTAAGTATTTATTTGGGGTGTGTTATATTTTTGGCTTTAATACTTTCTTTATTAATTTTCAGCTACGCTCTCAGTTTTAACTTCTTGCATTTGACGCTTCTCGTTGTTTGGTTTTTGTTACTTTTAGAATTATCTTTTCAAGTCGTAAACGCTATTACTCTGAGATTAATAAAACCTAGATTCTTACCAAAATTAGATTTGCAGAGCTTAAGTGAAGAGCATAAAGTTGCGGTGGTGTCTCATGGTTTAGTTTCCTCTGAAGAGGAAATCGGAGAGTTTTTAGATAGTCTTCTTCAACGAGCTTTCAGTGAGCAGGATTCGGATTTTATCATTTGGGTGGCTCTTCTAGATTTACCAGATAGATCTGAACCATATGATTCTGAATATTTAAACAGGTTAACTCTTTACATAAACAGAAAAGTTACAGAGATTAGAAGGGAACACTCAATTAAAATCTTCGCACTTTTACGAAAGCCCGTGAAGTCTCACACAATGGGTAAATACATAGGTTGGGAAAGGAAAAGAGGTAAATTACTAGAGTTTTTACGACTAATCAGGGATTCTCAAGCAAATACAACTTTCTATAATATCTCAACCGATCTTTTAAATGAGCTTGAGGGAGTAAAGTATGTAGTTACTCTAGACGCTGATACTCAGATGTCTCTTGGGGCAGTTAGAAGTCTAATTGGTTATGCTGCCCACCCCTACAATAAAGCTCAGGTAACTTTAGATTCTGAAAACATGTATTTTGTCAGCTCTGGTTGGAGTATTTTTCAGCCAAGAATAAATTTCAACTTAGAATCATGTCTTAAAACTCCTTTTTCAAGATTAATGTCTGATTCGGAGGGCTTTGATCCTTATACCCGTGAGGTGAGTGATTTGTATTTTGATGTTTTTGGTGAAGCTAATTTTTTGGGTAAAGGCTTGATCGTAGTCGACCCTTTTTTAAAATGCTTGGATAACAGATTCCCAGATGAGTGCATACTAAGTCATGATCTGATTGAGAGCATTTTTGCCAGGGCAGCTTTTGTTTCTCAGGTTGAATTTTTTGATGATGTTCCCACTAATTATTTGTCATACACGAAAAGACTTCATAGATGGTTTCGCGGAGACTGGCAGTTATTACCTTGGATTTTTAAAAAATCCACGCCAATTTTAGGTAAATGGAAGTTACTAGATAATTTGAGGCGAAGTTTAATACCTCCACTAATTTTAGTTTCTATTTTTTTATCTGCAATTATTGGTTTCAATGTGGGGAAAGTTGCTTTGCTTATGGCTTTTGTAATATTTACATTCCCTCTATTTATTAGCTTTTCTCAGCTTTTCGCTTTAGGTCCTAGGAACATTTCTTTTGCAAGTAAGTTACAGGGTTTTAGACTGGACGTAATTAAAGTCGTCTCTCAAGCCCTTTACTGGTTCTGTGTATTACCTCATCAAAGCTTGAATGCTTTAAGTGCTGTGGGAACAACTCTTGTAAGATTGAGAACAAAAAAGAACCTATTGGAGTGGGTAACTTTTTCTCTAGCTGAAAAGCTTAGTAAGAATATTGGCGCTTACTTACAGCTAGTTGTAGTTCAATTGATTGCAGCAATTTTGCTGTTATTTTTTTCCTCATCGTTCTTAGGGTTTATATTTAGCGCACTCTTTTTTATTGCTCCTGTTGTTGTATTTTTACTCGATCAAGAATTTAAAAAAGTTCAACAAGAATTGACTCCACATATTGAGAATTACTTTCGAGGAGTTGCATTTGAAACATTTCTATTTTTTTATGAGCACTTAAACAAAGCACAGAAATGGTTAATTATTGATAATCAGCAGAATATTCCGGAAAAAATTCTAGCTGAAAGAACTAGTCCTACAAACCTTGGCTTCTCACTGCTAGCTTATCCAGTTGCGTACAAACTTGGAATTATTGATCTCAAAACTGCAGTTATGTCTATCAGGAATATACTTCTTAACATTGATAAGCTTGAGAAATTTTTTGGCCATCTTTATAACTGGTATGACACTAATACTAGTAGTCCGCTTAACCCAAGATATATCTCGTTTGCGGATAGTGGGAACCTCGCTGCGTGTTTAATTGTGATAAAATCCTTTCTATCTAGAGCACCAAATCTACCACTACTTGATAAATCAGCTTACACGTTTTGGAAAAATACCTTTAATATTGATTTAGTTTTAGACTCAAGTAGTCTAAACATATCGAATTTGGGATCAAGTTGCGCTGAAATAGTTCAGAGGAATTTGGAAATAGTATCTAATTATCCTAACGCTTTTGATGAAATTCCTGAAATTTTAAAGAATGAACTCTTCGAGGCAATAAAACTAAGCAAGGCTTTGACCGTTAAATTAATCTCTGAAATGAATTTTAATATTCTGTTCAATGAATCGAAAAAATTATTTTCAATCGGTTATAACGTAGATTCAGCTAGGAGAGATACAGGTTGCTATGATTTTCTTTGCTCGGAGGCTCGACTTGGTTATTTTGTGGCCATTTCTTATTACGGTTTTGATCCTAAGATTTGGTTTAAACTAAGTCGCATCATTGGAGACGTGCATGACATTCTAGCTCCGTTGAGCTGGTCTGGAACCATGTTTGAGTATTTAATGCCAGAGATATTTTTAAAAACGTTTGAAGGATCATTCATGGGTTTTGCAGTCAAATCTGCTATAGAGGTGCAGAAAAGATATGGCATGTTAAATAAAGTACCTTGGGGGGTTTCAGAGAGTGCTTATGGAATAGTTGATCTGAATGGAAACTTTCAATATAAAGCTTTTGGCGTTCCTGGTTTAGGGTTAAAAAGAGGCTTATTCAGTGATCTAGTTGTTTCGCCATATTCATCTTTAATGGCAGCCATGTATGTACCCAAAGATTCGTATGAAAATTTAATTAATTTGGAAACAAACTACAATGCAAGAAGAACACTTGGTTTTGTTGAGTCAATCGATTTTTCTAGGGATAGGCTTCCAACGAACCAATCATATTTCGTTGTTGATGCTCATTTTGCGCATCACCAAGGAATGAGTTTATCAGCTTTGGGCAATCTATTATGTAACTCCTTCATAAAGGAACTATTTCATGATGATCCGAAAGTATCAGCAGCTGAGAGTATACTTTTTGAAAAAAAACCGAAAGTCATTGTTACTGTTTCCGTAGAGGATGTTTTATACACTGAGCCTGATAAGCAAATCACAAAAACTAGAGAAACTACAAGAATACTCAATAAGCCTTCGAGTGGCTTATTAAGCACACATTTTGTATCGAATTCTAAGTTGCTATCGTTAATTGACTCCTCTGGAAGTGGTTTTATCGTATTTACTCCAGATTTATTTTTAACTCGTTGGAGGCCAGAGCCTGTGAAAGCAAATTATGGCTATTTTTTTTACATAAAAGATGAAGGAACAGAGGAGCTATATAGTGCAAGTTATCAACCTTTAAAAAAACTTGGTGAACTGTACGAGTTTTTCACTTCCCCGGATAAGTTTGAGATAAAACAGCGGTTTGGCTCTTTGTTCTGTTACTATGAGGGTACCGTATCCACTGTGTTTAATGCTGATATAAGAAAAATATCATTAACTAATCTAGGACCCAAAACGATTGTTGCTTCAATTTGCTCGTATGCAGAGGTTTGTTTAGCAACTTTCCCCTCCGATGTTGCTCATCCAGCTTTTCAAAAATTATTTATTGAATCGAAATTTGTGAGGGAAAAAGATTGCCTTATTTTTAAAAGAAGGCCTCGTAGTCACAACGAAAAACCGATATTCCTTGGACATCGTATAGTATTAGACAGAGTATTTAAGCCGACTGAATTTGAAACAAAGCGAGAAAAATTCATAGGTAGAGGTAGAGACGAATCACACCCTATTGGAATGACTCAAAAAACTTTAACAAACTCAGCGGGGCTTGTACTTGATCCAATTATGGCAATAAAGCAATATTTTAGAGTTCCTCCTGGACAAACTGAGTTTGCTTACTTCATAACTGCGATTGCTAACTCTGAAGATGAACTTTTGTATATCTTAGACAACTTAAGTGATAAGTACTCTCTGCATTATCAATTTGAACTAAGTTGGAGCCAGAATAATATTGAATTAAAATCAGAGATCTTCAACCCGGGTAATTTCATTACGTATCAACAACTAGTCAATCTTTTGCTTCTTTACGATCCTCCTGAAAATTTACCTGGGTTTAAATTTAGTCAAAGAGATTTGTGGAAACTAGGGATTTCGGGAGATAACAGAATAGTTCTAGTAATTCTCAAATCACAAAAAGATCTTAGAATAGTGTTTGAGATACTTGAAGCTTTTGCTTATGCAAGCTTAAAAGGATTCATTTTCGATCTAGTGATCTTAAATTTAATATCGGAGGGATACATTCAATCTGTTAGAGAGCGAATTGAAAATTTTATGAGAAGTAAAGGGTTTGGTCATCTTATTGAGAGGAAGGGTGGAATTTATATTAGATCAAAAGAGCAAGTAAGTGAGAGTGATCTTGAGGTGCTTAAAGCTTTTTCAGCTGTACAGGTAAATCCGGGTAACCTTTCATTACCTGAACTTTTAGATAAGTTATTGTTGGAAAAGCAAAAGGGAGATGAATTCACAAGTGAAATAAAAGTAAAACATGCTAAAACCTTTGATATAAAGGAACTTGAAGAAATAGATATACCGATATCAGATACTTGCGGCTTTGATACCAATCATAATTTTATTGGTTTTTTTCGTTTTGACTCCCTGCCAAATGCTCCATGGAGTCACGTATTAGCTAATGAAACAGTAGGTATTTTAACTACAGAGAGAGGGTCTAGCTTTGCATGGGCAATTAACAGTAGAGAATTCAGGCTACAACCGTGGAGTAATGACCCCGTTAAAGATCCTTCCGGCGAGTGTTTTTATTTAAGGGATGTTGTGACTGGTGAAATTTTCTCTCCTCAACTAATTCTTAAAGATGATTTTGGACCGATAAAAGTGCAGTATGATCAGTCATCAGCTATTTACAAGAGAATCTTTGGTGATAAATCAGTAACATTAGCTCACAGGGTTTGTGAAAACTCGATTGTTTCGAGTTTTAAACTATATGGGAATTATCAAAAAACAGAATTTTTCTATTACCTAGAGCCTGTTCTTGGTGTCAACTTTTTTGAAACAAATCGTTTTTTAATTTTTGATATTGATCTAACAGCAAATGCTATTATCGTAAGCAACCCTGCAAATGAAGATTTTAATGAATGGTGTTGGATAATTTGGTTTAGCGTACCTATCGATAGTTTTACATTTTCTCAGAGAGAATTTATTGGTCAGTATGGTAGTGTAAGGGAGCCTGGGATTTTCTCCAAATTCAAAGCAAATGAGGAAGTTAAATTATCTAATTCTATCTCAACCTCGGGTTTTAAAAGCATTGCGGTAAAGTTAATGCTAACTGAGGAACAGGATACCTCAGTAGAAATAATTAAATTTTTGGTAAAAGAATCAGAAAAACAAAGTTTCATTGAAAAGTTAAAAAATAAAGAGTTTAACTTAAACTTTGAGGATCTTAAAAATCAAAAAGAACTTGCGACGATTCATTTAAAATCCTCTTGTAAGGCAACTGACATACTGTTTACTTGGTTGTTTCATCAAACATTGAATTGTAGACTGTGGGGCCGTTCTGGATTCTATCAGAGTGGCGGAGCGTACGGGTTTAGAGATCAATTACAGGATTCATTGGCTATGTTGTATGTTAATCCGAATATAACAAGAAACCAAATTCTTTTACACGCTAGTCGACAGTTTATTGAGGGAGACGTTCAGCATTGGTGGCATCCACCTTCGGGTAAGGGAACAAGGACCAGATTTTCAGATGACTTTTTATGGTTGCCATATACAGTTATTAGGTACATTAACTCAACTGGAGATAAAAACATTCTAAATACATTTATTGAGTATATAAAAGGTCCGCAGCTGAAGGAGGATCAGCATGAGATTTATATTGTGCCTGAAAGTTCAAATGTTAAGGAGTCACTGTATGAGCATTGTAAAAAATCTCTAATAAACGGTATGAGATATGGGCACTTAGGATTGCCTTTAATTGGAATTGGTGATTGGAACGATGGTTTTAGTGAGGTTGGTAGTGGAGGAAAAGGGCAAAGCGTTTGGCTTGGATGGTTTCAAGCTTGGATTTTCAAACAGTTTTCAAAAATAGCCCGCGATTTGAATGATCTAGATTTCGCTGCTCAGTTAGAGATAAAAGCAGAAGAACTAGTTGATTCAGTAGAGAAATTTTGTTGGGATGGAGAGTGGTACATAAGGGCGTTTTTTGATGATGGAACACCGCTGGGCTCGAGTAGGAATAGCGAGTGCAAAATTGATTCTTTGGTTCAGAGTTGGGCAGTATTAACAGATTTAGGCAGTAAGGAGAGAACTTCGGCAGCTTTAGATTCTTGTTTGAAATTTCTTGTTGATAAGAGTAACAGAATAATAAAGCTTCTAAGTCCCCCATTTGATAAATCAAACCCAAGTCCTGGATACATTCAAGGTTACATGCCAGGATTGAGGGAGAATGGAGCTCAATATACCCATGCCGCAATATGGCTTATAATGGCATTTGCTCACATAGGGAGAAGAGAGGAGGCGTTTGAGTTATTCAAGCTTATTAATCCTGTTGATATTTATCTGTCAGACATTGATGCCAAAAACAAGTATGTCACTGAGCCTTATGTGTTGTGTGGGGATGTTTACTCTCATCCATCGATGATAGGAAGGGGAGGTTGGAGTTGGTACACTGGCAGCTCAGGTTGGGCAATTCAGTTAATTCTCAAATATTTTATTGGGGTTGAATTAGAATCTGGATTTGTGAAGTTTAATTATTCCCCTGTTTCCCAGTTAGGTGATTTAGAACTTTTGTGGGGATGCTCTAAAGTAATAATTTTTTCAGGATTTTCTAAGATTCCAAAGGTCTTCATTAACAACAAAGCCTCTGATCAAATGATAAATCTGGAAGATTTACTTAATAACGAGAACGATATTGTTGTAGATTGGCGAGAGTGAGGCTCGTAAACATCATTTTACTGTTCTTGTTCACTTCATCTTGTAGTCTTTATCTTTCAAAAGCACCTTCGGTAATTAAATTTGATGATAAAATTTGGACAAAGAAGGTTTACAGGTGCTCTAGCCCTTCCTTTGATCTTAGATTGATATTAGAAAAACAAGATGAAAATAGAAAAAAAATACTGTTAGAAAGTGTTTCTCAACTATTCAAGATAAGCTTATTGAAAATTGAAAAAGATGGAGAAAAGCTTTCTCATCAAACCAGCTCCAATCTACAAAGCCATGATCTTATAAAGTTAGGGCTGCATAATCTTTGGCCTTTTTTTTTCAAGGATGAGTTTGTTTGTTGTACATATGTCTCAGAGGATGGTTTTCTTGTAAATCAGTCTAAAACTTTAGGAGTAAAGAAGGATAAT
This sequence comes from uncultured bacterium, assembly GCA_938038205.1. Taxonomy (GTDB): domain Bacteria; phylum Bdellovibrionota_C; class UBA2361; order JANWWW01; family JANWWW01; genus CALHSA01. The sequence continues at coordinate 16,366 of CALHSA010000012.1, read as the reverse complement.
CATAGAATCTTTAGATTGTATCGATTAAACAAAGTTGTTGCAGAAGTGGAGGAGAGTGAGGCGGGCTTTTCAATACGAGCATCTACGTTTTTCATGAATTGTCTGTTGGAGAATATTGTAAGCTAGATGATTTTTGACGTTATTCAGCCGGCATCTCCAGGTACTAAGAAGCAGCTGGATAGTCTTATTAAGATAATGACCTCATTCGGATTTAAGGTAGGTATGTTACCCTCAATTTCAACTAACCCTAAAGATTACTTATCTAATCCAGATAAGGTGAGACTGCTAGAGTTAAAAAAAAGCTTTAAAACAAAATCTGAGCTAGTTATCTGTTTGCGAGGAGGATATGGCAGTCAAAGATTGCTGCCATTTATATCTAAGCCTTTGAAGGGTAAGATACTACTAGGTTACAGTGACATAACAGCTTTACAAGTTACGAAAGCAGTTGAGGAATCAATACATGGGTGTTGGTCTTGGTTAAAACATAAACCTAATCCAGAGATTTTTTTTAGCATCTTAAGGCGGAAAGGTTTCTCTGTAGGCATCAAATATAATTTAAATTTAAAAGTCTCAGGCATTGCTATAGCTGGTAATTTAAGTGTGCTTACTGATCTGCTTGGAACTCCATTCTTGAGGCCACCGACGGAGCCGTTTATCTTATTCATTGAGGATACTTGTGAGCCTTTGTACCGATTAGATAGGATGTTTTTTCAGTTAATTAACTCAAGTTACTTGAAAAACTGTAAAGCAATCGGTTTAGGAAATTTTGATTATAAGGGCCGGATTTTCAATTTTGAGTTAATTAAAAAAATTTTAGAGGGTCTTAAGTTAAATTTGCCAGTTTTTTATTTTCCGTTTGGTCATTTAGGTAAAACACGCGTTTTAATACCTCAATTTTGGTTTTGCAAATTTTTTTGTGATAAAATAGTGTTTGAGCCTGGTTAATTTCCACGAAAAAAAGATGCATGATCTTTGATTTACATTTTGATCTTGAATGCTATTTGACGGAGCATCGAGCACTTAAGCAAAGGTTCCATTCATTAAAAAGAAGGGATATTAAAAGACATGGGGACATACCACAATTTAAAGCTTCAGGATACAAACTTTTTGTTGCTAACATTTTCCCTTTTACTAAGAATGGGAAAGGTAGGTACCAATATAGACCCTTAGAGTTTCCTGAATTGATTTCTAAAATTTCTAGATTTAAGGATTGGATATCTGAGTATGATGAGTTTGAACTTATCTTTACCAAAAAGGATTTGTCACAAATTTTAAAAAAAAAGGATAAGTTTGGAATTATCCTTGGTATTGAGGGTCTTGATTTTTTAAAAGATATCTCTGAATTAGATAAATTATATAACTTAGGGGTGAGATGTTTTGGATTAAATTGGCGGGATGACTCGAATTTATCTGGCTCATCCACAGGAAATAAAAAGTTTGGGTTAACTAAATTTGGTAAAGAGGTGGTTCGCTACTTAGGTTCATTAAAATGTATTCTTGATTTAGCTCATGCAAGTGAGGCATCGATAGCTGAAACTGAGAAAATCTATCCCTCTTCTGTAATTTTTTCGCATACGGGGGTTTGGGAGGTATATAAAACTAAAAGAAACGTTAAATTTGCACTAGCTAACAGGTTCAGAGATAGAGGTTTCCTAATGGGTATATGTTTGGTAGAAGATAGTATAGCGAAAAGTGGAGAAATAAATTTCAAAAAATGGTATCGGCATATTAGCTACTTAGAGGAAAAGGGAGAGGTTGCTGCGATAGGGACTGATTTTTTTGGCACTTGGTTTAACAGGTCAATTCCTGAGTTTCGGAATGCAGAGGGGTTTGGTCGTATTCTAAGAGCAAATAATGTTCATCCAGACATACTTTTTCGGAGAGCTTACAATCTTTTTATGAAAAATCTTCCTTGAGGATATTTTTAAGTAAGTGAATATTCGCTAGTATTACTAGATGAGACTAGTAACAATCTTATTAGGTCTCTTAATTATGGCGGAAGATATTTATGGATTTTCAATAAGATTGGCAGATGGCTCCGAAAAAAGTTTATCAGAGTTTAAAGGGAAGGTAATTATTATAGTTAATACAGCAACTAAATGTGGCTATGCAAATCAATTATCTGAACTTCAGATCCTACACGAAGAGTTTGCTCCCAAAGGTTTGGTGGTACTAGCAATCCCGACTAACGACTTTGGCCGGCAAGAACCATTATCTGGTCAGGAGCTTTTATCTTATTGTTCAAATAATCATGGGGCGAAATATCTTATCTCTGACAGGTTATCTATAAAAGATCCCATTTTTGATTACTTAACTAGTCATTCGAATAGTGTACCAAAAAGAGTTTTATGGAACTTTGAAAAATTCATCGTTGATAAAAATGGTAAAGTTCGGTTTAGGTTTAGGTCACGAACATCGCCTACAGATCCTTCAATCAAAGAAGCTATAACGAAACTGCTTCAGGAATAATATTTATTAAGGTGAACTAGCACTTACTTCTTTTAAAACCAAAATAACGCGCCTTAAACCTAACTCAAGTGGTGCCCTAAGTGAGCAAACGCAATCAAATTGTGTATTTGGTATTGGATCAGTTAAATCTTTAGATTTAACAAACTCGTATATTGAGTTATTAAAGTTTATGAATCCTTGATTTCCGTACCTGGATTTTGACACAATCTGACAACCTTTAAGTAAAAATTTAGGTTCATTATTTCCAATTCCAAAAGGTTTTAGAAGATTAATCTCATCAAGAAAATCAAATGTAATTTCTGTTGGAGTTATTTCCAAGTCAAAAGATTGCATTGGATTTGGTTGCTTATTTAAAAAATAAGAATTCCAAAAGGCCATGAATTCTTCAAATGAAACATCTGGCTTCAAACTAAAACCTCCGGCTGATTGGTGACCTCCAAATTTGCTCATCAATTGCTCGCATGCCTTTAAGGCTTGGAAGCAATCGTATCCTTTAGGTACTCTAGCTGAGCCTTTGATTACTCCAGTATGATCTTGTGAAGCAACAGCAGCCGGTATTTTTAAGGATTCCACAAGTTTCTGTGCCACTAACCCAATAACACCAAGATCTATCGAGGGATCATAAATAGCTACTGACGACGATTGATTAATGATTTTTTTTTTAGCTAGTTCAATACCTAATTCTTGTTTTTTTCTCCTCTCCAAATTTGCCTGAATCAAAGAATCAGCGATTTGAGAAACCAAATTCGGGTCTTTTGAAACAAGTAAGTTTAAACTTTGTTGAGGATAACCTAACCTACCACCAGCGTTAATTTGAGGAGCAAGTGTAAAAGTTAAAGCTTGCTGAGATATTTCAGATAAACCATTTTTCTCAGCTAAAATTTTTATTCCCAAGTTCGAGCAACTTTTAAAAAGCTCCAAGCCTTTTTTTACAAGCACCCTGTTGATGAAACGTAGTGGTACCATATCAGCCAATGTCCCAAGAGTTGCTAATTCAATATACTCACTTATCAATTCATCCTTTATAAAACTCTTCAAGAAGAAGAAAGTTAGACCACTAGTACATAACTGTTTGAAAGGTTCTTGCATACAATAAGAATTTAATATTTGACCTTTGTTTAGTTTGACTACTTGATCTATTTTGTGATGATCTAAGACTAGTACAGTCAAGTTATTATCCTCAGCAAATTGAATAAGGTCTATATTTGTTGAGCCAAAATCAAGACATATCAGTAACTCAAAATGATTTTTTATGGCGTAATTAACAATTCTTAGGTTGAGGCCATAACCTTCCGTAAATCTATTTGGGAATAACACTATTGGAGATATATTCTGGCTTTGAAGGTATAGTACAAGTTGAGCTGCAGATGTAATGCCATCGCAATCATAGTCGGCTGCTATGCAGATCTTAGATTTTTTATTGACAAAGTGTTTAAAGATATTTTTTGCATGATCAACCTCTGGGATACTGTCCATATGAAAACTAGTTGGATCACTGGAAAATAGTTCATAATCTTGAAATCCTCGGACTGTTAAAATTTTTTGGAACGCTGAGGAGAAAACTTTCACTTTTTTCCTTAAGTTTAAAATTCTTACTTAAGTTGTTAAAATACTAGCAAAAGAATAAATAGATTTAAAGCTATAATGAAAAGGTACAGATTATACGAAATTGCCAAGGAGCTTAACATCGATTCGAAGATTGTCATTGAAAAGGCTCGTAGTGTTGGTTTAGAGCTTAAAAGTCACTCATCTTCAGTTTCAGAGGAGGAGAAAGATTTAATTGTTAAAGCTTTTTCTGAGAGTTATCCTACTGAACAAGCAAGTTCAGTAAGGCCAACTAATATTACAAGTAGTGGGGCAATTATAAGAAAAAAATCAAAATCGGTTAATTTAGTTGAGTCTGAGAAGACATCTGTTAGCTCGGTTGATTCCACAGTACAGAAGGACGAGGTTGAAATTCAAGTGACGGAAGTCTCTGCAGAGAAACCCGTAGAGACTGAAATTTCTGAAAAAAAGTCTAACCCGTTTGTATCTCAAATTAAGGTTCTAGGTAAACTCGACGTTTTACCAACTTCACCTAGAGTTAACCAGTCTGGTCTTCAAGAGATATTCGAGCAGAGTGAGAAGTCTTCGCAAGCTGAAGGAGCAAGAAAAGTTTTGAGGTTTAAAGAGGCGAAATCCTTTGTTCCGACGAGTCCTGTTCAATTGCCTACTAAAATAGAGAAAAGAGAACAAAAAAAAGATCAGATTCTTAAGCAGAAAACTGTAACAGTCAGTAGACCACGTGAGGTTAAGGTTTATCCGGTAATGACTGTGGGAGAGTTTTCCCTTGCATTGAATGTGAAAGCCTCTGATGTTATTCATAAGTTGCTCTCTTATGGCGAGACAAAGACTATAAATGATGTTATAGATCAAGATACAATGTTGCTGCTTGCCGATGAATACAACGTTATATTGAATTTTCAATCAACTGATGAGCAGGAAGTATTTCCTGATATTTTTTCCGTGGAGGGTAAGTTATTTGAAAAAAGGCCGCCAGTAGTAACTGTTATGGGTCATGTTGATCATGGGAAAACTACTTTACTTGATGCCTTAAGAAAAACTAGCATAGCTGCTAAGGAAGTTGGAGGAATAACCCAACACATTGGTGCGTACACTGTTGAAAATAGAGGCCGATTAATAACCTTCATAGATACACCCGGTCATGAAGCTTTTACAGAAATTAGATCGAGGGGAGCTAAGGTGACTGATATAGCTGTCCTTGTTGTAGCAGCAGATGATGGGGTAATGCCTCAAACTTTAGAGGCGATAAGTCACGCTAAACAGGCAAATGTGCCTATAATTGTAGCTATAAACAAAATAGACAAGCCTGATGTAAATCCTGAGGCAATAAAAACTCGCTTGGCGGAAGAGGGGTTAGTCCCAGAGGAGTGGGGTGGAGAAACTATTTATGTTCCGATATCAGCCTTAAAAAATATTAATTTGGATAAGCTTTTGGATTCGATTAACTTGTTGGCAGATTTACTGGAACTCAAATACCCAGTAGATGTTCCGGCTCGCTGTTACATTTTAGAAGCGAAGCTTGATCGGGGACGAGGGTGGGTAGCAACAGTAATTCCTAAAAAAGGTGTACTAAAACATGGGGATTATTTTGTATGTGGTTTATCGTATGGTAGGGTTAGATTGATAATTAACTCGACGGGTGAAACTTTAAAAGAGTTACCTAGTGGTATACCTGGAGAAGTTTCAGGATTTACTGAACAGCCTGAGGTGGGTGAAGAGATGATAGTTGTAAAATCCGAAGCTCGAGCGAAGGAATTAGTTGAGTTTAGAAAAAAAAGAGTCTCAAAAACTTCAAAGGGAGGTTTCTCTTTAACCGACTTCTCTAAAATGGCTAAGGAAGAGAGATCAAGTGAGTTGCGTTTAATTATCAAGGCAGACACTCAAGGATCTGTTGATGCTCTAATAAAGAGTCTTTCAGAGATTCAAGCAGACGAAATTGGTGTAAAAATAGTTCATTCAGGCGTTGGGCCCGTTAACGAGAGCGATGTTAAGTTGGCTAAGGCTGCTGAGGCGGTAATTATAGCTTTTAACTCAAATGTTGACACTAGGGCTCTGAGTGAAGCAGAGTCAAAAGGGGTTGAGATTAGGAGATATAAGATTATTTACGAGTGTTTAGAGGATATTAGACTTGCACTTGAGGGTTTATTGGGTTACGAAACAGTTTTTGAGGAGAGAGGAGTTGCAGAAGTAAGGCAAGTTTTTGAAAGTAGCAAGTTTGGCAGAATTGCGGGATGTTTTGTGGTTAGTGGTAGTATAAGGAGAAATTTTAAAGTTAAGGTTATTCGTAATGAGAATGAAATATTCTTTGGTGAAATTAAGAGTATAAGAAGATTTAAGGATGATGTTAGTGAGGTTCAGCAAGGTTATGAATGTGGGATTCTCTTAAATGATTTTAATGATCTGAAAGAGGGAGATTTAATAGTTGCAGTTGAGGAAGTGCAAAAATCAAGAACCTTAAAATAGTACTAAGTCTTAGTTATTCCGGTTTTGTACCAAGGCTGTTTTGAAACCCAATCCAGAAAATTCCTTTTCTGAAGAGGTGCTAAGTGATCTACAAAGAGAATACCATTCAAATGATCTAATTCATGTTGCGCACACCTGCTTTGTAAACCTTCTAGTTTAATTGTAAACAATTCTCCGTTTAGATTGAGGCCAGTTAATTCAATTTCATTCACACGTTTTATTGTGTCTCTAAAACCTGGAATGCTTAAACAACCTTCTTCCGAGGGAATGTAACCTCCGATAGGTTTAATCGTGGGATTAATTACTTCTTGAATGAACTGATTTTCTTGGTCAGAGAGCCAAAATACAAATACGCGAAGGGGTACGCCAATTTGATTCGCAGCCAAACCTAATCCCTCTTCTTTTACTAGGGTATCTTTCAAATCTGTTACTAGCTTTTTTACCTCCTTATCAATTTGATTAATCTCAGCTGCTTTTGTCCTGAGCACGTTCTCTGGATAAAAAATAATTTTCTTAGCCGCCATTTCTAATTTTTTGTAAGCTTGCAAAACTAGAAACTACTGCAACAAACACAGTAAGAAACAAAATTAACAGACCAAGAATAAATGAACCTAAAAAAAAAGCTTGTTGACCAAAGTAACGCGTCGAATTAAATGTTTTTAGAAGTTCTAGGGAATTCGAATCGAGGACATTAGGATTAACATCAAATGAGCCATATTTTTCAAGATGATAAGCCATAATTAGTGGAAAGAATCTTGAATTTACCTTTGGTATTTTCTGCCAGAATGGACCTTCCCTAACGGTTAAAACATCTGATGTTTGGGGGAAATCATAAGCAAATGAATTAACTAATTTTGTAAACTCTAATGATTCCAAAAATCGATCAAATTTGGTTTTGTTCCTAATATATGCACGATAGTGGTTCAATAAATCATTTTTTATCATCTCTGGCATTCGAGGATTCCCTTTCATAATACTTTTAATGTATTTACTCTTAACTGCTTTGATCGAGAATTTGTAACCCGGAAAAATCTTGCCCAGTAAACCCTGTTGTGGCGTCTCAGCTCTAACTACTACACCTACAAGTTTACCATTTTCATCAAAAACAGGTGACCCACTTGAACCAAAAGTTAGTCGAGTAGAAATGACGTACATTAACCTAGAGTTCCATTTAATCTTACCCTTTTTTTGTATCACATTAAGATTAGAGTCTGTTAGATAAATAGTAACCTTTCCTTTCTTTAATCCAAGATTAAAATCTTTCTCGAATTTAAAACCTTGAGGAAATTTTTTTTCTCTGCATCTAAGAATAGCTAAATCAACCGTCGCTAACTTTTTAATTATTTTAAGTTTTGAACAATTAACTTTTTGGCTTCTAAATTCTAAATCACACGTATCCTCTGAACAGTGATCTTTTACGAAGTGCATTGGAGCTACAAGCCTTCTTGAGACAATAAAAGCTTGTACATAGGAATCGGTTTTATTAGATATGAGTCTACCCAAGATTTTTGAGTCTTCAGAGATTAATGCCAGGGATAAAAAAAAATGATCCTAAGAGAACTCATTAATGAAGTATTATATCAAACAAAATATATGACTAATAGAGTTGGTATTTTTGGACTGTCTACAATGGGTAAAAATCTTGCATTAAATTTTGTTGACAAAGGAGTTACCGTTTCTGTATTTAATCGAACTCCTTCTGTTACGTACTCTTTCTTAAAAGAAAATCAACACCCCAATTTAGTAGGATTTGAGAACTTGAATGATTTTATCTCATCATTGGAACGTCCCCGAATTATTCTCCTTTTAATTAAAAGTGAGGCTGTAGAGGTTGTACTTAATGAGTTGTCTAAATTACTTGATTCAGAGGATTACGTTGTTGATCTAGGGAACTCTTATTTCTTAGATTCAAGAGATAGGCATCAAAGGTACAGAAATAAATTTAATTTTGTTGATTGTGGAATTTCTGGTGGTGAAGAGGGAGCTAGGCATGGTCCAAGTCTGGTCCTAGGGGGAAGTAATTTCCCAGCTCAAGTTTTTGATGTACTTAAACTGGTTAGTGCAAGATTTGGTGATGAATTTTGTTTGGGTTATTTTGAAGGAGATGGGGCAGGGCATTTTGTAAAGATGATTCATAATGCAATTGAGTATGCGGTAATGCAAAGTTTGACTGAAATAATAACTCTATTATTTAACCTTAAAGAAGAGCAAGCAGAGATCATACAAAAACTTAGAGAGCTAGAGCATAGAGGTATGAGCAGTTATCTTTTAGGAATTTGTATAAATATTCTAGAGTATGATTTAGAGAATAGAATTCTTCATCGAATAGTGGATGAGGCAGGTCAAAAAGGAACTGGGAAATGGTGTTCACAAGTATCATTAGATTGGGGGGTAGGAGTTCCTAGCATAACCTGTGCAGTAGAGGCGAGACAGCTAAGCACTTATTTTAACAGTCTTCGTTCAAGTCCAGGAATCAAAGTTTTTAACAATTCGGTTTTAAAACCACCAAGTGTGGAGATCCTCTATGATGTTCTCAATTTGTGTTATTTGTGTTTTTATGATCAGGCACTCAGGTTGATTGCGCATGCAAACAGAAATTTGGGTTATAAGATAGATGTATCTTTAGTTTTTAAAGTTTGGAGGGCTGGCTGCATCTTAGCAGCCTCTCATTTAAACCAGCTTTCACAGATGTTTCACAACTCAAATTACTTGGATTTATTATCAAATATGAATCTTGTGGAAAGATTTTCCCCTTCGATTCAGGATAAATTTAGATCATTGACGCATTTTGTGAATTGTGTGAGTGATTCTTACTCATATGCTCCTGTAATATTCTCAGTGTATAATTATCTGCTAGGAGCTTTCAGCAACAAAAGGCTTGGTTTCAGCCTTATCCAGGCAATGAGAGATTTCTTTGGTAGACATGGAGTATACCTGGATGGCTCAGGTCAACTCACAAACATTGAGTGGAAGAAATAATTTATTTAAATCAAAAAGCACTTAAATTTCTACCTTGGGTTAGGGCTGATTTTATCTCTGAACAGGGCCTTACTATTCTAAGAAAAAAAAAAGTTGGAGATGTGGTAAGTATATCAGTAAAAGGCAAGATTTATTATGCTTATTTTGAAGGTCTTGACTCCAAGGTTCCGCTTAAAGTTTTTTCAGCTGATACTAATCTCATTTCGGAACATATAAAAAGGGCTCTAACAACCTCAATTAGGATTCGTTCGAAAATAAAGATTGATTCTAATGCTTTTAGGGTTTTTTTTAGTGAAGCAGATGATGTTCCGGGGCTTATTATTGATAAGTATGATGATTTAGTTGTGATTCACTTAACATCAAAGGGATTGTATAAGCATATTGAGCTAATAGAAAGTGTAATTACTCAAGAGTTGAATCCTCGGCATATCGTATTTAAATTTGGAGATAGTCCAATACAGGCGAGCATCTCAAAAATCGTAAAAGAGCATGATGTACTTTATGAGGTGAATTTTGCCTCACCTCAGAAAACTGGATTGTACTTGGATCAGCGAATAAACAGAAAATTTCTTAGAGATATCTTAAGAGGAAATGAAACTGTGTTAGATCTTTTTTGTTATTCAGGTGGTTTTGGTTTGAATGCCCTTAAAGCCGGTTGTAAAAAGGTTGTTTTTGTTGATGAATCCAGTAAAAGTCTTGAATGCTTAAAACGCAACTTAGAACTGAATAATATTTCCTTTGATAGAGTTGAAATTTATCAACAGAATGTTTTTGAATTCTTGAAACAAAAGTTAAGGCACTCTTTTGACTTTATAATTTGTGATCCTCCTGCTTTTACACGATCGAAAAAGCACTTACCAACTGCAATTGTTGCATATCGAAGGTTAGTCAGAGGTTGTTTAAATTTTTTAAGCAAGGATGGTTTTCTCTTACTTTTTTCTTGCTCCCACCATGTTTCCTTGTCTGATTTAGAAAGAATTATTTATCAGGAAGCTTTGAAAAATAATTTTCGACTGCCGAGGGTGTTAGCCCGTTTATTTCAATCTCCTGATCATCCTTTCAAGATAAATATACCTCCCACCCTTTACTTAAAAGGGGTGTTTGTCCATATCAGCTGAAAATTACGAGGCTCTACCGAGATTTCAGTGTTAGAGTACATTAGCACAACGCTATTATATGGGTATTCTAAAATCTGATGAGAAAATACCTTACAGTAAAGCGTATTGTTTAATACCTTTAATTCATCAAGCACTCGAATGGACTTAATAGCAAGACCACACATACTAAATAAATTTTTGGTTATTGAGATTAATTCATCTGTCATTGCTACAGCACGACTTACTACAAGTTCAGTTTTATGTTCTTTTTCCGTAACACAAACGTTTTTTAATTTTAGAAACTTTACGATTTTATTTACTGCTCCTAATTTTTTTTTACTCTTGTCATACAGAAAAAATTCGATATTAGGATTAAATATTGCCAACGGAATGCCAGGAAAACCAGCTCCAGTGCCGAAGTCTAAAACAGATTTTGGATTAAGAGCGATTAAAAAAGGTTGTAGAAGTAAGCTGTCAATTACGTGTCGTTGAAAGAATAGATCCTCAGGTATTCGAGTTAGATTTAGGTGATTATTAAGCTTATAAATCTCATCTTTGAGCTTTATGAGTAACTCAAATTCAGTTTCTTCTATTTTTCGATCAATAAGTTTTTCTATTGGATTCATAATTTTTTACGGTAAAATATAATTATAGAGTAAGTTTGCGTAATGCTTGTTTAATTTTTGTCAAATCAGTCAGTTTAAAAGGTACTTCTGTGCTCTTTTATTTGATCAGTTCTAGAATAAATTTTTGAACTTGCAGATGAGAGTTGTTAAGAAGTTTAATAAAAGTTTAACTAACGGGCAGCGTGCTCTTAAGCAAATCATTGATACATTAATTGAGGCTGGTGCAGAGGATATTGTTGCTTATGATGTTAAAGGGGTTTCAGACATAACAGACTATGTAGTAATCTGCTCAAGCCGAAGTGAAAAACACAGCCAGGGAATATGGAATAGGTTAGAGAGAGATTTATCATCAATTATTAAGCCTAGAGCTGTTGAGGGCTATAAATCTGGTTCATGGGTTTTAGCTGATTTTTATGATTACGTGATTCACATTTTGACTAAACCCATGCGAGATTTTTATAGACTAGAGGATTTGTGGTTTGCAGCTAAACAGTGCTATCCAAAAATTCGTCGTCGAAAGCGTCAAAAACATTAAGTTTTTTGGATAGGCTTAGGGTTTGAATATGATCTCCTCTACAGATCTGAATTAACTGTTTCCCCCCTTTGCTAATCAGATTTATTACACGAGCTGTTGGTAAATCTCTTTGTATTTTCGAGAAAATTAAAATTGAGTATTTTACTCTATGGTGGTTTAAACCAGCTGCTCTATCTATCTCTAGTAGGAGATCCCCTCTTTCAATTTCAATTTGAGCATGACACCAATTATTTGAATTAACTAAAGGACATTTTGCGTTATTGACACATGGAAAAATACAATGAAGTCCTAGATTAACAAACATTTGTTTTGTAGAGGCAAGCCTATGTGCGCTAATTTTGTCACCTGGCTCTACTATTACTAACATTCCCTCATAGCTTAGTAAAGTTACTATTTTTTTTAATACGTTAGGATGTTTTAATTCGTTTAAAGTATTTATTACCAAAATTAAATCATATTTATCTTTGAATAGATGTGTACCATACCGAACCTTAAAATTGACACACTTAGCAAACTCACTTAGAATTTTTAAATTGAATCTATTGATGTCATAGCCGTAATAATCACCGGTGTATTCTAAAAATTTCAAAGCAATCAAGGAAGCTCCGGTGCCAGCTCCAAAATCGAGGATTTTTTTTACTTGCTTTAAGTTTATTTCAGATAGAATGTGATAAAGCTTTAAAGAGGTTATTAAACCATAGTAAATTGCATAAGCTAAGGAATCTTTTATTCCAGAATATAGTGGTTTTCTGTGTTTTATATACCGATTGTGTAAGGCTCTAAGATTTTTTAGTAAGCCAGATTTTTTAATGCTAATTAAATTTGATTGCTTAAATAATACCTCTAAGCAGAAAGCTTCAAATTTCGATACAATGCTTTTACTAAGTCGAATCAAGTTACTATCTTAACGCCATACTTATTTCTCCCAGAGTTAATTTGTTCTCGATTGCCTGAAGAATAAAGGGCATAATATTCGTGTCTGCGCTCTTTTGCTTTGAAAGTAAATCCATGAGTTCTTTAACTCTCTTTAAGTCTCTCTGTTTTTTAAATCTTTCAAGTCTCTGTTTTGTGTAATTAAGATCAGAATTTTCTACTTTAAATGGTTTGTAGGGTTTTTGAAAATCACTAAATTTATTAACTCCAACGATGATTCTCTCTCCTTTTTCAATCTCTAGCTGCATTTGATAAGCGTTATTTTCAATCAAATTCTTTATGTAACCTGATTTTATACAGTTTAAAGCTCCAATATCCTTGATTTCTTTAATTAATTTAGTAACTTCTTTTTCTATTTTGTTTGTTAACCATTCAACATAGTAGCTTCCCCCCAGAGGATCTGTTACATCAACTATCCCAGTTTCATATCTAATTATCTGTTGCGTTCGCAAAGCAACTAAAGCACTTTCATCAGTTGGTAAACCTAATGCTTCGTCAAAACTAGAACAATGTAAACTTTGAGTTCCACCCAAAACTGCAGCAAGAGACTGTATACAAGCTCTAACAATGTTATTGTAATATCCCTGACTTGTTAAAGCGCTACCTCCAGTTTGAGTGTGAAACTTAAGTTTTTGACAGCTTTCATCTAAGCAATTAAATTCATCTCTGACCATTTTTGCATAAATGGATCGAGCAGCTCTAAATTTAGCTACTTCTTCAAAAAGATTTAACATACAGTTAAAGAAAAACGAAGTTCTTCTAAAAACTGCTTCGGGAGGTAGATTTCTGTTATGTATTAACTCCTCAAAGTAAATTGATGCATTAATAAACGTAAAAGCAAGCTCTTGTACAGCAGAGGCCCCAGCCTCCCTAATGTGATAACCTGAAATGCTTGACCAATTAAAGTTCGGTAAATTTTTTATACAGTATTCTGATAGATCTGAGTTGAGTTTTAAACTCCATTCCAATGGATATATCTGAGTACCTCTAGCTATAAACTCTTTTAGAATGTCATTTTGCACTGTACCCCTAAGTTTTGACAAACTCACTCCTCTTTTTTCAGCCAGTTTGATCAGAAAGCCCATTAGTATCGGAGCCGTTGAGTTTATGGTCATACTAATCGAGATCCTTTCTAAGGGGATGTCTTTGAGTAAAATCTCGAAATCTTCGAGAGTAGAAATAGATACACCAACTTTACCTAACTCTCCCTCGGCTTTTGGATCATCAGCATCTAAGCCCATCTGTGTTGGTAGGTCAAATGCAATACTTATACCCTCTTGTCCATTATTAATTAGTTCGTGGAATCTTTGATTTGTTTGTTCGGGAGTTCCAAAGCCAGAGTACTGCCGTATTGTCCAAGGTTTTTTCTTGTAAAGCTCAGCAAAAATCCCTCTTGTGAATGGAAAATTTCCTGGATCAGGAGGCGCTTGTTCGACATCGCTTGCTGAAAAGAATGCTTTTTTATCGAAATTCACTTAAAAATCGATTTATTTGATCTATAGTCCAATTAAAACCGAACTCTTGAATCGTGTCAATGAGAGGTGGAGTCTCCATACGTCGAAGAATAGCTACTCTTAAGATCTTGAATACATGCTTTTTTGGTAGGTTAATGGAATCGGATATAGCACTAATCTGAGCCTGTAATTCGTCTCTGGAAAGGTTTTCGTTTACTGTTTTTTTAAAGAGCTCAAGGGTTGATATTATCAATTGCTTATCTATATCCTCTAAAGCTTGAAAATCATATTCATTTGGAAAGATTAAAAAACATAGTAACTGACTAAGATCTTTGAGTGTATGTGTTCGTTCTTTTAAAACATTAACATAACTTTCGGAGAGCCGTAAACTTAATCCTAAGTTTTTTTGTATCAAAGCTAAAAATTCATCTACCCGCATTAACTTAAAATGCTCGTGGTTAATACGCTTTAATTTAATTGGCGAGAACATGCCTGAAGCTGAGTGAACCTTTTCCAAACTAAAATCTCTTAAAAACTCATCTACTGAGAATATCTCTAGACCGCTTGAATGGGTCCAACCAATCAAAGCTAAAGCATTTATGATTGCACTTGGCAGAAAGCCTTCCTCTCTTAACTCTGCTGTTGTTTGTGCTCCGTGCCTTTTTGAGAGTTTTTTACCATCCTCACCAAGTATGACTGGCAAATGAAGGAATTTAGGTTTCTCCCAACCAAACAGATCATATAAGTACCAATGAATTGGGAATGTTGATATCCACTCCTCTCCTCTTAATACATGAGTAATTTTCATTAAATGATCGTCAACAACTACAGCTAAGTGATATGTAGGGAAACCATCAGATTTCAGTAAAACTGGATCACTTAAAGGAGGATTTTCAAATTTAAGTTTGCCTCTAATTTCATCATTAGCTGTAACTGAAAAATTTTGGGGCAATTTCAAGCGTATAGCATACGGTTTCTCTGGGGATACGTTTATATATCTGCATCTCCCACTATAACCAGGCCTTTTACCTGCGAGTATCTGCTCTCGTCTCTCTTTCTCTAGCATTTCGGGTGTACACTCACATCTGTAAGCAAAACCTGCTTGAAGAAGCTCTTCAGCATACCTTTTATAAAAATCTTTCCTTAAACTTTGAATATATGGTCCACCGTGGCTGCTCCATTCCAGGCTCAAGCCTTCAATATCCTCTCCGACCTGAATTAATTCTGACTTACTTGGACCTTCTGTTGGTTGTAATCCAAGCCAGTTTAACTCTTGGATAATAAATTTAATTGAATTAGGAACATACCGTTCTCTGTCGGTATCCTCTATTCGAAGTATGAAGCTACCGTTATTTTTCTTCGCTAAAGCCCAAGCGTATAAGGCAGTGCGAACAGAACCAATATGCAAATACCCTGTTGGACTTGGAGCAAACCTTGTACGAACACTCACTAGTTAAAATTCTACAAGGTCTACCTTTTAAAATCACCTGCTCTTACTGTTTACAAAAAGTTCGTGGAAGTTTGTTATCCAAGTAATTCACAAAGAAAGTAGAGCGGGCCAAAATTGTATTTCTATATTTCCCCACTTTTTGTTTAATGTTTCCAGGGGTTTTTTGGGGAAGTTTGACATTCAATACTCTTAAAGATTCTCTAATTATTGCGTTGTTAGCTTGCGCAAATTTTAATTTTTCTTCCTCAAAACTCTGAGGTTCACATGGATAAACACACATACCATTTATAAGAATTTCATCCACTTGATCAGGTAAAGAGAAAATTTCTTTCCAAGTCGCTGAAAAAATTTTCTGACCATTTCCTTTTGCTGATTTAGCGACTTGAGTTACTTTTGTTCGATATTTTCTATCTCTCGACAGAGACAGCATAAACTCTTCAGCTTCTGCAATTAAGCCCCTGCTCTCTCTTACAAAATGATCTAAATTCCTTTTATCTATCCTGAATACTGCAGTTTGACAGTAGTAATTAGCAGGAGATGGTGTAGGGCTTGGGGTTAAAGTTGGGCTCGAAGTTGGAGTAGGCGTAGGGCTAGGAGTTGGGGTAGGACTAGGAGTACGTGTAGGGCTTGGAGTTAGTTTTGGCGTTGGTGTAGGGGTGGGGGTGCGTGTGGGACTTGCAGTAGGTGTTAGAGTAGGTGTCGGCGTTGGTGAAGGGGTTGAAGTTGGTGTAGGTGTAAGGCTTGGAGTTGGGGTAGGACTAGGAGTACGTGTAGGGCTTGGAGTTATGGTTGGAGTT
>CALHSA010000011.1 GCA_938038205.1 uncultured bacterium | reverse complement strand
TGCCTTATCAAATAATCCTGAAAAATTTTTCTCAAAAAAGAACGCAGAACTAATTTTAAATGTGTTAAATGTTTTGATTGAAGAAAATTCATCTAAAACAAAAAGCGATAATTCTGAACTAATTAGCTCTTTATTGAATAAAATTGAGCGTCTGGAAAACCGATTGTGATGAGGTAAAGTGTATGCTAGGGCACAAGCACTACTTTCGGTTATTCTTTTAAAAGAAGATCATACTAGCCTTGAATCTATTTAAATTTAAACAATGGCTAAACTAATTTAGACATACTTTTTTGTTAACTTTTTCAAAATTAGGGTGTGGTTATTTAAGCTTTTTTAAAAAATATTCCTAAGCTATCTTAAAATCACTGTATATTAGCATAAAGCAGTTTTAATTTTTAGTTCAATTTTTACAAAACTAGCTAAAATTTATTGTGTTACTTTCTATGTGATTAATTAGAATTCAAAATATTTTTATATGTATTAAGCTCCCCTACTCTTTTTTTGTTTCCCCAAAAATAAAAAGAGAAAAGAATTTAACGTTACTTATCATTAACTAAATGATAGCCTCCAAAAGCTATAATCTTCTTTATTCCTCAAAAATTAAAATAAATAAATTGAATTAAGATACGTGCTTTTTAGTAATTTGAATAGTAGAAATTGGTTGAAAAAATAACAGATAGGATTTAATTTAAGCGTTTTGCTCCCAGCTTAATTCAGTCCTTGAGCAAAAAATTGAGAATCTATCCCCATAAGAATATTCGAGATGCTGAACTGAATTTTAGTATAAAAATTTAACTTAGTACGGTTGAGAGGTATAACTTCTGATTACATTTTGTGCTTCTCCCTCAAGCTTTACTTCACCTTTATGCAACCAGATGCAACGGTGTGCTAGTGTTTCTAATGTTGTAAGGTCATGGCTTGCTATTAGGAAAGAGCAACCCTTTTTTTGTAGCTCGATAATTCTAGCTAAACATTTTTGGATAAATGTATAGTCTCCAACTGCTAAACTTTCATCAACTAAAAATAAATTTGCCTCTATTGAGGCGGCTATTGAAAAGCCTAGCCTCAATTGCATGCCTGAGCTATAACACTTGAGTGGTCTATTGATAAAATCTTTCAATTCACTAAAATCAATAATCCATTGTAACCTTTCTTCTACTTCTTTTTTTGAGAGCCCTAGAACCATCCCATTTAAGAATATATTTTCAAAACCACTAAACTCGGGATGAAAACCTGCTCCTAGTTCAATAAGAGGAACCACACTTCCATTAACTTTTATTTGCCCTGAGTCAGGATACAAGATTCCCGCTATTAATTTTAATAAAGTTGACTTTCCCGCTCCATTTAGACCAATTAATCCAACAATTTCCCCCTCTTGTATTTTTAAATTTATATTTTTTAAGACCGTGAAAGTTTTCTCTTTCGTTTTCTTGCCCTTTATAAAATCAACAAAAAGCTGTTTGATTGACTTGTAAGGTTCATCCTGAAATCGGAAGCTCTTGGTAAGATTCTCAATTAATAGTACGTTAGATTTCATTTTTTCTATACCGAAAAGCGTAAGATAACGAGTAATCATCTACCTGATCGATCTCAGAGCCTTTTGGTAAACCTCTAGCTAACCTAGTTATCTTAATTTCGGGATACTTGGCTAAAATTGAATCTGATATAACTTTTGAAGTTGCATCTCCTTGTAGTGTGAATGGTAAAGCCAGAATAACCTCTTTTGTATTCATTCTGGATATCATTTCCACCAACTGCTGAATAGGAAGCTTATCAAAAGTTACGCCTTTAACAGGTGACCAGAGAGTGCCTAAGCAAAAATATAGACCATTATAAAATCCACTTCTCTCAAAGGAGAAAAGATCACTGTATTTTTCAACTACACACAGCAATTCCCTATCTCTGGAATTATCATCACAATATTGACATTGATCTTTGGATTTTATGCTCCTACAAATATTACAAATTTGTAAATTATTTAATTCCAAAAGGGATTCTACTAATTCCTTAACTAAGCTTTGATTCTGGATCAACCAGAGACCAAGTCTAAGGGAAGTTTTCAATCCAAGTATTGGAAGTTTACTAAAAGTTGCAATAAACTTTTCTAGTTCCTGGGGGAGCTTCATTAAATTTTTTCTGCTCCATCAATAAGTTTTTTCTCAAACTCGGTAAGTAATCGAGACTGGTTTTCTTTAAGTTTAGTTTGTTTTTGTATAGCATCCACCTGGAGCTCAAAATTTAAGTGGTAATTCTCAAAGTTTGGCCAAAAAGTTTTAACCATCTTAAGAATTCTATCTTTGCTGTTTTTTATTAGATCGAGCCCTACTCTGCTAATTTTGATAACAAGATAAAAATCTCTCTCCCCAACGTGATAGCTAAATTCAGCCTTTTTTAAATATGGCTTGACTGCTGGGAGTTCCTTCTCTACCAGTTCCCGGAACCCCTCAAGATTATTATTAATATTTTCCCTAAAAGCTTCAGTTTTTTCTAAGTTTGCTACCTCGCAAGCCTGATCATCTTTTTTCCTTACATCAGAAGTTACTTGAACAATGCATGCCTCAAATAGAGTTTCACCAAATGTGCTTCTTAGAGCTAAATCTCCAAAGTTTAATATCTCTATTATCTTTTTTGTAATCTCATTAACAGGAATATGTCTGTGCTTTTGTTTTAAATAAGTTAATCTCTCATTATCAGCATTTGGGGATACAAAATATGATAAAAATTCACTACATAATTCTGAGAAACTTTTTAAAACGAATCCTAGGTCAGAGTAATCTCGCATTAGCTCTTTAAAATTTTTCAAGGCATTTTCAGGATCGTTTAACAAACAATAATCTAAAAGGTTAATAAACCTATTGTCTTTGGATTTGTTTAACCATTTAGTAAATAAATTTTCCTCTCCGATCTGGTTTAACAAAAGAAATCTATCTAATAAGGTTAGGGCATCTCTAATACTATTCTTAGCCAGTTTTGCTATTTCAAAAAGAAGATTTTCTTCGATTTTGATTGATTCCCTCTCAAGTATAGTAACTAAATGTTGCTGTATTAGTTGCGTGGGCACTGCTTCGAGCTCGAAATGAACACATCGTGAGTGAACGGTTGTAGGAATTTTTTCTGGCTCAGTGGTTACTAAAGCAATATAAACATGGCTTGGAGGCTCTTCAATGCTTTTCAACATTGCGTTAAAAGCAGAGTTAGAGAGCATGTGTGCTTCATCAATTACGTAGAATTTGTATTGAAAAGGCTTAGGCGGTAAAGACTGAAAAGTTGATATTAACTCTCTTACAACCTCCACTCCGTTATAACTGGCGCCATCAACCTCAAAATATGTCATCGAAACTAGATCTTTTTGGGCTGAACAATTATAACAACTGAAGCATGGCTCGTAGCCTTCAACTGGATTTAGACAGTTTAATGCTTTTGCTAGAATTCTACAGATTGTAGTTTTGCCTGTACCTCGGGGACCGGAGAAAATCATAGCTCGTGGCAGATTCTGTTTAAGTAAGCCGCCCTTGAGCGACGATACTACAAACCTTTGTCCGATTACCTCTGAAAATTTAGCAGGACGATATTTCTGAGCTAGTGATTGGAAACTCATATAAAACTAGAAATTAAATTTTATCTCAAAAAACCAGCTTGCACCTGGTAACAGATTACTTAAGGCTGCTTCCTTCCGGACCTGACCTGGTTCGCAATGTTACCAGCGCAAACTGGCATGAATAGTTTACCATATTTGAAGTTTTCTTTCTAAATGGTGCATATTGACCCAGTCTCTGGAGCAAAATGTAACAAGTTAGATACTGTTACAAATATAAAAAAACCTTTTTCTAATGATTTTTAAATGCGTAAGGGTAGCATGATTATTGCCAAGTCATTCTTCGTATGCTTGCAATGATAAAATGGATTGAGAGGGATTTAAGTCGAGGTGAGATTAAAATAGCTAAGGCGAAGCTAAAGCATTTTTTGGCTTCAGTGGGGGAGCAAGAAAGAGAGTTTTTAAAGTTTTACTTTAGCAAAGTACCTCACTTTTATGCAGGAAGTACAGCTCGCCAGCTTCCCTCAGAGGTTAGATTTAAATTTTGGAGGGAGCAAAGGAAAAGAGTTAATTGAGTTTAAAACGTTAGACCGATATAATTCTAAGATATGCCAGTTCCGAAGAAAAGAACCTCCAGGATGAAGAGAAATAGTCGGCGAGCGCATGATCGGCTTAAGCTTTCTGTTGCTCAGGTTTGCAATAACTGTGGAGCTTTCGTTTTGCCCCATAGAGTTTGTCAAAAGTGTGGAATTTACAAAAACGAAAAAGTGCTTACTGTGAATTAGAATTGATTTCAAAACACGAATGGTAAAAATAGGGTTAGAAGTAATGGGGGGAGATTTAGGCCCTCTACCTGCAATAAAGGCAGCTTTAAAAGCAAAAAGAGATAGAGATATTTCTATAGTTTTGTTTGGTGATGAATCTGAAATAAGACGTCTTGGAAATGATTATCAATTGTCATTAAGTGGATTAGAGGTTTGTCATGCTCCGGAAGTTGTTAGTATGGATGATAGCCCAATAAAAAGCTTTAAAACTAAACCAAATTCATCAATAAGTCTAGCTTTTAAAGCCTTAAAAGAGAAGAAAATTGATGCAGTAATATCACCCTCCAATACTGGAGCTGTTATGGTAACTGCTATCCTTACTCTTGGTTTGTACCCATTCATAAAACGTCCGGCTATTGCAACTTTAATCCCTAGATTAGATGAAAAGCGACCTTTTTTACTAATTGATGCTGGAGCAACAACAGAAGTTGAAGCGAGTAATCTTTTAGAGTTTGCAATTCTGGGAAACTTGTATTACAAGATCCTTTTAGGTTTAGAAAGACCTAGGATCTCATTGATTTCAAATGGATCAGAGGAGAACAAGGGTACTGATACAGTAAAGGCGGCATACCAGGCGCTTAAAGCAAAATTTGGGGACCAGTTTGTGGGTAATATTGAAGGTAGAGATTTGCTTAAAGATGTTGCTGATGTTGGAGTTTGTGATGGATTTACCGGAAATATAATTCTTAAGTGTTTAGAAGGGACAGCTGAATTTGTAGTAAAGTTTATCAAAGAAAATTTAAAATGGCATCCTATCGCAGCTTTTGGGCTTTGGTTAGCAAGCGGTCACTTAAAAAGAATTTACAACAAAAAGTTATCCTATTCTGCTTTCGGAGGAGCGCCGTTGCTTGGAGTCAGGGGTTTAACTTTAATCACGCATGGAGCTTCTGATGAGAGAGCATTTTATAATGCTATCTTAGTAGCTGAGAAGTTTGTTTTAAAAGGTCTTCAAAGAGAGATAGAAAACTCTTTTTTAAATTGCAGCTAATAGGATAGTATTTGAATTTTACGATCTAGGTGTCGTTTTTTTTAGAGGTTTTAACATTCCTTGGAACATGCCTTTTTATTTGCATTCAAGGTTTTGCCTTTAGCAGGTTACTCTCTTTAAGTCCTATTCTAAGTATTTCGGTTGGTATTTTAGTTACAACTTACTTCACTTACATTCTTGGTTCTTTTTTCCAACAAACAATAAAGTTTAGTTTTATTTTGATTAATGTTTTTACATTAATTTTGTCTGGGATTTTTGGAAAAAAAAATAATTCTAATCCACCGGTTAGCGCGTATTTATTTTTCATAGGACTTTGGTTTTTGTTAGCGGTTTATCAAAGCTTTTCTCCAGAGATTCACTGGGGGGAAAAATTTGGTGAGTATGGGATTCTTAGCTTTTTAACTACATATAATAAGTTGCCAGCACTTGACCCTTTTGCTTACCCTAATAATTTACATTATTACTATTTTCATTACTTATTCTGGGCTGCTATTACCTCATCTTTCAATTTTGATCCAGCTGTAATTTTTAATTTGGCTGTCTGTTTTGTTCCTGCCTATGTATTCTGCTTAGTTTTCGAGATGTTTCAATATCTTGGGTATGATTTTCGAAAATCGCTAATGGCCTCTTTACTTATTTTTTTGCCCAACTTGTATGCAGTAAAACTACTATACTCAGAGGGTTTTAAAATTAATTTTAATCAATTCTGGGAGACTACACGTTTCTTCGAATATCCTTTGTTCTCAGAGTATCCTATTTGGGCTTTTATATTTGGTGATTTTCATCCTCATTACATGAATTATATAACAATAGTAAGTGCGATATTTCTTTTTTCGAAGGTAGTTATACACAAATCTAAAAGATCTTTTCTTTTGTTGGGTTTTCTAACAGGCGTAACATACGGTTTTAATGCATGGGATTTCGTGATTATGATAGTAACGGATATCGTAGCAACCATTTATTTCCTCACTAGTCAGAATAAGTTTAAAATTACCCCTCTTTTTGTAAATCTTTTATTACTTTTTGGAGTTTTTCTGACAATACACCCAGCACTTCGAGGCTCTAGTGCTTTGGGGAGTGGATTTATACATCTAGCACAGGCTAAAGTTCCCTTGCAACAAAGTCTTTTTCATTATGGTTTGTTTTATAGCATAGCTCTATTTTTTATTATAAAGAGTTTTGGGATTTGGAAGACCTTAGCTATTTTTTTCATAAGTGTAGTAGCATCTTTTGTTAAACTTAATGAACCTGGTTTTTTTGGAGTACAGTTCTCAAACTTTATGTTTTTATCTTTCTTATTTTACCTATTCAGGACAGATGAAAAACTAATGAGATTGGGTGGTAGTATTTTTCTTATTGGTATTCTAATCAGTTTAATACCCAATTATTTCACCTTAATTGATGAAATGAATACTTTTTTTAAATTTAATTCATCAGCTTGGTTTTTTGTAAGCATAGGTTCTAGCTTTTTTATTTTTAACCTGAATAAGTATTTACAATTCCTCTTTAAAGCTGTTTTTATTTTGTTTTCATTCGCATCATTGGCTTTAATTTGGAATATGGCCCATCCATTGTATGTGAAATCTCCTCAATATACCTTAAAGGGTGACTTATTTTTACTAACTGATGATCGATTTAGTGATGATGGCAAAGCTGTTTTCTGGATGAAAAAGATGATAAATTCAGGCCAAATTAAGTTTGGGGCTGTTTTAGAGGCGCCAGGTGAAAGCTACACTGATTCGAGTTATTTTAGCATTTTCTCTGGTTTGCCATCCGTTTTAGGATGGGCTTACCATGCTCAAGTAAGAGGAACCAGTGTCGATGATATTTCAAAAAGGAAAAATTTAATTGAAGCTTTTTTCAAGGAGCCAGATGATCAGAAACTTGAGGAATTGATACGACTTTTCAGAATTCGTTATGTTTTTTTTGGTAAAATAGAATTACAAAAATATGGTGATGAATTATTAATTTCAACTCCCTCTAAATTGGTGCAGATTTACAAAATGGGCCAAACAAGAATTTTTAAGGCTTTAGACTAACTGATATTTTATCCATCATTTTAAAGGTATAAAAACGGTAGTTGGGTTATAAAAATCTATTATGAATTTAAAATCGAATAATTCTTTCAGTTTAGGTAGCAGTTTTAAGATTCATGGACAAGTTTGAGTATGATAAAAAATAATCGAGCGTCTTACTCATGTCTCTTTTGCTTTTATTTGCTTTTAGCCTCCTTAAACGTTTTAATCCAATTGAAGTTATACTTGCAGGGTGCATTTTTATAACCCTCTTTTCTTCCCTAGTTTTTAGTGATTTCCTTTTGGTTTTTATTTTTTTCTTTATCAGTATTTTTATT
>CALHSA010000010.1 GCA_938038205.1 uncultured bacterium | reverse complement strand
TGTAATGTGAATAAAGTCTTGCAAAAATAACCACAAAAATATGACTTTTAATTTTGTAAAGGTTGTAGTTTTATAAAAAGGCTCTTTGAGCAATATGATCTTTTATTCGCTAAATAAAGAGCAATTTAGTAAGTTGGAATTATTAGCAAAATCTAATTTCTGATTTAACTGTTTTGTCTTTTTAAAAGTTCTTCTTTGTCTACTTTGTTAAAACTAAAAGTACTTTTATATACTTGCTTTAAGATCATTTAAACTCTATATATTTGCTAGACTAGATCAAAAAATTCAAATTACTGTATGAAAAATTTTTAAAAAACCAACCTGAAGGTTGTTTGTTATAATATTTTTTCCTAGTTTAAAAAATCAATTATCGCTTACTGTGTAAGCTCTATTCTAGCAACAGACGTGAATAAAAAATTACCAACCTTACACTTTTAAAAGTTTATTTTTAAAGGCAGTTGACAAATTCTAACAAATGTTATAGAGGACCTAATTTCACATGTAGCCTTTCTACTTACTTCCATAAAAGTAACATTTAAAAATTTTGAAAAATTTTTTTCAATGTTAAGTTTCATTCCGGTTTAAAAGAGTCATATACACGTTAATCAGTGACAATTATGAAGTTTGATTTTTATTTTTAACAAATAGATCCCAATAAATTAATAAAAAAATCCCAATCGTGATCCAAACATCTGCTAAATTAAACGCTGGCCAATGATAATCACCCAGATAGAAATCAAAAAAATCCCTAACAAAACCATGAGCTAGTCTGTCATATATGTTACCTGTACCTCCAGAGAGGATTAAAGTGACTCCAATTCGCACAAGAGTCGAGGTATTTTTAAAGAAACCCCAGTAAATAAGCCAGATCAAAAATCCAAAAGCTGCTATAACCATCACCATTTTTAGGCCACTACTTTGTTCAGATAGAATACCGAAAGCAAAACCGTAATTATGAACATAAGTTAGGTTAAAAAAATTGTGTAAAACGACTATTGATTCTCCTAGACGCATTTGCTTAGAGATTAAAGTTTTTACTGCCAGATCAAGAGCTAGAGTTACAAAAAAAAATGTAATGTAGGAGATATTTTTTACAGAAAGGAGCATTTGCCATCTTTAATTAATGTTAACCTTGATTCGGACTTTGAGAATAATTCAGTAAGGATTCCAGAATTAAAGTGTGATAAAATCTCGCCGTCTTGAGTAAAAAAAACTCTGTTTTTCAGATTAATTATTGATTCTACGGGGTGCTCAAGTCGTCCCTTTGTTACCTCTTTGATACCCGCTAACTCTACACACTCATATCTGCCTGATGAGTCTAAACCACAAATCACTCCCTGATTGTAAGAGCAAGATTTTAAGTCTTTAAGTGTCTGGAATTTAAAACTTCGCTTTTTGGGTTTATTTACTAATCCCCAAGCTTCCCCAGCCTCGATTATCCCTCCTTTTGTCGTATTGACAATCGACCAATAAGCATCTGAACTGCAAAAGATAAAATTTTGTTCACTAACCCAGTTTGAGAAAATTATTGGTTTTTGTGAAACCTGCATAATAACGGTATTAAATCTGTGTGATAAAAGATCAAATTCAACTATGTGGACGAACCCACTAAAATTTCCAAATAAGATCTTTAACTTATTCTCATGAGCTAAACAACTATGCGAGGAAAGGTTTAATCCAATTGGAGTGGAGTATCTAAATTCGTTCATTGTTAGTAAGTTCTTTAGTTTAACATTGTCCCTTTCAACTATGCTGATCCAATCTTCAGTGCAAGGTTTAACGGATGTAGATTTTGGGAATCTGGCTACCTCTCTACACAACATATTCTTTGAGCATCTATAAATTACATTTTTGTGCGAGATTATTCCAAGGGATTCCTCCCCAAAAGAGTGAAAAGTCATAAAAATAAAGACGGTTATAATCCCTACACCTTTAATTCCCATTTATATTATTGTAATATCAACATATTGTATAAAACGGAGGCAGAAAATGGAAAACGTACAGCAAGCAGTTTCTAATGAGCTAAGGCATTTTTATGTGGAGTTAGATAATAATCTGACCTCAAAGATTGAATTTTTGGTTAATTTTTTAGAGAGCAATTATGGGCTTAAGATTGGTATTTTTTGCCCATTACCCTCGGATGTTGACTTACTTGAGGCAATCCTTCGAAAAAAAGGTTTGCTTCTAGCCAAATTAGTTGGTCATGTATCTTTTGCCAAGGTATCCAGTGTTTTTGAGGGTTTAAACTCTGGAAATATTGTTGGAGTGCTTTTAACTGATATTTCTTCAAAGCATGTGGATTTGAGTTCTTTTGATTATTTGGTGATATTCAGTCCAAGTGCTGATCCATCTATATATTACCAAAGAGCTGGTTTGGTAACAGGTACAATTCCAAAAATCGGGGTAGTTACTCTTGTTGCAACACAGGATTTAGTTAATTTTCAGTACTTGAGGAAGGCTACGAATCTTAATTTCGAACAGTACTCTAACATAAAAGCTGATATATCTGAGAACCGAAATAAAATACTTAGGTCTCTGATTCAGAACTTTACTGAAAATTTTTCGCCTGATGAGAGGGTTAAGGAATTCTCAGATAAGCTACTGAGGGATGAAGAATTACTAAAAAGGGCAGTACCTCTTTTACTTGATACTTTTTTGAGAAACATCCCCTCCGATATGGATCGAGTTCCGGAGGTTAGAGATCAGCAGCCCAAGCATCGGTCAAAGATCTCTGTAAAGGAAGCTAGGATCTTTATAAATTTAGGCAAGAATCATCAATTCACTGAAAGTGCTCTTAAGGCTCTGCTAGATCAAGCCTTGGAAAATGGGGCTCAGCACTTGATTAGAGTGAGTTTACTTCCTAATTACAGCTTTTTTGATGTAGTTGATTTTGTTAGTGATGAGCTAGTAGATAAACTTAACAACATAAGTTGGAATGGAAACAAAGTGGCAGTTAGGTTAGCTGTGCGGTTAAATCCTCTAAGAAGTGAGGTTGGTAAATTATCCGCTTAGATTAACAGATTAATTTTAAGGTGAATTAGGATAGAACAAGCATTATAATAAAATTTATATAAGTTGTAATCGGTATGAAGGAGCAGAATGAAATTCAGGTTTGGTTTCACGGATTAATGTTGGACAGCTTAACTCAATCCCCTGTTGTAATTTTACGTGATTCTAGTGGGACGATTAATATACCGATTTGGATAGGAATGGCAGAGGCCACTAGTATAGCAACTGCTTTAAAGGAGATTCCTAGTTACCGTCCTCTAACACACGATTTCCTAAAAAATGTTATTACCATTTTCAATGGAACAGTTGAGGCTGTTTGTATTACTAAAATTGAAGATGGAACTTTTTTTGCAGAGACCAGGTTGAGGTCTAAAGATAATATTTTGTATGTGATTGATTGTAGACCCAGTGATGGTATTGCTTTAGCTGTTAGGGTTAATTGCCCTATCTATGTTTCTGAGGAGGTTGCCAAACAATCCTCTGTTAGGCTAGAACCTGTTGGTGAATCTTCAGGAGAGGAGCCTAGTACAAAATCTGAGAGTAATGAATCAGAATCCTCAGACGCTGAGCAAAAATTCTTATCAATTCAAAAATTAGATAAAGATAAGTGGAAAGAGATTCTTGAAAAGCTTTCACCTGAGGACTTCAAACATAAGCACTAGTAAATCTTGAAAAAACAATAGTATGAGATTAAACTTAGCGGATCGATGAAGCGGACTTATCAACCAAGCAAATTAAAAAGAAAGAGATCGCATGGTTTCTTAAAACGTTCCAGTACAAGGTGGGGCCGAATGATTTTGAAGAGGAGAAGGCAGAAAGGGAGGAAGGAGTTGGTTGTAAGTATTCCAAAAAAGGGAAGGGTTAAGTAATTTCCAGATTCAGGTCTTTAAAAGGTCGAAAAAATTTTCTTCAACTAATTAGATCTCCTAAGTTTTATTCTAGCTATTTTTTGGATGTTTTTTGGGCTCCTTGCAGTGAGGGTAATTTTTTAGGAATAATTGTTTCAAAAAGAACTGAAAGAAGAGCGACAAGGAGAAATTATATACGCAGGTTAATAAAATTTTTTGTAGAAAATTTTTTTGAGCAGGGTCAAAATTATGGAAAAATTGTTTTAAAACTTAAAAATCTTCCCCAAGAGGTTAAATGTGGCAGTAGGAAAACTGTTAGAATCTTTCTCGAAAGTGAACTTAAAAAGGTTGCAGAAATCATTCTCAAAACTAGTCATTTTTCTACTTGAAAAGCTTATACACTTTTATAAGTATTTCATATCGCCATTTATTGGTCATAGGTGCAGATACTATCCGAGCTGTTCAATTTATTTTTTACAGGCAATCAAAAAAAAAGGAGTTTTGAAAGGAGTAATTCTTGGTATCTGGAGAATTTTAAGATGTAATCCTTTCAGCAAAGGTGGATTTGATGAGGTGAACTAAAGATAATAATTTAATCAGGATGGATACAAACAAAAGGTTTTTACTTGCGCTTATTTTATCTTTTCTTTTTGTATATATTTACACTGGAATTGTTTTCAAAAAATACTCTAATGAGAAGCCGGACTTTGCATCGGGGGAAACGAAAATTGAACTAAATACTCAAAAGTTCAGTTTTTCACCATTTGAGGTAACAGGTGATCGCTTTGAGGTTAGTACAAATTCTTTGATTTTCGATATTTTTAAGCAGGGTGGGGTAATTTCAAATGTACGATTAAAAATTAAAAAAAAGAATAGTGAGCCTGTTGAGCTTTTAAGTCTTATTGATTCATCAAACAAATCAAGTCTTTTTGGTATTTTTAGAAATTCTCAACCAGATACTTCAGAGTATAACGTCATATCCGATGTTACAACTCCTGAATATAGGGAAATTATTTTGCGTAGCAATGAAGGTTTTGAGAAAAAATTTAGATTTTTAAATGAGGGATACTTGGCCGAAGTTTCTATTTCTGGCTTAAATGATGGTGAAAGTGTTGCATTAATGGGTTTTCAGGGGGAAACTGAAACTAGATTGAATGTCCATAAGTATGTCACATTAGACTTGACTCGCAAAATCCACAGAAGCTCTTTCAATTCTGGAATTAGTGGTAATTACCTGGGTGCTGGATTTGATTCTTTGTATTTTTCCATTTTCTTACTTTCTCAAAATAATGCTATTCAGGTGTCAAGTTATTATGAAAGTTTACCAACTATTTTTCTAAAACCAGTAAATGGATCTAAATTATTTGAATTCAAGGTTTTTATTGGACCTAAGGAGATCAGAGTGTTAGAGTCTCTCGGAGACCCTTTTAACAAGATCTTAGATTTAGGTTTTTTTGCGGTACTTGCTGATCCAATACTTCGGGCTCTATTATGGCTTGGTGATTATTTTGAAAATTATGGTTTAGCAATCGTTTTGCTTACTGTAATTATTAGGATGGTATTATTTCCACTTAACTCAATGAGTTATAAGGCTATGGAGAAATTAAAGGAAATTCAGCCAGAAATTGATAGACTTCGAAAAGAGTTTGGAAACGATCCACAGACTTTAAACAGGGAACTTTTGGCTTTATATCAAAAAAAAGGGGTAAATCCTTTTTCTGGTTGCTTACCGATTTTTGTCCAAATTCCGATTTTCTTTGGTCTGTATTCTGCTTTACTTCATGCGTTTGAATTAAGACAAGCGAAGTTTTTCGGCTGGATCACCGATCTCTCGAAAACTGATTATGTTTCATTAGGTCCAATTCCAATTCCAGTTTTAACTTTAATCTTTGGTGCGAGTTTTATTTACATCCAAAAACTAAATCCTCCACAGTTTACGGATCCGGCGCAAGAGCAAGTGTTTAAATGGTTTCCGTACATAATTTTAGTAATGTTTATTATTTTCCCTATGCCCTCGGGTTTGGTACTTTACTGGTTGATTAATAATCTCTCGAGTATAGCTCAAATATTGATATCGAAAAGATGGGGCTTTAATAAGAGCTTTTTGCTAAACCTTTCCGTTAATGTTGTAATTGTTTTAATTGCATATTTCCTTACTCTGTTATTTTAGTGTCTTCTCGAGTAATTTTTAGTCTCGCTACTCCTTTAGCTAGAAGTGCAATAGCATTGATAAGAATTAGTGGAGATGACTGTTTAAATCGATTAAGGAAGATTTTGCGAGTTGGACAAGTTAGACCTCGTGTTGCAACCCTTGTTAAAATTCTCTCTCCAGACGGAGAGATACTTGACGAGGCCGTAATGACATATTTCAAGGCTCCTAAAAGTTTCACGGGTGAGGACATGGTTGAGCTCTCGGTACACGGGAATCCTCTAATCATTTATAAAATTTTTGATATTTTAAGAAGTATAGGTTTTTATGATGCAGAGCCAGGTGAGTTTTCAAAAAGGGCGTATCTCTCAGGAAAGATAGATATCATTCAGGCAGAGGCTTTAAATATGTATATCTCTGCTAGCTCAGATTTTGCATTAAAAAATGCTAGGCTTGGATATCTGGGACATCTCTCAAATTTTTACTCTGAGCTTCGTAACAAACTGCTGAGAAACTTGGCATTTTTAGAGGCTCACATTGATTTTTCAGAAGAGGATATTGGATCTTTGAATCTAGAGTTATTGGCTGAGGATTTTAAAAAAATGGCGGAAGAAATTAGATTAATTCTCAGAAATTACAATTTATCTCGGTCATTGTTGGATGGTCCACGGGTTTTAATTTTGGGTTTACCGAATGCTGGAAAATCATCAATCTTTAATCTACTCCTAGGTTATGATAGAGCAATAGTGTCTGACATACCTGGCACCACTCGTGATTATTTAGAAGCCGAAATTTTCATTAATGGCTTTAATGTTAAAATAATTGATTCAGCGGGTATTAGAGATTCGAATGATCCAATAGAGAGAAAAGGTGTTGAATTAGCATACAAAAACCTCCAGTCATCTGACCTTATTTTCCTGGTTCATGACTGCGGCGTAGATTTAAGTCTTACGTTATCTTTAATTAAGAATCTGAACATTTCTGATGTAGTTTTAATTTTAAACAAAACTGATATTCATTCAGTACCACAGGTTTCAGAATCAGATAGGTTTTTTAGAATCTTGCCGATTTGTGCTTTAAAACCTGAATCAAGGGTTGATTTGATAAAAACAATTGAAAATTTTCTAGCTTTGAGACACCAGGGGGATTCAGCACTCTTTGCGCTAACAAGTAGGCAGGCATACTTACTTAATGAATTTGTAGCTCAAATAGATTCACTTTTAGAAACTAAGTTTCTAGAGCCTCTTGATGTTTGCTGTCAAAGAGTGAGGGATGCCATATCGGTTTTGGATGAACTTATTGGTAAAATTCACACTGATGAAATTTTAGGGGAAATTTTCTCTAAATTTTGTATTGGAAAGTAATAAAATTGAAGCAAGTGTTTAAAATTTTAAGACTAGGATTATATAAGTCATGAAAAAAAGTTTCTTCAGCACGGGATTTAATCTAAAAGAAGTCAATCCAGAGATAGGTAAAACCTACCCGGTGTTTGGGATTTTAAATGATCTAAGGATAGTCGATGGGCAGGTAAGAATACTTATAAACTCTAACATTGAGGCTGAGGTTTACTTAGGAGATAAAGATCAATTAAAAATAATGTATTCAAGGATTTTTGACACTGGAATTTTTTTTATTGAAGTAAAAGAAATTACCCCAGATGGTTTGATAAAAGGTTTTTGTTCAACGATAATATTTGGTAAGAGTCAGGCTATTGAGTGTTAATAGCCGTAATACCAAATGAAACTTAGTCTTATACATTTTTTAAGTTTGAGTTCAAATCTTTCAAGAAGACAAATTTTTGAAAAGATAAAGAGAGGGCACGTTACGGTTGATGAGAAAGTTATTTTGGATGCGAAGAAAATTATAAACAGTGTTAAGAATGTTGTTAGGGTTGATGGAAAAATAATAAAAAAAAAATCTCCAGTCGTTATTCTTTTTCATAAACCAACTCAAGTTATAGTCTCTAAGTTCGATCAGTTTGGTAGAAGAACTATATATGATTACCTTCCAAGAGAGTATCGAGTATGTGATCCTGTGGGTAGATTAGATTATTGGTCATCTGGACTTTTGGTTATCACTAATGATGGTGAGCTTAATTACCTCTTATCTCATCCTAAAAACAAGGTTCCAAAGGTTTACTTGGTTAAAGTAGCTGGCAAGCTTGAGGAAAAAGATGTTAGAAAAGTTCTGTCAGGAGTTTTGATAGACGGGAAAATAGTTAAGTTCGACGACCTAAAAATTATTTCTTCAGATGGGAATAATTCATGGCTGGAGGTTACTATTTCAGTGGGGCACAATAGAGTTATAAGGAAAGTTTTCGACAAGTTATACCATCCGGTTTTAAAGTTAAAAAGGATAAGGGTTGGCCCATTCAAACTTGGAGGGTTGAAGCCTGGTGAGTTTAAGGTTTTAGACCATACGCAATATTCAAAAGCAGTTAGAACCTTAATACCTAATCTTGGAAATTAGCTTATAGTTGTTCATAATTTTCAGAATATGTATAAAATCAAACTTGGTAAAGATCTTGTTTTGGATGAATCTGCTATCTACGAGCAATGGGTAAAAGAGAGTTGTTTTAAGTTTAAAAAAGACTCGTGTGACAACAATTTTATCTTTGTTCTACCTCCACCAAACGCAAACGGCGAATTGCATTTAGGACACTCTTTTGGTTACACAATCATGGATTGTATTGGCAGATTTAAAAGACAAAGTGGTTTCAATGTACTTCTTGTTCCGGGCAAAGATCATGCAGGTATTCAAACTCAAGTGGTATTTGAAAAGTACCTTAAATCAAAGGGAATAAATCCTGCAGAATTATCAAGGGAGGAAATATATTCTAAGTGTTACGAGTTTTGTATGGATAGAGCTCAATACATGAGAGCTCAAGAGAAAAGTTTAGGTTTGGGAGCTGATTGGGACTATGAGTTATTTACCTTGGATCCAGCCGTATCTGAGATTGTGATTGATACTTTTGTCAAACTGTACAATGATGGTCTCGCTTATAAAGCTGATCGTATTGTTAATTGGTCTGTTGAGTCAAATACGTCAATATCTGATATTGAGGTAGAGTATGTTGAGCAAAAGGGAATTCTTTATTATATCCTTTATCCTTGGGTTGAGAGAATTCAAGAGGCAACTCTGAATGAACCAGCTGAAAATTGGACGGGTGATTACGAAAAACTCAATAATGCGGTTGTAATTAATTTTGATAGTGAACCGCCATCAAAATCTATAAAGATCAATGATCTCGGCGAATTTGTATACTTCAAGAGTTTAGATGAAAGAAGATGTATTTTCCTTCCCAAGTTTGACACTGGTAGAGGAATAATTGTTGCAACAACTAGACCTGAGACAATGTTAGGGGACTCAGCTGTTGCCGTAAATCCAGATGATCCGAGGTACGGTTCACTTATTGGTATGGAGGTTGTTGTTCCAGAGACTGGTCGAAAAGTAAGAATAGTAGCGCATAAAGGAGTTGACCCAACATATGGAACAGGAGCATTGAAGGTTACACCGGCTCATGATTTTTTTGATTTTGAGATTGGAAAAGAGTTAGGGCTAGAGGTAATACAGGTTATTGGGAAAGATGGGAAAATAACTGAGAAAGGTGGAAGGTATTCTGGTTTAACTACCTTAGAGGCTAGAGAGCGCATACTTCAAAGTTTAAAAAAGCAAGATCTATTAATTACCTCGTCTGAAATTACGCATAAGGTTCCAATTTCTGAAAGGGCAAAAGATATAATTGAGCCCTTAATCACAGAACAGTGGTGGTTAAATCTCTCTGAAGCCTCAGAAAAAGCTTTAAATCTAATTAATTCCGGTGAATTAGAGGTTTATCCAAGCGAGTTCAAAAATCTCATTATTCATTGGTTAAGGAATCTTAAAGATTGGAATGTAAGTAGACAATTGTGGTGGGGTCATAGAATACCTGCTTGGTATAAATCGGGCAAACTGGTTTCTGTCTCTAAAATGCCTGTTCCAGAGTGTTATCAAGATTCTGATACTTTTGATACTTGGTTCTCCTCAGGTCAATGGCCTTATACAACTTTGGCAGCGAAGGGCTTGATTGAGATGGATTCAAATTATGATCCCTCTATCTATCCAACCCATATGATGGTTATGGGGAGAGATATCCTTTTCTTTTGGGCTTGTAGAATGATCTTATTAGGAGTTTATAGAACTGGTAAGATTCCTTTTAGGAAACTGTATTTTCATGGACTAATACTTGATGAACAAGGTCAAAAAATGTCTAAATCCCGTGGAAATGGTATAGAACCAGGAGAGATTCAACAAAAGTATGGCACTGATGTCCTTAGATTGAGTTTATTAAGTGGTTTTTCACCTGGGCGAGATGTTAGGTTCACTATGGCAAAATGCGAAGCCTGGGCTAAGTTTATCAACAAATTAATAAATGCATCGAAATTCGTTTCTGCCAACTACACTAAATCAGAAAGATTAACAAATCTCAATCATCCCTTGAATGTAGTTTGGTATCAGTCAAGCTTTCAAAAACTCGAGGAGTACAAAAAGGGTTTAAATAGTTTTGAATTCTCCTCTGTTTTGGACAATATTTATCTTTACTTTTGGGATACCTTTTGTGACTGGATTATAGAGATATCAAAGATTTTACTAAAGACAGAATATCAATCTGAACAGAAGCTGCTTCTTTCTAAATTGATTGAGCATATACTCTTTATGTTTCACCCTTATGCTCCATTCATAACTGAGTACTTACACTCGGAGCTTCTAAAATTTGATGGATTGCTCGCGAAGAAACGTTTCGATGAAGTTTACGACTATAATTATCACTCACACCAGGATGAAGCTGTATTTTTAAATTTGAAAGCAATTGTAAAAATTTTGAGAAGATTAAAAATTTTCCTTAAAGAACCTATTAAGTTTTGGATTGAACCGCAAGTTCCTTATGAGATAGACATAATTCAAAAATTATCAGGTTGCCAGCACGTTCAGGATGCGATTTCCATGGATGCAAGTTTACTTGTTAACAACAGAAAAGTTTTACTCTCAGCTACTCAGATAAGTCAAATAAAATCAGAGTATCAAAAAGCCGTTGAGCAGGCTGAAATCCGTATAAGCAGGCTCACGGATCTTTTAAATTCTGAGTTTACGACTAAAGCGCCATCTGATTTAGTTGAGCGGGAAAGAAAAAAACTTGAGGATCTAATTAGGGAACGTGATGAATTAAAAGCTCAGTTAGCAAATCTAAATTAGTTACCATTTCCATGCGGTAAATATTGCATTTAGACCACTTCCAAATCCAAGAGTTAAAACATTTTGATTCTTGGTCACCAAATTTCTTTCCACAGAGAGAATCAATGCTGCAGGGAGAGCTACAGATCCCATGTTACCAAACTCCGGATAAATAGTAATCTCTTTAGATTTATCTAAACCAACTATCTGATACCAAGACTCATTCACATGTTTACCGACCTGGTGACAAATTATCCTATCAATCATATTAGATGACCAACCAATCACTGTTTGTAAACTGTTCCAAACTTTTTTTCCGACTTGTGCAGCCGTTTGAATTAATTTTCTTGCTTCTGTTCTCATGATCGGTGATTTATCAGCAAGTTTGGTTATTTTATCAAAGACGTAATCGGCAACACAGAAATCAGCATTTCCCTCACACAAATCAGCAAACTCGGAATGACTTGCACAGGCAGAGGCAAGTGGCGTCAAACTTCTTTTGCCGGAGGACTTTGTTACAAGGCATGCGACTGCTCCAGATCCAAGGGTAAGAACAGGAAGATAACGTAAGAATTCTTCTCGTGCAAGATTGATACTGTTTTTGATTTGGTGAATCGTTGATTCTACTAACCCCCTTACCGTCTCACAAGCTACAAGAAGCGCTGCCTCTATTTTCCCAGATTCGATCATAGAACTAGCAATTGATAATGCGTTTGAGAATCCTATGCAAGCATTAGAGATATCAAAACACATGCAGTCTTTTGATAAATTAAGATTTCTGTGAATTAACACACTTGTTGCGGGTTCAAAGTAATCTCTGCTAACTGAAAAATTGATAAGAAGCCCAATTTTTGGTATTTTTTTTTCCCATCGAGCTAGTAGTTTTTGAGCAACTTCACTTGCTACCTGAGAGGGTAGAGTTTCCTTTGGCCACATTTTTCTGCTCTTAATCCCCGTAAGCCTTTCAATTGTGCCGCCTGGTAATCCAAATCTTTTTATATTAATCTCCTCTTCTAACTCTTCCGACGTGAAATTTTCAGGCCCTGGCATAAACTCAAAATCAAGTAACTCAACGTTACGATACCTGAAGTTCAGCATGCTACACTATTATAAATCATTAAAAGAGATTTTTATCACACTATTTTGTTATTAAAAAACTTTACTAAAAGACTTTCTGATCTTGTACAAACAAAGTGCTTTCAGAAATTGAGATTTAGCTCGTAAGAGATTTTGATTCTCATAAGAGATCTTAAAATACACATCACCTAGTAAAAAGTCAGCTAAGAATCTGATTGATAAGATGAATGAAACTAAACACGGAGCTAAGGAAAAAAGTTCTGGTTCTAACCTAAAAACCCTAAAGTAATTTAAAATCTTAAGCCCCTCAAGAGCAGCTTTTACGAAATCAGGATTCGGCTCTAAAATCTCAACCTGATCTTCTTTGGAGCTAAATGCCACTGTTCTCAAGAAATCACCCAAATCAAGTACAATCGAACCTGGTTGCAAAGTGTCATGGTCAATTAAATATGCCTTTTTTGGCGTTATTAGGAAATTCTCGAATTTTGTATCTTGATGTAGAACATATTTTTTTATCTCAGCCATTTTAGAGAAATAAATTTCAATATTTTTGTAAAAATTATCTATGGCTTTTACGAGGTCTTGAGATTGTTTAATTCGGTCTTTTACACCTTGTTTTAATGCCTTTTTAAAAAAACTTAATTTTTTTTTCGGATTAAAAAAATCTCTGATGACTGTTCTAAATTTTCTTACCTTAAAATTAACTGCATTTCTGTGAAAAATCGCAAGTGTGGTAGCAGCTAAATATGCATGTTCTGAACAGGTAGGATATTGATTACAAATTGAATTAGGAATGTGTTTAGAAAACTTCCAGTAATTCCCCTCTGAATCAGGATTTATAACTTTATTTTTAAAGGTTATAAATTCTGGGGTTATAGCTGCCAGGTCATGTTTCTTTCGGACCTCATCTAAAAACTGTTGAAGGTTATGAGATAAGGCTTTGATGTTATTAAAAACTTTTTTGTTTATCCTTTGAGCAATTATAGTACCAGTAGTAATTTTTACTAGAAATGTTTGGTTAATATTACCTATCGGAATTTCTCGTATTTTTTTTATATTTGGGAAAAATGACTTAAGTAATTCTACATTTTTTTCGATATTGTCCATAAATATTTTATGCCTTTAATTGAGTTCACGGTAGATGATATTTCTTTTTTACGGGACTTGCTAGATTTCCTAGAGCTAAAAAAGGCCTCCTATACGGTCCTAAACACTGAAAAAGTTGGTTCTGTTTTTAAGGTTCAAATACTAAAATGCTCTGAGCTAGATGAGTTAAAGACAAAACTTGTTAATCAGTACAGCCTAGAGATTCACTAATCCCCTTTTATTATTTGAGAGCTCTAGTAGGGTAGAATAAACTAAGCTAATGGATACGCTTTCAAAAGTAGTCTCCTTATGCAAGAAAAGAGGTTTTATTTTTCAAAGCTCTGAGATTTATGGTGGTGTAAAAAGTCTTTATGATTTTGGTCACTTAGGTTTTTTACTTAAAGAAAACCTTAAAGAATTCTGGAAACTTCAGATGTTGTTTGAGGAGTTTCCAATTTTTTTTATAGATGGGGCTTTAATGCTTCCTTATCGGGTTGTGAAAGCAAGTGGGCACATTGATAGCTTTGTAGATCCTTTAGTAGATTGCAAAAAATGTAAACACAGGTTTAGACCTGATAAAGTTGAGAAGGAATTGGGAGTTTTAAAGTGTCCTGTGTGTGGATCTGATGAACTATCTGATACTAGGTTTTTTAATTTAATGTTTAGAACGAATTTAGGTCCCATCGATCCATTAATCGAGCTACTTAATTCTAGTTCCGAAAAAATTGGTCAAGACACTGAATCGATTTTCAGAAGAATAGCTGAACAATCAGTATACTTAAGGCCTGAAACTGCGCAAAATATTTTTGTACAGTTTCCTAATATTTCGAGAGCATACCCAACTAAGCTACCTTTTGGTGTTGCTCAGATTGGTAGGGCTTTTCGAAACGAAATAACAACAGAAAGGTTTTTATTTAGGGTAGCTGAGTTTGATCAAATGGAGTTAGAGTTTTTTATAGATCCGGATCAGGAATCTGCTTTATTTAAAGTTTGGCAAGAAAAAAGAATGACTTGGTGGAGAAAAATTCTTAACAATCCTGAACATCTAAGACTAAGATTTTACGACAAGAGTGAGCTAGCACACTACGCATCTGCTTGCGTCGATGTTGAATACAAGTTTCCTTGGGGGTTTGATGAAGTTGAGGGAATAGCTTGCAGAACTGATTATGATCTCTTAGCTCATCAAGAGGCATCTGGAAAAGAGTTTTTTGTTCTAAACACAACCACTGACATGCGTCAAGTTAAGGTTCGTCCTTGGGTAATTGAACCCTCTTGCGGGCTTACAAGAGCGGTTTTAGCGGTTCTTTTAGATGCATATTCAGAGTTAGAGGGAAGAAGTGCCGATGGGGAAGAGAAGGTAAGGGTTGTTCTAAGGTTAAAGCCGTTCTTATCACCTATTAAGGTAGCGGTATTCCCCCTTGTTAAACATGAGGATTTGATTAGTCTTGCAAAAGAAGTGTTTCACAGTTTTAGAAGGCATAGGATTATATCTTTTTACGATGAATCTGGAAGTATTGGTAAAAGGTACTCCAAGCAAGATGAGATAGGAACACCATTTTGTGTAACAATTGATTTTCAGTCTTTAGAGGATAAAACTGTTACAGTTAGAGATAGGGATACAGCTGAGCAACAGAGGATAAGAGTAGAGGATTTAATTAGTTTTATTACGCCGTGTATTGAGATGCCAATTTAATAGATTTTGCTCGTCGGTTTTTGTATTATTTAAGATCTGTCAAAATGAGCAAAGAGATTGTTGAGATATATTATGATTTTTCTGACCCTTATTGTTATCTTTTTTTAGATGCTATTTACAAAATTGAAGAAATAAAAGAGATTGACTGCATTTGGCAACCACTTAACCCAAAGGCTGGTGGGATACCTCAGCCAGTTTTCAACTTTTTAGAGGGGGAAGACTCATACATTAAAGAAGAAGTTTTGAGGATTAGCAAAGAGCAAAAGATAGAAATAACTTTCCCTGCGGAGTGGCCCTCG
This sequence comes from uncultured bacterium, assembly GCA_938038205.1. GTDB lineage: Bacteria > Bdellovibrionota_C > UBA2361 > JANWWW01 > JANWWW01 > CALHSA01. The sequence goes on along the minus strand of CALHSA010000010.1, from coordinate 5,378 downwards.
GAGGAGTTTGATGTAAGTAGGGTTACAAGAGGTGCTTTTATAGCTTACGACATGGGAATACTTAAAGAGTATAATTTTCGTGCATCTTATCGGATTTGGGGTTTAGGAGAGGATCCGGCCAAGGATAACTTTTTAATTGAGCTCGCGGAAGACTTGGATGTTGATTTGGGAGAATTTTTAACTAAAGTAGCTGCTGTTGATACTCGCGAGAGAGCTAAAGGAGTTTGTTTAAGAGCAAAAAAATTTGGGGTTTTCAAAGTTCCTACTATAATTTTTAAAAACCAGAGATACTACGGCTACTGGAACATACCAGTGGCTCTTGAACACATAAAAAAATCAATAAGTGATTGAGGCGAATATTTATTCACCAGCCAACAAACACCTCAAAAATTGAATTCTCAGAGTTTTGGTCTAGTAGATTTAAGGTTCTGAGAATTACTAATTCAGTTTTTCCGGTTTCTTTTTTTGATTGTGGGATGTGGTATCAGGGGGAAATTCAGGTTTTTAAACAGAAAGGAAGATATTTTGGTAGTATTATTCAATACTCTCCGGTATTACAGAATCCCTTAACTTTTTTTGCGATTGGTAGCGTGAAGCACTTTTACTTAGATTTAATTGTTAGAATATTAACTGAATTGAATGCTGATTTTTTATATGTAGTTAAATTAGAAAGAAGCGTTACTCCTTGTACTCAAAGTATTCTTCAAAAAATGCAGAAGCTTGTTTTAGAGCACTCTTCAATTACTGGGAGAGTGATACCTTTGCAAATCAAAAGTTTTGCGAACTTAGAGCAATTCTTCTCTGAGGTCGATTTTAAGAGTCTAAATCGTTTTGTTTTTCACCCCTCTTTTGGTGTTAGATTTATGAAAGAAGATATTAAACCCCCTATTTTATATTTTATTGGGCCAGAGGGTGATTTCACTCCAGAGGAGCTTAAAGTTTTAACCAACTTAGGCTTTGAGGGGAGAAACCTTGGATCCTCTATACTAACCTCTTGGGGGGCCGTAGGGGTGGTAGCTTCAGTTAACTTTATTTCATATCATTAATGATTTGCTCTAATAATTTCAACTTGGTTAGAATAATGATACTAGTTTTGGCGATGTAGCTCAGCTGGTTAGAGCGCAGAACTCATAATTCTGAGGTCGGTGGTTCGAGACCACCCATCGCCAATTAATCTGTTTGTTTCGATGTTATCCTTTGTATCTCGACTAGATCTACACTTCTTGTTGAGCTTTTTAGGATTTTAAACTGAAGGTCCTCTATCTTTACCTTGGCACCAAAACGTAGAGGGATTCCAAAAATCTCCAAGAGAATACTATCAACAGTTCGGTTTAAGTCAAAATCTGAAATCCGCTGTTTTTCGAAGAATAAACAAATAAACGAAAGTCTTGTTGATCCATTGACAATAATTTTATCCTCAGATAATTTAATTGCCTGCGACCAAGAGTACATAGCATCGACTATTGTTGTTGGATCAAAAATGCCATCTAAAAGCCCGAATTCATCAAAGCAAACTGCTAATTTGCTTTTTGAATTATTTAATTCAACTAAAACCTCAAGAGCAGGACTTAGTGATGAGCATGTAATTGTCTCGATTAAACTGACTTGCTTGCCGTTTAGTTCGTCGTACCTTTCTTCAACAGAGTAATATTTATTTTTCACTTTAATTAAACACCTTTTTATATCAACTAACGAATGTTTAGCGAAAAATTTAGCCTCCCCTAGATTATTAAATTCACACAGCTTAATTTTTGTACGAGGTATCAGAACGTCACTAACTCTAGCTGTAGAGAGTGATTGTAGAATGGCGAGTGCTTTTTTTGTAAAAGTTCTAGGTTTACCACTCATTAACTCTTCAATCTCACCACGAAGTTCCTCAAGCTCTGCTATCGGCATTGTGTTTCTATTATCGATTTTCAGTAATTTGTTCAGAAAATTTAGCACTAAGGAGAAACCGTATATTATTGGTTTTAAGGTTCTATATATCATTAAGATTATGTGTCCTCCGTTATCAAGAAAGAATTTGCTGTAAAAGAAGCCTAGTTGTTTAGGTATTATCTCTGCAAAAGTTATCATGAATGCAGTTATGAAAACGTAAAAAGAGGTTTTAAACCAGGTTGGTGCATCGCTGACAAGTAACTCAGATGCGGCTCCTATACCTAAGTTTGATGCCGTTATTAGGATTTGGAACAAAAAAAGTATCAGTTTCGGATCTTTAGAGAATTCTAAAATTAATGGATGCCTAGTGTCATTTTTCTCCGTGAAAACCACTACCTCATACAAGGACCCAATTACACTAATAAAAAAAAACACAAGCAGTAGTACGATGATTAACTCCATTTTTTAAAAATAGTATTCTTTAGCGTATGGAGAGGAAAGTATTGTTTAATAAAATTTCCCCAACTGTGGGCAAAATAATTTTAAATAATCCACAAAGAAGGAATTCGATGGATGGTGAAATGGCAGAGGCATTTCGTGAGACCGTTGATTTCATAAGAATGGATTCATCTGATCTGAAATTAATTATTGTTGAAGGAGTAGGGTCCGATTTCTCGTCAGGAGGAGATAGAGATATGCTTCTGGAGAAAACAAAAAAGAGTCCATTTGAGCAGGAGCTTGAGATGCTGGATTTTTATAGAAGCTTTGCGTCTATCTCCGAGATTGATGTCCCAACACTTGCCATCATTAGAGGATGGTGTATTGGAGCTGCTTTATGTTTAGCCGCTTTGTGTGATTTGCGTTTGGCTTTTAGTGATGCTAAGCTTAGCGCTTCTTTTATAAAGATTGGTCTTTTTCCAGGGCTAGGGTCAACTTTATTGTTTGCCAGAGAGTTTGGGTTTAGTACGGCAAGTTATCTATTAATATCTGGTGAAGTTGTTACTGCGGAGGATGCCTACAGACTTGGGATAGTACATTGGAAGGTTGAAGATGAAAATTCAGCTAAAAGTGTAATTTCTAATCTTGAAAATACATTCGATAAAATACCCAGAGAGGCTTTATCACTGACCGTAAAAAAGTTAAGAGAGCTACGTTTAACTGGCTTAAACCAAGCTTTCCAGCTTGAGGCCTCAACTCAAGCAATTTGCTATTCTTCGGAGTGGTTTACCCGTCTTTTAAACAAGCAAGGATAAGTTGTTTTATCAGTAAAAAAAAAAGTATAATTTTTGGCACGTGAAAGCTTTAATAACTGGAATTACGGGGCAGGATGGGAGCTATTTGGCTGAGTTTTTGTTAGAGAAGGGTTATGAAGTTTATGGTTTGGTTAGAAGATCTGCAACTCCTAATTATTGGAGGATAAATCATTTGCTCAATAAGGTTAGGCTTGTTGAAGGAGATCTACTTGATCAAGCCTCAATAAATGAGGCTATATCAAGAATAAGACCTGATGAAGTGTACAACTTGGCTTCTCAAAGTTTCGTTGGTCTAAGTTGGAATCAGCCTGAATATACAGCTCAAGTTACTGGTTTGGGGGCTCTGAGAGTTTTGGAGGCAATAAGGCACTTTCATCCAAGAGCAAAGTTCTATCAAGCCTCCTCCTCTGAAATGTTTGGGGGGGTTGAGAAAACTCCGCAAGATGAAGAAACAGGATTTTATCCAAAAAGTCCTTACGGGGTTGCCAAGCTATATGCTCACCATATAACAATAAACTACCGCGAGAGTTACGGTCTTTTTGCAGTTAGTGGTATTTGCTTTAACCATGAAAGCCCAAGAAGGGGTGAGGAGTTTGTTACAAGGAAGATTACCCGGGCGGTTGGTAGAATTAAAGTAGGTTTGCAAGATAGACTAGAGTTAGGGAATTTGGAACCAAAAAGAGATTGGGGTCATGCCAAGGATTATGTTGAAGCAATGTGGTTGATGCTGAATAATCGAGAACAGAAAGATTACGTTATAGGTACGGGAATTACTCACAGTGTAAAAGATTTTGTTATAAAGGCTTTTAATTTTGCGGGGCTTGATTGGACAAAATATGTGGTGGTCTCTGATAAACTTTATAGGCCAGCAGAAGTTTATAACCTTGTAGCTAACCCTGAAAGAATCAAGAGAGATCTTGGATGGTCTCCAAAGTATACTTTTGATGATTTAGTAAAAGAGATGGTGGAGGCGGACTTGGAGTTAGCTAAATCAGAGCTGTAGTGTTGGTAAATATTTTAGGTTTTTTTAATTAATTGTATCAATGACCTGGTTTCTATAGGCTGGTAGCAATTTTTAAAATCTCTTCAAAATCAAGCTTCGACTTTGATGTAGTTATTAACACGTGAGTTTGATTTAACCGGTTAAATTCTCTGCCATGTTAAATTAATCCTTATTCAAAAGAAGATTTAGGTTTTAGGTAAAAAAGCGTTTTTTCTTTAAATGACTTACAAATGCACATATACTTGAAATAAAACTTTTTTATGTTACTTAATTTTTATTTTTGATTTTTAGTTGGTGAAGCTTTTCTTTATCAATTAGCTTGATTTGGTCGGCATTATTAAAGGTACAAGTTTGATAATTAAAAAGAGGTACCACTATACCCTAAATTTTCACTACGGGATTATAAAAATTCAAATCAGTTAGCAAAAAAATGAATCAAGCTCTTTGAGATTTGTTTTAATCAAAGTTCCTTTTGAATTTTGGTAAAAATTTTAAATGAATTTCATTGATTGGACGTCTTTAAGGTATGTCACTCACAAAAATAAGTAAGAAAGCACTTTAAGTTTTTAGATTCTCTAGTAGGGTTGAAAATAGGTTTTTGGGTCTTGCTGCTTTTTAAAATTTAAATTGTAGCCGCATAAATTTACGGATAAATTTAGTCTTATAGGTTTCAAATCTGTCTAAGGTTTTGATCTGGTAAACAAATGTTACACTTTTTAAAGCTCACTGTGCTATTTGTTAAAATTGAAGTTTTAAAATTAAAAGCCTGTAGATAAAAATCACATTACTACATAATAAATTTTTTAATTAAGGTTTTACGCAAAAATGTTTTAAAGCAGATCTTCTTTGCATAGATTTTAAAAAATAGACTAGAAAATTTTGTTAAGTTGATTTTAACGTTAAGTTTACTTGTTAACAGATAGTCGTTTGTACTGTATTTTTTAGAAAACTAAAACCTGATTTGATTATATCTAGGAGGCACTACTGCTGGAAACCAGGGATAAGATCCTACTAAGAAGAAGATAATAAATAAATAAATATGCAGATTGAATCTAAATAATTTCTGCTTGAGCGCTGGCCGGGTAGGATTCGAACCTACGAATGGCGGGTCCAAAGCCCGCTGCCTTACCGCTTGGCTACCGGCCAATATGAAACTATTTTAAGATGACGCAACCTATTTTAACAACTCCTAGAGAATCAAAGTTATCATCTTTTTGATAAATTTAACGTGGTTAAAAAAGGGA
>CALHSA010000009.1 GCA_938038205.1 uncultured bacterium | reverse complement strand
GATATTGGAGGCTTTATGGTCATTCTCATATAAATTTAAGAAATAGAATAAATTAAGAAAACCTAAGCTGATAGCAATCAAAGATAAAAAAATTACTAACACATTCTCATTCTTTGCTAATTTTCTTATATTCGCAGTATTCCCACTTTCTTCTATAAACCTAGTAGTTTTAGACGCAGCAATTTCACGTTTTTTTAAGCTTAAGTCATTTAATTCTTTGTCATTCTTAATATCACTGTTATTCTTAATATCACTTAAAGATTCTTTTTCTTTTAAATTTTCAATAAAGGTTTCTTGAATTGAGGTATGCTCATACAACTCAGTTTTATCAGATACAATACTTTCAGTGTTTAGTTCAGGTTCAAGAAACGTTTCCTCAGATCCCTCACTCAAAGTTATTATTGGAGATTTATTGTCTGTTTGAGTTTCATTATCAACAGTCTCAAGCTCTAGGTGATCTAAACTGAGGTTGTAGTTTTCTAAAGGTGCTATTGTATCCTTAGGTAGCTCAGTTTGATTTATAGAATTATCAACAAACTCATCCTCATTGAAGTCGTTTAAGAGATTTTCAAGTGTTTCTGATTCATCAATCAATATAAGTTTTTGACTCTCTTGTGTTTCGTCTATATCCTCTTCAAAGAGAACTATCTCTTCATTATCTTCACTGGGATTAACAATTCTCTTTTTTAATGAACAACCCGCTTTTATCTCAGTTAGCTGTTTTGCCAATTCCTGTAAACTTTCTTCTGTATCACTGGTTGCAATAGTTACTGGGATAGAGTTTAAGATTTCTGTTGCTTCATCAACTGAGTACTCAAGATTCAATAGTAAGAGAGCCTTTAATTTGGCAAGATCCCCTTGATCTGATGGAAGACTCTCAAGTATTAGCTCAAAAGATGCACTTCTTTGCAATGAACATGATTTCGGAAATTTTATGAAATTTTTAAATGGTTAAGGATTTAATAAACTCGTTGAACGCTGCCCTGGAGTATTTAACAGCGTAATTGGTGCCGCGATCCTCAGGAAAAATTTGTGCCATTGTTGAGATATATACATTTGATCCTTGAAGCCAGAAAGGAGGAATTTTTGATCTGTAGTTTTTTATCACAATTGGCTGAGCATACGTCGCTTTCCAATCCCAGTAATTTATGATCCAGGTTTCATCCAATTTTGGAAACATTTTTTTTAAATGTTCAAGACAATAAAAGTAGTAATCCTGTGATGGGAGTGAAAACAGAGGGTCATCTTCAGGCATATACCTGCTAAGGTAAGCTACTTTAGCCCCGTTGTAATTTAGCGGATCATCGAAATTTGTGTGTTCAATTACACCGACAAAGGGGAAACTTGGATCTGCAACATTCAGCCAATAAATATTAGATAAGCTCTGCTTAAGAAGTAAAATTAAACATCTATTCCCTAAAAAAGGAATGTCCCATGATTCTTTTTCGTGAAATTCTTCGGGTAAAATTTTTTTTATCTCAGGCAATGGTATAGTTAAGAATACATAATCAAATTCAAGTTCTCTGCCATCTGATAATTTAACTGCTTTTAATTTTCTGTACGAATTAACGGTAAAACTTTCAGCTGTTGAATTAAAAAAGAATTTAACCCCGCTTTTTTTTAACTTTTCAAACCAATCATTAATTAATGCTTGGAAACCTCCATGGTAATAATACAGGATCTCATGTTGTCTGTTATTCCTGCTAGAGCCGCGAAGCTTTACTTTGTTCCATAACCAGACTGCTGCAACTTTATCATAAAACTCACCAAATTTTCCCTTAAGTAGAGGAAACCAAACCTTCTCTGTTACCTCTGATCCACAAGCACTTTTAACCCAATCCAAAGCTGATATGTTCTCCAAGTATGAAAAATCTTTAATGGTTCGGGAGTATAATGTAAACAAAGCTAGTCTAATTCTCCCAGGGAATGATAAAACCTTAAATCTAATTAGATCTAAAGGCGAGCTTAATTTAAATAAAGATTTTTTGTAGTAGAACCCGGTATTAGATTCTCTTTTGATGATGTTATGCTCCAATCCTAATTCTTTAAGCAAACTAAAAATGTCAACGTCATTAGAGAACCAATGGTGATAAAATCTCTCAAGAAGTTTACCAGGAAGAACCTCAAAACCACTTGCTAAACCGCCTGGAATAGCCTCTTTTTCAACAACAGTAACTTCGAAATGATTACGTACTAACTCATATGCCAACGTAAGACCTGAGAATCCAGCTCCAATTATTAGACATCTTTTCATTGAAAATTTAAAGTTTGTTTAGATTATCAGTAACTTCATCGATTAAAAAGAAGGGCCTTTTAAGTGTTTGATCCAAGATATGACCTACATACTCTCCCATTAACCATAAAACAATAAAATTTAAAAAAAACAGAGCTTGTATCAAAATAATTTCAGATCGTATCTCTATTAATTCAAAGACACTTAAAGCTACTTGAATCAGAATAGATATAAGTAGAAAGATTGCAAGTAGTAAACTGAATCTAAGAGGAGATTTAGAATGCAATATAATTCCAGCAAGGGCTAGCTTGAACATCCGCAATGATGGATATTTTGTCTCTCCCCCAGCTCTGGCAGGTCTATCAAAAATTAGAGGTTTTTGTTTAAATCCTATCCAAGAAAATACTCCTCGAACAAAAATGTTCCGATCCGAAACCTTTAGAAAAGCATTCCTCGCTTTATTGTTTATTACTCGGAAGTTACTTGCATTCTCAGGAATTTTGGTTTCACTCAAAAAATTCATTGTTTTGTAGAAAAGATTGGCAGTAAATTTTTTAAAAAAGGTCTCCCCTTCCCTAAATTTTCTTTGACCATAAACTACATCGAAACCTTTGTTAACCTCTTCAACCATTTGCTTTAGTAGCTCCGGTGGATCTTGAAGATCAGCATCAATTATTGCTACCTTTTCGCCTTTGGCTAATTCTACTCCACAAACAACGGCAGATTCTTGACCAAAATTACGGCTAAACTTAACCCCTTTTAGTCTGGGGTCTTCTTTACAGTAGTTTTTTATTAACTCCCAAGTTTTATCAGTACTGCCGTCATCAATAAAAATTACCTCAAAATCATTGGTCCACTCAGCAAGAGCCTTTTTAAGCCTGGATACAGTTAAAGGTAAGACCTCTTCTTCATTAAAGCAGGGAATTACAATAGATATCTCCATTTGATCATCCTGGCGGCCATTCAAAAGGTCTTCCTCCGATCAAATGGAAGTGTAAGTGAAAAATATGTTGTCCACCCTCTTTTCCTACGTTTAAACAAACTCTATACCCTTCTAAACCTCTCTCTTTTGCAATCTTCTTTATTACCCATAATAGATGTCCGAGAAGCTCCTTGTCTGATTCCTCAATATCACTTAATTTTGGTATTTCTTTTTTTGGAATAACTAAGATGTGAGTTGGGGCTACAGGGTTTATATCCTCAAAAGCTAAGCATTTATCATCTTCATAAACAATCTTAGCTGGTAATTCCCTATTGATTATTTTTTTAAAAACTGTCACCAGTTCAAGGATATTAAACTTAAATTTAAAATAAAAGCAAAAATTATCCAAACAAAATAAGGTAAAACTAGAAGTATCCAGGGTTTCCTAATCTCGTACAGAGTTTTAATTTTTAATGCTCCTACTAATAGTATTGGTAAAAACAAAAATCCTCCTAGAAATAGGCTTTTTAGGCCAAAAAAAGCTATATTCCAAAGCGTTAAGAGAACAGTGTTTATAAGAAATAAAAAAACATACTTTTTTAGCCTAAATTTCTCCCAGACTAAAAAACAAGCTGTCCCTAGAGAGAAAAACCATATAGGCCAAATTAAGCCAAAAATCCAATCAGGAGGAGTGAAATGAGGTTTTATTAGTGAATCATACCATTCTCTACTGAATTGAATTAGATTAGATGTACTTGAGGGAATAAAGGCAACAAGAATAAAGAAAAAGAACCTTAAAATTTTCACATTTAAACAATTATAATACTTAAAAAGTGGAAGATTCAGTTTATTACAAGGAAGAAGGCCTGTTTTTTCGAATTTTACTAAACAGAGGAGAGGTTTTAAACGCATTAAACTATGATTTACTAAAGTCAATTTTGGAAGCTTTAAATAAAGCTGAAAGTAGTGCTTGTAGATTTGTAGTTATAGAGTCTCTTGAGTCAAAGGCTTTTATAGCTGGTGCAGATATTCGATATTTTGCTGGCTTGGAAGAGAATGCACTTTTTCAGTATATAAGCTTTGGCAAAAAGGTTTTTGATAAAATCGAGAGTTTAAGTAAGTTGGTTTTTTCTGTTGTGGATGGCTATTGCTTAGGAGGGGGATTTGAACTGGCTTTATCCGCTGATTTCATACTTGCAACTCAGAAAAGCAAGTTTGGATTCCCTGAGGTTTCTTTAGGATTAGTTCCTGGTTTCTCTGGTTTTATTCGCATAATTGAAAAATGCGGTTTGTCTACAGCTAAAAAGTTAATTTTGTCTGGTAGGATTCTTGATTTTGAAGAAGCAAAAACTTTAAGACTTTTTGACTATGAAATTGAATCCTCCGATTTTGAACATTTTTCTAAGTTTATTATTTCTCAATTCGGTACTGCTTCTCCGTATGCAATTAAGCAATCTAAGAGAATATTCTCTCAGGTTTTCATTGAGAAACATCTCATAAACAACCTTGAAACCGAAACTTTTATTAAGTGTTTTTACTCTCAAGAAGGAGAAGAGGGGGTAAAAGCTTTTCTTGAGAAGCGAAAAAGCTCTTTTAATGTCCAAAAATAATGCTCAATAAACTCAAGGTTCCCTTGTTTAATCTCTCTGATGAAGAGAAAGAGATCTTTGAGATCGCTATAAAATTTGCGCAAGAAATTAATGATGTTGAAATTGATAAGTTGGGCCTAATTCCAGATAAACTTTTTGAGAGTCTCTCGAGAGGTGGATTTTTTGGTATAGGTTATCCAAAAGAGTATGGGGGTAGTTATATCTCAGAAACGGCTATTGGCTTGGTTATTCTAGCGATTTCGTACAAGTGTGCCTCAACTGGTATAGTTTTAAGTGTACACAATTCATTAGTAGGCGCAATTCTGAATAAGTACCTTACTGACTACCAAAAGAGTGTCTGGCTCCCCAGTCTAGCGTCAGGTAAGTGTATATCTTGCTTTTGCTTGTCTGAACCAGAAGCTGGTAGTGATGTTAGAGGAATAAGGACTAAGCTAATTTTGGATGGGAATGATTACATTCTTGAGGGAGAGAAATCTTGGGTTACCAATGGTCCTTATGCGATAGTAGGCTTGGTTTTTGCTAAATACAATGATGAGATTACAGCAGTTTTGTTTGATTTAAATTCAAATGGGGTGAAAAAACACACGCCGGAAGAAAAATTGGGAATTAAAGGTGCTCAAACTTGTTCAATTAGTTTTGATGGAGTAAGAATAAATCGAGATCAGGTTGTTGGCGAATTTGGGAGCGGTTTAAAATTAGCTCTCTACGGATTAAATCACGGAAGATTAGGGGTAGCTTGTCAAAGCTTGGGAATTGGGTGGAGAGCTTTTTATGAAGCATTTAATTACTCCTTAAATAGGAAAGCTTTTGGACAGGTAATTTTAAATTACCAGTTTATTCAAGATTATTTGGCTGATATGAGAACTAAGCTTGATCATGCTACTGCTTACACTTTTTTAGTTTTAGCTAATCCTGATAGATCACCTCGGGAGTGCTCTGAAGCAAAATTGTATGCTTCAACTGTGGCTAATGACTGTGCGTATAAGGCTATTCAGATTTTTGGGGGTAATGGGTATGTTAAGGACTTTGTTGTAGAGAGACTTTTTCGTGATGCTCGAATTACAACTATTTATGAGGGAAGCTCTGAGATTCAGAAACTGAACATTATACGGTTTTTACAGAAAGAGTTAGTATGAGGAAGTACTTAGAGTGGTTGAGAAAAAATAACCTTGAAGAGAAGAGGTTTTTAGAAAATATAAGTTTTGAAAGAATTGATCTATGTTACACAAAAGAACATTTGGAAGAGATTGGATTTGATGATGATATCGATGGAGCTTTGCCAGGCGAGTATCCGTTTACAAGAGGAATTCATAAAACAATGTACAGAGATAAAGTTTGGACTATGCGACAATTTGCCGGCTTTGGATCACCTGAAGATACAAATAAAAGATTTAAGTATCTTCTGTCATTAGGACAAACAGGTCTCTCAGTGGCGTTTGATATGCCCACTTTGATGGGCTTAGATGCAGATGATCCAAAGAGCCAAGGGGAGGTTGGTAGAGAGGGTGTTAATGTTTCTTGCTTGGAGGATATGGAGCGACTTTTTGATGGAATTAATCTTGAAGAGGTGACGGTTTCAATGACGGTGAATGCCTCTGCTCCTATCATATTTGCTTTCTTCACCGCATATGCAATAAAAAAGGGATTTGACTTGAGCAAGATATCTGGAACGATCCAGAATGATATGCTAAAGGAGTTTATAGCTCAAAAAGAGTGGTTAGTGCCTCCGCGAGCTAGTGTAAAACTTTCATGCGATGTTATTGAGTTCTGTTCAAAGAATTTAAAAAAGTTTAACCCGATAAGTATCTCTGGGTATCATATTCGAGAGGCTGGTGCTACGGCCTCGCAAGAATTAAATTTTACAATTTGTGATGGCCTGGCTTATGTTGATGAGTGTTTAGCAAGGGGTCTAAATATCGATGATTTTGCTCCACGATTAAGTTTCTTTTTTGATGTACATAATGATTTCTTTGAGGAAGTTGCAAAATTTAGAGCGGCTCGAAAAATTTGGGCTAAGTTAATGCGGGAAGAGTATGGAGCTAAAAATCCAAGAAGCTGGTGGTTAAGAACACATGCACAGACTGCAGGCGTTAGTTTGACCGCACAACAACCCTTCAATAATGTAGTAAGAGTGGCTATTCAAGCTTTAGCTGCAGTTCTTGGAGGAGTTCAGAGTTTACACACAAATAGTATGGATGAAACTTTATCTTTGCCCACTGAACAGGCAGTTAAAGTGGCGTTAAGAACCCAACAAATTATTGCTGAAGAAACTGGGGTTACTAAGACTGTGGATCCATTGGGAGGAAGTTACTATGTTGAATATTTAACAAAAAGATTAGAAAAACAGTTTTTTGATTTTTACAATGAGGTAAAAAAACTTGGAGGGATGATTCAGGCGGTCGAAAAAGGTTTCCCTCAGAGATTGATAGCCGAGAGTAGCTATAAGTATCAGCAGAAACTTGATTCAGGAGAAGAAAAAATAGTGGGGGTTAATATTTACAATGAGGGATTTGATGAAAAAATCGAGATTCATAAAACTGACGAGCAAATTGAAAAACTACAAAAAGAGCGATTAAAAGCTTTTAAAGATAGGAGAGATCAAAGAAAAGTTGAGAAACAATTATCATCATTAAAAAATTCCTTAGAGTGCGGACGAAATTGTATCCAGGATTTAATAGATTGTGCAATAGCTGGTGCAACCTTAGGAGAAATGGCAAATGTTTTCACTGAAGTATACGGTCGATACCGAGAGGTTGTAATTATTTAGTTGGGTTTTTCAAGCTTTGAATATCTAGATAACAAAAATTTACAACTGTCGAAGTTGTTAAAAGCTAGTGATGTTAACAGAAACTTCAGAGCTAGAATTATTTTAGATGCTGGTTTTGATTTGATGCCACAAAATAGCAGTAAAATTATAACTAATCTAAAGAAGTTTTGGTCTTTTTAAGATTGGTTAAGATGTTAAATTCGTTTAAACCTAGTAAAAAGTTTGAAAAAAGGTAAGTTAATCACGATTTTTTCCTTATTGGTTGCATAACCATAATTAATTGTTTCCCTTGTAATGAATCAGTTCTCGTTTCAACTACTGCTTTATTTGCCAAACGAGCAACTACTTCATCAAGTTTTTTCTGTCCTAGATCAACGAAGCTGACCTCCCTACCCTTAAATCGCATTGTAAATTTAACTTTATTTCCTTCGTCTAAAAATCGCTCGGCCATTTTAAGTTTTGTATCCAAATCACCACTTCCCGTGTTGTATCTTAATCTGATTTCCTTTACCTCTATAATTGCTCTATTCTTTCTCGCCTGAGCTTCTTTTTTCTGCTCCTGATACTTAAATTTGCCATAATCCATCAACTTACATACCGGAGGATCAGCTTGAGGAGCAATTTCTACCAAATCTAACCCAGTCTCTTCGGCTGTTTTTAAAGCTTCCTCTAACGAAACAATCCCAATTTGTTTACCATCTTGATTAACTAATCTAACTTTTTGCGCACGAATCTGAGTGTTTATTCTGTAATTATGACCCACTAATTTTAGGATAATCGAAACTCTTTTAATTCTTCAATAACCATGTTAGGTAAGCTTTTTAATAAATGACTAGAAAAACTTTTAAGAGCTTCTTTTGCCTCATCCATCTTACGAACGCCAAGTCTGTGATTTAAAACAGGAAAAAGTAGGTCAAAAAAATCTTTATCTGTAACAAAATTTCTACCCTTTATAAGAGCTCGGGCCTGAAGACACCTTTTAAGAAGGACAAGTGCTCTAGTAGAGATACCATAGCTGAATGTTTCAAGTCTGCTTCTAACTCCTACTTCAACAATAGCTTTTATAATTGCTGAGCAAACATATACCTTTTTAAGCTCTTGACGTAGGGCAAGTATATCTTGGATGCTTAAAACTGGTTTTATATTTTCAAAGTTTTCCTGAATACTGTAATCTTCAATTAAAATTTGCTCTTCAATATCCGGGTCAGTATAGCTGAGAGGAATTCGCAGAAGAAATCTATCCAACTGAGCTATTGGTAAGGGATGAGTACCAACAATATCTAGAGGATTCTGAGTAGCAATTACAAAAAATAACTCAGGAAGTTTATAAGTAACGTTATCAATGGTCACTTGTGATTCTGCCATTGCCTCTAGTAAAGCAGATTGCACTTTTGGACCTGCTCGATTTATCTCATCAGCAAGAAGCACTCTAGTGAATATTGGGCCAGGGATGAATCTAAATTCTCCAAGAGACTGATTGTAAATGTTAACCCCCAAAATATCTGAAGGTAACAAATCTGGCGTAAACTGGATCCTCTTAAAAAGAGGAATATCATCCTCTGGTTTTTGGAAAACCTTAGCAATCGATTTAGCCAATAGCGTTTTACCACTTCCAGGAAGATCCTCGATTAAACAATGCCCACCTGCAATAATTGCAGTAAAAATAAGCTCTATTGTTTCATGTTTGCCACGTATAACTTTTTCAATTTCACGAATTGCCTCCTCAATCTTCGAAATCATTATTTTTTTTGATTCTACCTTATATTCACGCCTAGATTAAAATCGAAATAGTATAATTTGAGTTATGTCTAAGGTTTTTATTTTGTGGGCCAAGAGAACTCCTATTGGAGCTTACGGTGGAATTTTTTCTAAGCTCTCGGCAGTGGATTTGGGAGTTGAGTTGCTGACTTCTTTAAAAAAAGAGATTCCTAAAGTAACTGAGATTTGTAATGAATTTATTTTAGGAAATGCACTTCCAGCTGGTCTTGGTCAGGCCCCTGGGAAACAAATAATCATTCGAGCAGGATTACCAAACTCTATTCAATGTTGTTCGGTGAATAAGGTTTGTAGCTCAAGTTTAGAGGCAATTAGGTTGGGTTATGAGCTAATAAAAGTTGGTGCCGCCAAATGCGTTATAGCGGGAGGGATTGAAAGCATGACCCACGCACCTCATTTACTCAAAGGCCTAAGATTCGGTATTAAGTTTGGGTCAGCAACAGTGTTAGATCATATGTTATTCGATGGACTTCTTAACCCGTATGACATGAAGCTTATGGGAGAGTGTTGTGAAATAGGTGTAAAAGAGTACGGTTTTACGAGAGAGGATTTAGACTCTTACGCACTCTTATCTTACAGAAGAGCTCAAGATGCTAACTCTAGGGGTCATTTTAAAAACGAAATTGTTCCAGTGATCATTGATGGAAAAAGCTTAGTTGAAGATGAAGAACCCTTTAGAGTAGATATTCAAAAGATTAAATCTTTAAAGCCATCTTTTCTCCCAGATGGAAGTATTACTGCTGGGAATGCTTCGACTTTAGCAGACGGAGCTAGTTTTGTTCTTATAGCTACATTAGAGGTAGCGAAGTTACTAGGTGTAGATCCTCTTGTTGAGATTCTTGGTTTTGGTAGATTTGGAGCAAATCCAGAACGGTTTTACTCAGCCCCCGTTGGAGCGATTTTAAACGCTTGCGATAATGTTGGAATTAAATCTCGTCAAGTCAAAGTTTTTGAAGTAAACGAAGCCTTCTCAGCTGTGCCTTTAATTGTTCATAAGGAGCTAGATATTCCATTAGACATTTTGAACTTGAGAGGAGGTGCTGTTAGTTTGGGACACCCAATAGGTGCTTCAGGATCACGAATTGTTACAACTCTAATTAATGTTATGAAAGATTTTAATCTTTCCTTGGGTTGTGCTGCAATTTGTAACGGAGGCGGTGAGGCGGTTGCCGGTATTTTTCGTCTTGTAAATGAGGGTTAAAGTAAATACTGATTTTGGCCTATTAGTTAGACTTAAGCAAAAAAAATTAGTTTTTAGAAAAAAAAGAGCTAGTTATCAGTTGGGCTTTCACTCTAGCTTTTACAAGGGTCGAGGCCTGGAGTTTGCTGAGTATAAAGAATACTCTCCCGGAGATCCGATAAAGTTTGTTGATTGGAGAGTTTATGCTAAAACTGAAAGATTGTACTCAAGGCTTTTCTCGGAGGAGAGAAGAGTCACAATAGGTATTGCACTAGATTTAACTGGGTCTATGTTTTTTAGGCTTAGTAAAATCACAAACGCTTGGAATTTAGCTGTTGGCCTTGCATACCTTGCATGTTTAAATAGGGACAAAGTAGTCTTCTTTTTAGGAAATAGACCAATAATTCTTGATTCAATTGATCAACTTATAAACTTTACCAAAACAATTGAACTTGTTGAGACACCAAATTTTTTCAGTAATTTAAATTCGTACAACTCCCTTAAATATCCATCCTTACTTTACTTGATATCAGATTTTTTTGAGCCCATAGAGAAACTCGAGGGTTTTTTTAATCTTTTTGGGAAAAAACAATTTGAAACGGTAGCACTCCAGACTCTTATTAGTGAAGAAATACGACCAAACTTTGAGAAATGGGGAGCTATTAAAGATATTGAGTCAGGAGAGGAGAAACCCGTTAACAGAAGTATGTTAGATCTTTACATTAATAATTTTAATAAACATACAGTACAACTTAGCAGTTTATGCGCTAGAAGAGGAGTTAGATTTGTTAGATTCTTTGGAAATACAACTCTAGATGAGTTTTTTAAAATTTTAATATCCCAAAATCTAGTTCGATGATTTTTTTATCTCCTTATCTTCTCTCTCTCATCCCAGTGCTTATGGTAATTTACTATTTAATTTACCATGTTTTTCGTAAACAGAATCCCATTAAGTTTTCTGGTTTTTTATTTATAAGTTCAGCACAATCAAAGAAGACTAAGAGTATACCTTTAAAAGCCATTTTTGACCTTATTCCCCCGCTTTTAGTAATTTTTGCAATGGCCAATCCTCAAATAGTTAAGGTTAGTTATACGCTTGTTATTGACAACTCATTAAGCACTGGATTTTTAACTGAAGATGGCGATATCGTTTTTGACAAAATAAAAGAGAAGGCTATCAGTTTTATAAACGGTCAATTTTCTAGAATCCGTATTATTCCTGTTTGTGGACAAAGTGTAGATTTTTCAGATCAACAGGAAGCCAAACAGTTTATTCGGGATTTAAGCGTTAAATATTGCCAAGATAATCTCTCAAGTAAAGAGGTTTACTCAGTAGGAAAGCTCTTTATACTCTCGGATAAAAATATTATTTGTAACCACTGCGATTTTTATAGAGTAACTCCAAGTGATTTAACTAACTCCGCTGTTTCAAAAATTGACTTTGATGGATCCAACATACTTGTAGACATAATGTGCAATAAATCAATTAAAGATACTCTAAAAATAGAGTACATTGACGGTACCTCTGAGGATTTAGCTGTACCTTGTGAGAATTCTATAAGAATTGAGAAAAGCTTAAGAAATATTCCAAAGAAAGTTAGTCTACTTGATGGAGGTAAGAATAAATACGACGATTTCGTGATTCTAAATGATTTTGGATCACTTAATTATGATAATTCAAATTTTGATTTTTTGAAAAAAGCATACAGCTTTGATCCAACAAATTATGGACTTGCTATTTTAGAGTATGGTGACACTATTTTACCCAATACAATCCATTATGTTAAATCAGACACGAACAAAGAAGGAAACTTTTTTATTTTTGAGCCAGCCTTAAAAATATTTATTGAAAAAGAACCTTTAAAGGTTATAACTGGCTCCGAAAAAGAATTAACTTTTTCAAATGGCATAACGATTGGAAAAGTGAACGACTACGATGCAATCTTTTTCCCAAATTTTAATTCAGTTTATCTTCCTTTTGATTTAAGCTTAAGTGTATCAGATAGCTCTGTTAAGGTTTTTCTCCTAAATTTAATTAGTTGGTTGTACCCAAGTGAAAGGTTTAGGGGTTTTTATGTGGATGAGAGTTTTCCGAGTAATTACACAGTTAAGATTAATGATACTAATGACGGCTTTAGCGGTGAGTTATCATCAGTGTATGCAGCTTTTCTGTACGCTGGCTTGATTGGAGCTATTATTTTTATTGTTCTTTTCAATCCATGGCGGGGTGGATTTTAAAGCTAGTATCATTAATAGTTCTTTACTATTCAATTTTAAAACCAATAATCCAAAACGAAGAAGCTGGTATCAAGTATATTGTTGATTCCTCACCTGTTTCAACTAAATTAGCTGAACAACTAAAACTGAAAGATTACGAGCAAGCACAGGATGAAAGAGAGCTAATAAAAAGTCTTGCGGAGGGAGCTGTGCTAGTTTCTAGCTTTGATTTTAACAACCTTAATCCTTTTCATGCTTTTAGAGGAGGAATACGAGCAAAAAAATTTAATGATTGTATTGGAGAGGCAAAGATCTCATTTGTTCAGTATGATGCAATTGTTAATGCTGATGAGTCAAAGAAAACGATATCTGTTGGTGTTGATCTGTGCTCTAAAAATAAGAGTAACCTAATAGTCTCAAAAAAAGATAATAAAAATGTGCTGGAGGTTAGTAAATCGGGTATTTATAGTGTCCCTTTGTTTAATTTAGAGGCCGGGATAAACTGTTTTGAGCTAAAACTAGATCGAGTTTCTGAAAAAATTTGTGTTTTGGTAAGAGATCAGTCAAAAGTATTCGTTTATGGATCTGATACCAGGGTTGATAATCTCTTAAAAATCTTCCCAACTTTTCAACAATTAACAGATCTAAGACAGATTCCAGAGGGAGCAAAAACTTTGATTATCATTGACACTCCTGCATATAAGCTTAACCCTCACACTGATTTTCTTTACAATCTTGCTAAAAAAGGATTAAATATCATCTTCCTTGGAGGAGCAAACAGTTTCTCAGATGGAAATTACAAAGGATCTGATTTGGAAAGATTACTACCAGTTATATCTGAACCCAGAGAGGAAAAACTGGAGAGATCAAAGAGAGCAATTGTGGCCCTTATCGATAAAAGTGGTTCTATGCGTCTTGATAAAAGAATAGAGAGAGTCCGCTATGCTCTTAAACTTTTAATCCACGCCCTTAGAGATGATGATTATTTTGGTGTAATAGGTTTTGATACGTCAGCTTTTGTTGTACTTCCTCTTATAAAATTGGGCTCTGAAAGAGAAACACTTGCTGCTAGAATGGATAATTTAAGAGCTTGGGGAGGCACAGATCCAACTCAGGCGTTGATATTAGCAAAAGGCTATCTTGAACAGTTAACGAACATACCAATTAAGCATATAATTGTTCTGACTGATGGAGAGTTCAAACATAATATTGATGGAATTTTAAGTATTAGTCGGATTATTGGAGAATCTGGGATCACAATTTCAGGAGTTTTGATTGGAGATGAAGATAGTGTTGTAATGAGGGAGGTTGTGAAACACGGAAAAGGTTCCTTTTATAAGTCTAATGATGGTTTGGATGTACCAGAGATTTTTTTGAAGGATATATTTCGAAGGGTCCCTCATGAAAATCGAGAATTCAAAGCCGCGAAAATTTCAATGCTGGAGCCAAAGCTTAAAGAAAAGTACCCAGTAACTCCAAAGTTACGGGTTTGGAATTTAACTAAGTCGAAAGATAGTGCAACAGTTCGTGCATCTGTTTCCTCAGATCTAACGCCTCTTTGGGCTGAGTGGACGTTGGGCGAAGGTGTGGTAAAAGCGGTTCCTTTTGATCTTTTAAGCGTTCAAAATAAAGAGTTTATTTCGTGGAATAGATATAAAGATTTTTTAGCAGATATTTTTGAACTTAAAGATGAAACAAATTATAACGCAATAATTAAAAAATTTGGCCAATACGCAATAGTAACTCGATACAGTTTTGCTGATGAACTGGGACTTGATAATACGGTAGTTGATCGGGATTCAGCTGATTTATTTTTTATAAATAGAAATTTTGACTCGGAAAGTTTCGTTCTTTTTTTTAAAAAAACGGGAGAAATACTGTTACATTTTGGTAACAATATCTTTTTACCATTTTATTACTTAAAAGATCCCGAGAAAGATACGCGGATTGCTCAAGATACTGTATTGTTTGACGAGCTTACAAAAGTAGGCTACATTCAAAACAGTTCTTATTCAAAAAGTGAGTCCATGTTAAAGCCTGATTTTAAAGCACTAGCTCTGTTTCTGGTGCTATGGATTCTTGGCAGTTGGTTAATTGAAAGACGGTATGCGTAAGGAAGTTGGTCTGAGTTTGTTAGAGATGATCATAAGTCTTATGATTATACTTTTTGTTACAGCATTCTTATCTCAAAGATTATTTAACACAGATTTACTTCTCGCGAGAGGTAATGCATCGAAAATTGTTGATTTTATTAATAAGGTCATTTTGGACGCAGAATTTCAAAGAAAAGGATTCTTGCTGGTAATCGATCATAACTCATTACTCATGGAACAATACGAGTTTTTAAGAGGAAATCTTTTACCCTGTATTGAGGAGTATAAACTTGTTTGTGAGTTTACTGAGGGTTTTGTCCCTTTTCTTGAAGAAATGAAGAATGAATTAAAGTTTTTTAAAAAATCAGTTGATAATAGGTTCAAAATGATAAAATCAGAAAGAATTGGATTCCTAGCTCCCCAGGATGTTTATTATGTTCTCCTAATTGATCCTTACAAAATTGAAGGTGATACTACTATTCAGCTAAACCTCAAAGGTGGTAGTGTAAATATAGTTGTAAATCCGGTGCTGAGATTTGCAAAGATTACGTGAAAAGTAAAGGTTTTACTCTTGCTGAAATCTTAGTTGCCTTAATTGTTTTAATATTTGGTTTTGGCGTCTTTATTTCGATTCAGAGCTTTTTAGTAAATCAAACTCTAAGCTTCTCAGAGGAGGTAGAGGCTAGTAGAGTAGCTCTTGATATTTTTAATTTGACTGATGTTGCACCTTGGATTGTTAAAGATTTCAAGGGATCGTTAAAGGATTTCTACAAGAAATTCAATATACCAGAAAATTTATTAAGTGGCTTAAATTCTGAATTGATCCAAATATCACTTAGAGGTCATGATTATGAATCGGTTATTCAACAAAAAAAAGTACAGTTTAAATATTTGAATTTAACTATAACTATGCCAAGTGGTTTTACAAAAGAGTACTCTGTTTTTATAAGAAATGATTAGCACTAGGAAAGGTTTGACATTAATTGAACTGGTGATTTCTTTACTTGTTGGACTTTTATTAATAGGAGGGTTAGTCAGCTTTGTCTTTATCTCGGTGAACTATCTCAATGACCTAAACTCAAAAATTGAGCAGATTACCATTGAGCGCGCACTGATCAGATTCTTTGATCAAGAATTTAATAATCTTTTAGGTGTTGTTCCGGTAAAATCTAACAAGATTAAGATCAGAAACAGCTTGTATTTTTTACCAACGGAGGGTGATGCAGGAGTTGTTTTTAGATACGTAAGCAATTCAAATACTCAAGGTCACTATTTCCTTCTAAAAAGCTTGGCTCTAAAAGATGGAATTCTTTACTTAATTCAGCGAAGGGTTTTAGAGGATAAAATTGATGAGAATGAAGAGATTACAGAACTTTTAGAGAATGTCACGTATTTCCAGTCTATATCTTTTGATTTTGAATCTCTTAATGAGCAAGCACTATGGTTTCCTAGCGGAGAATCATCCAGCTTTCCTAAGCTCATTTGCATTAGGCTTTCCTTTAACCAAAAAAGGAAACAAATAAATTTTTTTAGGTGTTTCAGGATAAGTGAAAGCCGTTTAACTAGTGCGTATAGAATTACTAGTTTGTAAAATTATTTGCAAACGTGGTGAAATACAAGGTACTTTTATTTAAAGAGAGTCAGCTCTTGAACGTTTTTCAGTATGATTTGGTTCAGGATAGTTTCGAACTTATAGATTCTAATGAAAGCAATTGGGATGAAGGAGGTCTAGCTATCGTAATTTTCTCATCTGATGAATACGTTACCATTCCTGTTGAAATACCACCTAATTTGAATATGAAGCAACTGGATAAGGCTATTAATACTATTATTTCTGATGAGCCCATTTTTGGGGATGAGAATTTTGTTTACAGCTTACCTGATTCGAAGTGTGCCGGTTTAACGGGGATAGGGGTTATGCCTAAAGATCTTTTTAAGCTAATTGAGGAGTATGAAAGTAAGTTCTTCATTTTATCTATCTTGCCTATTGAAGCTTTACTCGGAGTTTTCCTTAAGGAAGGCCGTTTTATCATTAAGGACGCTGAAAGTTTTCTATACATTGAAATAAAGAATAGCTTAATTGAACAAAGTTACTGGTTTAAGGATTCAGATATCGAACTAATAGAAAGCTTGGAGTTAGACGGGGTATCAAAAATAGAGGCATCTCAACTCAGCTGGTCCAAGCTTTTAAAAGGATTGCAAAAGATTGTAACTAATTCTTCGCATAGACATAATCTTGATTTTTGCAGGAACTCTTTAAAAACTTCTAACGTAAAGTCCTTGGTCAGAAGTCTAAGTCACTTGACTACCAGTATGAAATATTTAGTGGTCCTTGGTTTAACAATATTTTTTGGTAATTTGTTTTATCATTCTATCTTATATGGGGTCACGGCTTTTTACAGCAACAAGTTTATAGGTGTTACTTCGAGCTCTGAAGCAAATTCAAGAGTGCTGTCTTTACAAGGTGAAATTAGCAAATTGGAGCGAGATATCAGCCAATTATCAGTATTGAATTATCATAATGTGTTCACGACCTTAGCAGCATTGTCAAAAATTCTAAGCACCCCTATTGATTCATTTTTTTTTGATCCCCCTAAAGTTAGGATTACCGGAACTGCAAAAGAGTACGCACCTGTGGAGACATTAAAAAAAGAGTTGATGAAAGAAAGAGAAGTTTTTTGTGGTGTAAAGCTAGAGGATCTTAAAGATGTTCGCAATCAAAAAAAATTCTCTTTTGAGTTATCCTTATGCAAAGGTTAGTAATTAGAGTTTTGGGTTTTTTTAACGGTCTCTCAAAAAGGGAAAAACTTCTCATTCTAATGCTAATAAGTCTTCTTGGTTTTTACTTGTTCCTTAAGTTTTTTTCGGGATTAACTAATTTGTATTTGTTCCTAAAAACGGAGACTCCAACTTTAAATAAGTTGATTGATACTTACCTTACTCTTGAAAGAAAGAGAAAACAGATGGAACTAATAAAAGCTTCTTTAGAGGAGGCTTATAGGAATTTTATTTGGGAGTCAGAAGATGTTGGAGAATTGACCCGTTTTGAACAGATAAAAACTGGAGTATCTAAGGAAGGTATAGTCTTGGATCAGTTTAGAGTAGAGATCATCTCAACTGAGAGGTTTAGTGATGAATTAACTAAGATAATTTACAGAATAAGCTTTAATTCAAACAGGTTAAGTGGTGTTGTAAATTATCTAATGCAACTTTTCTCAGGAGATCATAAAGCCCTTCCCTTAAAAATTACGCTTGAAAAAAAGGCTTCAAATGATGGTTTGATTGCATCCTTTGATTTACTGGTTTTGAAGAAAAGTTAATTTTTCAATGAGACTTAGGTTAGTTTTAATTTTTTTTAGTATTTTAACAGTTGGTTATTTTGCTTTGCTTTTAACAACTCCTTTGCTTATTAGAGGCTTTCTTGAAAAACAAGGAGTTTTGGCAGAGAGGGTAGATGTTAAGCCAAACCTTTCTATCAAGATTGAATCGATGAAACTTTTTCCATTCATTTTGCCAATATCGCTTGATTTAAAACCGGTAAATCTGTTGCCGCTGGAATTTTTATTTAATGTAGAGTTACCTTTTGCTAATTCAAATGGAAAATTTGAGATGATTAGAGATTTAATTCAAGGGTCTGGGGAGTTTAATGGTCAAATATTTTTGCCATTCCGTTGGCGAGTTGTTAGTTTTGAGGGGCAAATGAGTTTTAAATTAATTTTTGCATCAGGAGCAACAGTTGGTAATGTTAAAATACGAGACTTTAGCGTAACAAAACTTTGTAATGAATCAATTTTTGATTCATTTGAATGTTTAGTAAACATAGCTTCTGAAAGAAAATATTTATCTTGTTTTTCAAGAGAAGTAACATTCTGGTTGAGTATTAAGAGAGCAAAAGAATTGGGAGGTTTGGTGGTTTTCAGTAATTCTTGCATATCACAAGAAATATTTGGTAAAAGCTCAGAAAGGTTAGAAATTTTGGGGACTGTGGATTCCCCAAAAATCATACTATTGAGTTAGAAGCATGCTTTATTTTTTGTCAGTTTTGGTCTCAGCCATACCTCCCCTCGTGGTATTTTTCTTGCTTAAAAAACATGAAACATCTCGCACTAAAGTGGAAGATATTCGGAATAGAGTTGAAAAAATAAAGGGTGAAATTCAAGAAATTCTCAGTATGGACTTAGAAGCTTTTTTTCCCAGAGAGGCGTTCGAGAGTTTAAAGGCAAAAAAAGATGAACTAAAAGCAGAGATAACTTCTATTCAAAGTAATCTTAAAATCGTAGAGGAAAAGGTCAAGGAGCTATCTGCTAAGCTTGAGGAAAAAGAAAAATTTCATCAGCAAATGAAACTCCCAAATCCGGAAATTGAAGAATTAGCTATCAAAACACTTCAGCAAATAGATCAAGTAATGGAACGTGTTAGTTACATTGAAACTCAAATGGCAGAGAAATTGTCCTCTCTTGAAAGTTTGCAACTTCAACCAGATTTATTACCATTTAAAAATAATCTTCAAGAAATAACCTTACAGTTTGGCTCTTTAGCCAGGAATTTTCTTTTACTTCTAAAAGATATTAAGGAAAAGATATTAAGTTTGAGATCACAAATCAGTGATTTAGAGTTAGAGTTTGCAAAATTACTTGAAAAACAAGTTTCCTGAAAATTAATCGTATTGAGCTGTTTCAACCAAGTACTTTACAAACTCTTCAATCGACATACCTTCAAAGGACATTACTCTTGGAACTAAACTTGTTGGAGTAAAGCCAGGCAAAGTATTCACTTCTAAAAAATAAAAGGTTCCATCTTTAAATATAAAATCTATTCGACAGTATTGCCTAATCCCTAAAGTGTGATAAATCTTTAATGCGAGCTCTTTGACTTTTTTCACATCTTTTTTACTAAGTGAGCTAGGAATTAAAAAATTAGTTAAGCCTTGCGAGTATTTTGCTTTGAAATTGTAGAAACCTTTTTTTGGTCTAATTTCAACTGGTTCAAGAACTTTTGAGGCACATATTGCGACCGTAATTTCTTTTCCATCTATAAATTCTTGAATTATAAAGTCCTTTGAGAATTCTTTAGCATGCTTGATTGCTTTTGCTAAGTTTTCTTTTCCTAAAACTTTTGTAACTCCCAAAGAAGATCCATTGGAATTTGGTTTTACAATACATGGAAACTGTCCTACATCTCCATTAAACATTGTTTGTGGTATTTTTACTCCTATGTCTTCCACTATCAAACTTGACCTATATTTATCCATACATAAACTACTGGCTAAAACCCCTGAGCCTGTATATTTTATTTCTAAAGCGTTTAATATCGCTTGCAAAGTTCCATCCTCTCCAAAGGATCCGTGTAAACCATTGATTATTATTTCAGGTTTTAATATCTCGATATCTTTTAAGAACTTTTTTGTGCTTTTTAAATTATAAAATGAAACTTCTTTAAAAAGCTTTTTCGCGACTTGAAATAAATGAAATGAGGTTTTTAGAGATACCTCTCTCTCACTTGATATGCCTCCTCCTAAAACTAAAATTCCACGCTTGCGCACTTGTTTTAAAAATTATAGTTTATCACTTCTAATGCAAAGATTTTTAATCCGTTTACCCAAAATATTGATCATTTTAGTTCTACTAATATTAATCATTGAAGTTATTAAAGATTATCATCTACAGGATATTGTCAATGAACTAAGAAATTTTTCAAATTTAGAGCTAGCATTAATACCGATATTAGTATTTTTGAATTTCTTTACTTTGTCTTTTATTGAATATACAGCTTTAAATAGTGTTACAAAATCGCAAATAAGTTTTAAAACGGCTGCTCTTTCAAGTTTCTTAGCGAACGCTTTTAGTTACAATTTAGGGGCCACTGTGTTTGTAGGAGGGTTTTTTAGATACAAAATACTAAATTCTTTCGGAATTAACTCGAAGCAAATTATTGATGTAATTCTGTTAATCTCAGTACATTATATTTTAGCCCTTTTTACTTCTCTGGGGATTGTAAGCTGCGTAACTTCTGTATTTGGTTATCAAAGAATTTTTTCTCCAGAAATCTCAGGTTTGCTTGCCTTAATTTCAGTGAGTGGTTTGATTGGATACTATTTTTTTATTAACAAGAGAAGAGTCTTAAAATTTTTTAAATTTAAGTTCTTAACTCCCACTCAACCAGTTGTCACTAAAATGCTTATTTTGTGTGTACTTGATTGGTTTGTACATTACTCTGTGTACTATTTTTGTATTCCAGGACATGATATTAGCTTTCAAGAGCTGGCTATGCCCTTTCTTCTAAGCTACTGTATTGGACTCATATCAGGAATACCGGGAGGATTTGGATTGTTTGAATCAATTGTTTTTTTTTCGTTAAAAAACACCATTAAGCCAGAGTCTTTGATAGCCGGCCTAATGGTTTATCGAGTTTTCATGAATCTTCTTCCTTTAATTTTAGCATCAATCATCTACACAATTTTTGAGTTAACTAAAGAGCAAATAACTTGAGCCGGGAGGGATTCGAACCCCCGACCTAGAGATTAAGAATCTCCAGCTCTACCGCTGAGCTACCGGCCCGAATAATCAGTTTGGTAGGTCCTTAAATCCCTAACACCACGAGAAACTTTGTACTGGGCTAATCTGATTTTTTTTAACTCTTCATTCTTTTGAATTTCAGCGGTGCTCGTTGTTTTTATGTCGTCAATTTTTTTTAAAAAAAGCACAAGCGCTATTGCTAGGAAACCAAAACTGATTAACCAAAAGAAAGCTAACTGAATAGACTTCATTACTTCACAGTATTTTATTGAAAAAAATCAAGATGTGAAAGTTTAACATCATATATGAAAAGGATGATTATTCTCGGATTTAATATGTTCAACAATCAAACTAGTAGATATTCCAGAGGCGAGCGGTATTATTTTAACATTAGGTTTAAAGCTTAAATTATCTAATCCATCAATTTTTTTTAAAGATTCAACAGAATAATCTCCGCCTTTTATAAAAATATCGGGTTTAATAAGCTCTAAGTTGCTATACTGATTTTCTTCATCAAATATAAAGCAGTAGTCTACGTACATAATACTTGCAATAACTTCTAATCTAAGAGATCCAGAGATTATAGGCCTTCCAGGTTTAAATTTCTTAACTGAAGCATCTGAATTTACTGCAACTATCAATATATCACAAAGATCTTTAGCCTCTTTAAGTAACTTAATATGTCCTATGTGAAGAATATCAAAAACGCCACCCGTTAAGCCAACAACTCTTCCTTGCCTTATTTGACTTAATGACGAAATAAGACTCTCTCTTGTATGAATTTTCAAAAGATGGTTCATTAAAAATCCATTCCTAATGAAAAGTTTACTACTAATGATTTATCGCCCTCTCGTTTGTCGAGGGGTGATCCAAACTCTAAACTCAAAGGCCCAGCGGGACTATTCCATCTAAATCCTCCTCCATACCCTTTTCTTAAATCAGAGAGATGAATATTTTTACTGTCATCAAATGCTTCACCAATGTCAAAAAACAACACAAAGTCCAAACCTATATCATTAACTACAGGAACAATTAGCTCAATATTATTAAATACCTGTTTAGAACCTCCAAACTCACTGTTAGCTTCTCTAGGACCCATTGATCTCGGTTTATATCCGCGGTTAGTTTTTGATCCTCCAGGAAAAAACCGCTTATGTAATGGATACCTCTCTCCTTTTAATCCTTTCCCATAATCTAAGGCTGTCTTGTTCATTAATACTATTACACCACCCTCTTCAAATTCATAAACAGGATAAAATACCTGATTACTAAGTCCAAAATTGAAATAATTAAAATCGGATGAGAATCCACTGTACTCAAAACTAAAGGATTGAGCAGAACCTTTAGTTGGTCTAGTAATTTTATCGACTCCTAATCTTTTTATCTCAAAACCAGTGGATAAGTCATTCCCCTTCCCTTTTGAATCTTTGATGAAGCTTGCAGCAGATTCTGATACATCATCTATTTTTACTTTTCTGAAATCTAGGTATAGCTTTGCTGAGAAATCTTTTAGTGACTCAAAGTTTTCAAAATCATAACCAAGAGACAATCGGCTCCCAGTTTGATACCTCTTAAAATCGTCAAAATCTCTTCGATTCCTAAAGGCCTCAATCGAGCCCTGGTAAAATGAGTCAAGTATCCTTGGTTCTGATAGTTTTAAATTAAAACTGTTAAATTCCCGTCCAAAGTAGCCAGTGAATAAAAATTTTATGGCAGTTCCAAATACATTTGTTTCCGTGAATCTTAAACTACCAAAAAAATCATCCAAGGTAGAGTAACCAGCCCCTACTGAGAGACTACCAGTTTGAGTCTCTTTAACAACAAAATTAACATCAACGAAATTCTCCTTGTTTGGGGTTTTAAAAACTTCATATTTAACATCGGAGAAAAGACCAGTTCTTAATAATCTTGTTTTACTACGCTCTAATTTAGATACATTAAACACCTCTCCTTCTACTATCCTGAGATCACGCCTTAGTACTCTATCTCGTGTTTTAGTATTGCCCTGAATTTTTATTTGATTAATTCTCTGAACTTCACCTTTTTGGATTGTTATTTCCAAATCAACTACTTTATTCTCCCGATCTACCTTAAGGTTAGGCACAACATTAACAAATGCATATCCCTGATCCTTGTAAAAGGATGTTATTTTGTCTAGAGCTTGTTTAACCTCGAGGCCATTAAACTTTTCGCCAGATTTAAGGTTCTCAACTCCCTCAGGTATTGAGCCAAGAGTGTATCTCTCCCCCAAAGTGATAAAAAAATTAATATAAGCCAAGTTTCTCGTTATATTTTCCTGAGCTTGAATTGTAGCATCAAAATACCCTTTTTGTTGTAAAAAGTTCTTTAGTTTTTCATTATCCTCTTCAATTAATGTTTTTGAGTAGTATCCCGACCCTGTCAACCAAGATGACCACCATTTGTACTCACGAGAAGATAAAATATCATAAATTGCACGTTTCAAAGATTTGTCTGAAATGTCAATTTTAATCTCTTTAATTTTTATTCTCGGGCCTTTGCTGACATTTATTTGAACAGTTTTTGTATCATTCTCCCAAGATATATCAATTTTTGATTGAGCATACCCTTTTTTATCCAAAAATTTTCTAACTACCTCTTTTACCTGATCCTGAACATCAAAATATGACCTTAACTTAAACTCAGCAAGCTCCTCAATTAGCTTATCCTTATCTTTGATACCGGTGATTGAGAAGGTTCTAACAATTTCTTTCTCTTCAACAACAAGAATAACTTTTCCAGTTCTCTTGTCTTGGTAGTAACTGAGCTCTTTGAACCACCCGGTTTTGGCTAATAGTTTTAAGGATTCTTCAAGTTTTTCTTTTGTTATTTTTGATGGAATATATCCGGCGATATCATTAATACTTATTGCTTTCAACCCCCTGACTTCAACTTGTTGAGAGATTAATATAATTGTTAGCAGGATTAAAATTTTCTTAATCAAGTTTCTCAAGGTTCCCTCCGGGCTTAAGCTCATATATATAGTCAAACCTTCTAGCCAACTCAATATTGTGGGTTACGAGAATAAAATATTCTGAGTTTTTACTTAATTGAAGAATCAGATCAGCTATCTGGATCCCTGTTTTAGGATCAAGAGATCCAGTTGGTTCATCCAGTAAAAGAATTTTGGGTTTTTTCACAATAGCTCGAGCAAGAGCTACTCTTTGTTTTTCTCCACCTGATAATTGATCTGGAAAACTATTCTTTTTGTTTGCGATTCTACACACCTCCAAAGCTTGCTCAGATTCTTGTCTAGCAAGCTCAAGATTTAATCCATTTAGTAAACACGGTAACATTACATTCTCAAGTGCTGTGAACTCTTCGCATAGGTTGCTGTTCTGAAAAACAATTCCAATATGTTGCCTTCTGAACTCTG
This sequence comes from uncultured bacterium, assembly GCA_938038205.1. Taxonomy (GTDB): domain Bacteria; phylum Bdellovibrionota_C; class UBA2361; order JANWWW01; family JANWWW01; genus CALHSA01. The sequence continues at coordinate 5,697 of CALHSA010000009.1, read as the reverse complement.
TAATATCCGATACAGAATCAATACTTTTTTTATCAAATAGAATCTGTCCAGAGGAGGGTTTCTCAAGTCCTGCAATTAAGCTCAATAGCATCGTTTTACCCACTCCCGATGGTCCAACTATCGCATAGCTAGTGTGCCTCTGAAAGGCAAAGTTCATATTGTCAAAAAGTGGAATTTCTGTATCTGCTTGAATAATTACTTTCTTTAGTTGAACTATCTCAATCATGCTAATCTCTAAGAATTAACGAGCTTTTTAGTTCAGATAGTCTTTTAACTGGATACAGTACAGCTAAAAAACAGATTATTAAGCTCACTAAACCTACAATAAAGTAATTAAAAAGACTGAATTGTACTGGTAGTTGCGATATCCCAAAAACTCTCTCATCAAGTGGAAAACCATAAGTTTTCAAAGCAAGACAAATTAAAAAGCCACATACAAGACCCGATATCGTGCCTGAGAGACCTATCAGTAAGCCTAATCTTATAAATATCCTTTTTAAAACGTTATAAGAGGCTCCTAAAGCAACAAAAATTGCTAACTCTTTTCTTTTCTCAAAAACAAACATAACAAGCGTGCTAAGAATCGAAAAGCTGGCTACTAGGATTATTAAGCTTAAAACTATAAAATAAGCAGTTTTCTCTAACTGTAAAGCATTCCACAAAGGTTCATTAATCTCAATCCATGTTGTAACAGATAAGGGAATTCCTTTTGCGATAAAAGCCGATTTGATCTTTTCCTTAACAGTAGAGGCTACCATTGGATTATCAAGCCTAATTTCGAGGTTAATGTATTGAGGATTAATTATTTGTTTGGCTTGCTCAAAACTTATTTTTACCTGTTGCTCAAAATCTCTAGGTTCAAAGTAAATGTTCGCGATTGTAAAAACTTTTGATCTAGGAATTGAACCCAGTGGGGTTAAAGTGGTAGCTGGAAAGTAAACTTTAATAGAATCTCCAATTTGCAATCCTAGGTCTGAAGCTAACTGTCTCGAAACGCTGATCTCTGCTAAACCTAGCTCTTTAAAATTCTCATTAGCATAGGCAAGAGCTCCGGACGATCCGACAGCACTAGTTATAAGCACGGGAATTTGTAATCCTTTTGTTGATTCCAAGCTCATTTGTCGTAAAATTTCCTGAGCAGTTGTGGTAAAGTCTGAAGGAACAGCAAGGTAAATGTGTGGCTTATTTTTTATTAGTAGCTCTTTAATTTCACTCTGAAACCCATTCATAATAGAAACAACACTAACTAAAACTGCATTACCTAAAAGAACTGCAAAAAAAGAGATCAGTAACATTACTCTTAAAAAGGACTCTTGTTTATTTGAAGTTATATAGCGTCTTACAACAAAGGAGGTAAAACTCACAGGCTCTTTGATTTTAGTTTTTTGTTCTGCTCATTTTAAATACCTAAGGTTTAATTTATCAACTTAATTTGTTAGTATATTCGAGAATGAACCGAGAAGAGAAAGCGGCTGTAGTTGCAAAATTATCAGAATGGTTCAATAAAAGCTCAAGCACCGTTTTGGTCGATTTTTCCTATCTGAATGTTGCAGAGATTAATAATCTAAGAAGCATTTTAAAAAAGCTTGAATGTGGGGTCAGGGTTGCAAGGAATCGACTAATTGAAATCAGTTTTAAGCAGGTATTTGGAGATGGTGGGGTTGATGCAAAGCATGTAGCAGCCTTTATCTCAAAACTTAAAGGCTCCTCAATGGTTATTTGCTCATTCTCTGATCCGATTAAACCACTAAAAGAGCTTTACTCATTCATTGACAAAAACAAGAAGCTACAGATTAAGGCCGTTTTTTTCGAGAAAACAACATATATGGATTCAGAGGTTGAGTCTTTGAAGAATTTACCCTCCAGAGATGAGTGTTTAAGTACATTACTTAATTTATTACAGACTCCTTCTAGGAATCTACTTTACCTTCTTAACCAGCCATCTCGAATGGTTATAACCCTGCTAGACAACTATAGTAAGAAAGCTTAACCGGTTTGGAAATACTGGAGTAACTTTAGTAGGAAATGTTTCTGTGGTTTAGTTTGTGAAACCGGCTCTACTTCCTCTGGGAATCTTGCGTAGTGCGCAACTTTTAAAGTTTTAATTGCGGGGCTGTTGAGCTCTGCACACATCCTTTGGAGGATGAATTTCCCTACCTGGGTTTTAAAGGCGCATTTAAGATAATAAAAGCATCTATCAGGGTCTGAAAAGCTTTTTATACTAAAGTCAGTGCTCGGTTCCAGCAAGTAAATATCTTTAAGTAATGATTCCCATCTTTTTTTTGCTCTATACCTTGATAATTCATCATCATATCTAGCTTCTATCGAAAAATTATTTAAATCTATATTCAACAAGCAGGGGCCAATCACAATCTTAAATATCGGCTAAAAGTTGACTTTTTTTAGGTAAAATTTTAAACTCTGCACATGCTTCGTAAGAGAAAATTCAGGCAGGGTGGCGGCAAAAACAGATCTTCAAGAGATTATAAAGGGTCCTGGAATCGAAATGTTCATAGAAAAAAGAAGGTTGTAGCTAGGAATAGAGATAGTAGACAAGTGAGTAAATCGTCAAGAACAACGAATTCTAGAGAGAGGATTAGCCTTGAGAGTGGTAATTTACTTTTGATTGACCAGTTTATGTTGGCAAATGATTTAATGCTAAATGAGCTTGAAGCATTAAAGGATGCCTCTCATGAGCAAAGGGAGAATCTCATTAGGAAATATGGAGGAGAAGTTGTAAAGTTAGAGCCGGGAGAGTACAGAATTGCTAGGGATCCATTTAAGTTTTATATGGCAATTTATCCGGAAAAGAGTGAGTTTTATGAATCGGAGCTTGACAAAAGTATGAAACCAATAGGTGAGGTTTTTGTAAACACTAGATGTTTGGTTTTTGTGGATTGGGAACTCCTTAATGATTTTGGGTTCTTGAATCAGTATAGTGAGCTTTGGAACTCGGGTAAGGATAAAAAATGTAGAGACTTAATACGTGAGGCTGGTGGTGCTGTGCGATATGGTTTTAATCGTCACGGAGATGAACTGGGGGTTCATGTTTTTAGAGAAGCAGGTAGGGTTTATCTATGGCCCACCACTGAATCGTCTGGGGCTGATTATGAGTATGAATCTACCCAAGCAGGTTAAAAAATTTTAGTAGTTTAAAGAATTTAAGGAATTCCGGCAGTTAGCATTACGTGCAAAATTTGCGGGTTTGTTCTGAAGTTAAAAATAAAAATAAAAGGTAGGTTCTCTCCTTTAAAAGCCTCTTTAGGGGGATTAGGATCAGGTGCATAAGTTTCAATAATTTTTACTAATCTGGATGTAATTTGTCCTCCGGTTGTTTGGCTTACAGTGATCTCTCCGCCGCTAGAGTAATAAATTTTTATCACCTCAGTCGTATTCAAAAAGAAACTTTTTGGATTACCCTCGATTTGCTCAACCAGTTTAAAGAAAACCCTCTTAGCTACTCTCTCTACAAAGTTGAAATACTTATCTGACTTTTGATTTAGGATTCTTAAGCTACCTTTTGTTGTTTTTCCAACAACTTCAATGTCTTTCTTTAAGTCAGAGCTGGTTTGGTTAAATTTTGTATCACTTAAGTTAAAATTTAGGAACCCCTCTAAGTTTGGAGCCTTTAAATTTAAATTTGAGTAGTTTATTTTCTCTTTTTTTATAGTTGCTTGTTCAGCGAGTTCTTGTTTGATTGGGAGCTGAGTTTTTTTGGTATCATTAGTTACAGTGTCTAAATCTTGTGGGGTTAGATTTTTATTTAAAACGCCTACTGAGATTGCTGGCAGCTCTGCAGGTGGTGTAGGGTTTGAGATTTTGGTGCCTAGGTTAAAAGTAGAGAGCAGGAGTAAAACGAACAGGTGTATATTCAGGGAAAAGAATAACCAAAAATTTAATTTAGTCACTTAACCTCAAACTGTGTTATTATAAAATAAAAAGCTGTGTTTGGGTTGAGTCCTGGTGAATTAATTGTAGTTTTAATAATCTTGATACTCTTATTTGGGGCTAGGAGGTTACCAGAGTTAGGTTCAAGCCTTGGACATGCAATTCAGAATTTTAGAAAAGCTTTTAGAGATGCTGAAGCAATTGATGTAACAAAAGATAAAGATGAGAAAAGCTAAAAAAAATACACGCAGGTTGTTTGAACTTTTATATAATAGTAGCTAGTTGGGTGGCATTTTAAAAAATTTTATATCCAACCAAATTTTAAAAAGGTTTGTAATAGGCAAAATTGACCGAGGTAAAGTTAACAGAGCTAAAATTAACTTAAGCAAAATAAACAGAAGTAAAATTAACAGAACTAAAACCAATCCAGGCAAAATTAATGAAGTTAAAAATAACAAAGGATCAGTTTTGATGGAGTTTGGATTATCCATAATTGTTTTAATTATTTTTTTCTTAAGTTTGGCAGTAGCAGGGATTTTTTTTGTTGCTTATGCAAACGGCTACTATGTTGCTAAAAGCTTTTACACCATAATCAGGGAATCAGATTATCCATATAACACAGTAAATAACCATCAGAGAATTAAATTCCAGGAAGGTAATCAAACTTGTAACACTGGTCAGAATCAAGAATCAGTTATATGTGTTAATTGTGGTTCTTTAAGTGAGGAGAACTCAGATATTCTAATGTTAACATTATGTATGGCTCGGTCTGTTGCAGCTAACTGGTATTGGCTTATTAAGCCTTCAATGATTGAGATTGTTTCAAGCCGGTTGGAATCACAAGGTAATCAAACACCACAAGATTCGGGTGTTATTTTAAACATCATAACTCATTTTGATGTTCTATCATCTTTTGCGCAAATTTTCGGGATAGATGAAATCATAATGAGTATAAGTGGTTACGCTTTATGAGCCGAGGGCAAGCATTCGTTGAGTTTCTTTTATCCCTTGGTCCTTTTTTAATTGTAGTTGTTAGTTTAATCCTAGGGGGATTCTTTATTGGTTTTCTAGGTTTTGGTTATTATTTACTTCAGAAAACAGCTTTAGAAATATCTACTGATGCTAGGGTAATAGAGGCAGTTAGATTGAAATCAATAAACCATAGCGATTCAAGTCAGCTCCTACAACAAGCTTTGAGTGAGATAAAGGCAAGTAATGAGAGCATCCTCCTTGGGTTTTTTGGAAGGTTTTTTGTTAATGATATAAAACATTGTTTAGGCTCCGGCTGTAATACTACAGAGTGGCCAGATGTAAAAATTGGAGTTTTGCTACCTCCTAACTTAGGTGTTACTTCTAAGATTAGGATTGGGTCCGATCAAAAAGAATATCGTGATTTTAACAGCTCTAATCTTTGTAGTGGCGGTAATAATATACCAGCTTTAAGTTGCCCAGTTGTAACGGTAGCTCAGTTTAATTTCTTAGGTTTTCAGTACACTTTAACAGGATTTGGAGAGATTGATTTAAGTTTGCTAAGAAGGGGAAGATTTTTAAACACACCAGATGTTTGGGATCAATTCTACACTCCAACAGCTACCTCAGGAGGGGGTTCAACAGGAAGTTCGAACCCTCCTACCCCACCTGAAGATTGCCCAATTCAAGGATTGAATATTTCTGGGAACTCGTCTTTCCTAAATTGTAGAGATATACTTCAACATCATCCTACTTATGCACCAACTTTACTTGCTACTATCGTAAAAGCGTGTGGAAATGATCAGGTTAGATTCTGTGGCGATGGCACCTGTATGTGTG
>CALHSA010000008.1 GCA_938038205.1 uncultured bacterium | reverse complement strand
CCTGGCTTTTTTTTTTGAAAGTATCTAAAATTATTATTTTTTTGAAAGTATCTACAATTATTATAAAGAAAACATCTAAATATTGTTTTTTACATCTTACATCGTTTTTTAGACTTTTGGATTTGCATAATTTAACTAGTTATTTACCCTTAAATATTTAACAGTGGTACAACGCTTTTAAAATAATACTTTTTTGAAAGATCGTTCTTTAAACTTTAACGAAGATTTTTTACTTTAATACCTTCTATCATAAGGGTCACGGTAATCCCGTCTGTAATAAGGATCATTTTCATATCCTCTTCTTACATCGTCGTATCTTCTCTGTTCGTAGTATCTTCTATCATATTCATATTGTCGCCTTTCAAGCTCTCGAATTCTTTGATCTTGTGCATCCATGGCACCTCCGACTAGAGCACCACCTAATAAGCCCGCAGCACCACCTATAACTGCTCCAGCACCCCTATCACCAACCTGATTCCCAACAATCGCTCCCAAACCAGCACCTAATGCAGCTCCAGTTAATGCACCAGCTTCCCTATTGCTAAGTGGAGGTTGATTAGTAGCACAACCAAGCAAAAAAACTATACCTGCCAGTAAAGCAAAATTAAGTTTTCTCATACTTGTATTATACCGAATCGATAGGATACACTAAAAGTTAAATTTCTACAGTAATTGCCCAAAAACTCGAACAAAAGAAGAGTTTCGAAATAATCCGGCTTCAGTAACATAAATTCAAAAAATTAAAATAACTTCATCAACGAAATTCCAGAAATATCGGAGTAATTTTGTATAGCTGTGTTAAGATTTGTGTATCTATGTTAGGAAATAATTAAATTTTAAAAAAATTCGATAAAATATAATTTAAACTTTACGCTCAAATTAAGTGCTAAAACAATGTTACTTTGAGGTATACATTTAAAATCTAAACCAAATTTAGATAATCCGAATGATTCTTTTTTCAAAAAAAAACAGAAAAAGTAGGTTTTTAGTTAGTATCCAACTGAAAACAATCCAGAGGCTAAATATCAGGGAAATACTACTCAGCTAAATTTACAAAGCATTTTAAAAGAAAATCTGGTTTATTTAATGTTAATCTTCTTAGGTTACGCTTCGGATAAATTAAAATCACTGTAGATTTTTTAATTAGGTCGTATTTTTCATTAAAGAGTCTCCAATTTTTGGCTAATTGATTAAAAATTTATATATGGTGCTTGAGTAAAATTAAGCTTTAAATTAAGTAACATTTTATTTCTAAATAAACTCGATTTAAATAATAGCTGCATCAAGTGGAAATTTCAAACACAAAAAGAAGTGGATTTACAATAAATGAAAAACTCCCGATATTAGATAGTATCATTTTTTTTATCTCTTGAAATAAAAAAATTCTTGTTTTTCCCGTAACTAATCGCAAATTAGTTTATTATCGGAGGAAGATATCATAATCTGGCTCAACCTTCGGCCATAAACAATTAAATACCTCTATGTTTCGAATAAAACGGATAGGGTTTTTTCGACCCGGAGATTTTGACTCATAGTGGTAGACGACCGCCTTTGGTTCGTAGATAATTTTCAGACCAAGCTTTCTAACTTTTAAACATAAATCAATATCCTCAAGCTCATTTATTAAATTGATGTTAAAACCTCCAACTTTAAAAAAAACCTCCTTTCTTATCATCAAACATGCTCCGGTAACAGCATTTACAACCAGTTTTCTCTGAACTAAATGATGATCAGGTGGGAAATTTTTAAAAATGTGTACTGCTCCAAAATTTAAAAATAAAATACCAGCATGTTGAATATGGCCACTTTCAGGATGTATCAATTTTGCACCTACGATTCCTACTTGATCATCACCAAAATTCTCTAACATGTAAAATAAAAAATTATCTGTAACCTCCACATCATTATTTAGAAAAAGAATAAATTTACCCCTAGCGTAAACACTAGCTAGATTATTACCTCCGGAGAAATTTGTGTTCTCCGAGGCAAAAACAAGCGTAACTCTATCATTTAGCTGCGAATGATTAATTAAGTTTTTAATAACATCCCGAGTATTATCAGGACTATTATTATCTAGAATAATTAACTCATAGTTAACTTTTTGCTCAGTCGTAATCAACGATTCTATAAACTTTTTCGTAAAATCAATCCCCCCATAAAGAACAGTAATTATGGAAACAACTGGATCTCTATTACTCGCTAATTTTAAACAGGTAGTACCATTAGAACCATCGATTTGAGTATAACTTAGAAAAATCTCAGGGCAAAATGATCGAAGGTGGTTCTTTAAACTTAAAAACCCGTCTAAATCAAGAATTCCAAATTTTACGAACAATTGAAGCAAATGAAGTAAATCCTTATTAACCCTACCTGTGAACCTATCAAGAGCATCTCTTTCCTTAATTACTAGAAAATTATCTAGATTCTTTATATTCCTAGCAAACAATGTTGATACAATCAAAAAGCTGCGAATTGAAGGGATTTCATTTGTTATGATAAAAGGACTCAAATTTTTAAAACATTCAAGTAAATACTCCCGTTTATAAATAAAAAAACTTGGTGAGAAAAGGCTGAGCTCTTTTAATAAGTTTCCGTCTTTTTTATTTACAAAAAAATTAAATCTCTCTTCTTCAAAACCAAAAAAAGGGCGAATTAGGCTTTTATGACAGATGACACTTTTGGTTTTAAAAATAACACAATCATCTTGTTGATCCCACTCCGAAGGAAATATTTTTATCATGGAAGATGAATCTAAAAAAACAATCCACCTGGACTCTGAGGTCTTTAATACGTTCTCAAGTTCTCTCAAATTACTTACATAAAACACTTCATTAAAACCGGCAAACAGTAACTCATCCTTTGTAAAACTCAAATTCCTCTCATTTAAATCGTAAAAAATTAAATCCACAGATTTTTTACCTCTAATCAATGAACCAAAATTTAAAATTTCTCTTAAAGGAGTTTTTATTCCTTCTATCATAGACATTTCCAGTTTAAGTTGCTTATCTTCAAACTTTAAAATGCAGTCTAAATTCATGCATCTAGCCTCTGTCCAAAAAGAGGAAATATTATCTCGAAATGTATTAAGTGAGGTGAAATCAGAGATTTCGTATTTTTGATATACTTTTTCTGATTTTAACAAAATGCTTATTTCTTGTTTAAAATCACTCGTATCTTTAAACTTATCCCCAACTAAAAAAGGCTCAACTGAATCCTGGTTGTTTATTATTTTTACGTTTTTAAAAATCTCATCAGTACTTGAAAAGGTATCAAAGGTTGAAGTTAAAAATCCATAAATATCCAAAGAATAGAATACTCTTTTTCCAAGAAATTCAATCTCGTTTGGATTTAATGCAACACGCATTGGAGGAAAAAAATCATCAGCTATTAGTTCAACCCCATAGAATTCTTGAATGAGTTTGGCATTTGTAAGCTGAGTTATATCAAAGAGGCCACTGAATATGTAAGTGTAACCTTTATTTTCATCTTTCAATGATGTTAAAAAGTAAAGAGGAGAGAAAGGATTAAATAATAAATTTTTCACTATGGTTATTTTAGTAAAAGCCGAGGATATTGATACACTCAACTTAAACCCTTACTCTTTGTTTTGTCGAAAATTAATTGACAAACTCCAAGAAAAAATTTTACTAAAATTTGTGGATTTTAATGACTCATTCAAAAATTTAAAGGAATATTATCCTCACTCCATAATTCACGAGGGCAACTTTATTTCTAATGCCTTAATTCTCTCAAGTGATTTTGCCCATTCGAAATGGTTATATCGAAATTCGGTTGCTTTACTTAAGGAGGCAAATTTGGTGTTTTCTAAAAAATTAGATCACCAGGATTCACTTCTACGTGCTTTAACTCCGTACGGGAAAAAACTAGTGCTAAATAAATTCACTTTAGATCATTTAATTAGCAAGTTTCCTTTATTACATTCTTTTCTTGAAACTCCAAAATATGAATTAACCGAGAGAAATATTGATACCCCAATAACTTATTGTTGGAGTATCAATTTTATTGAGTACAAATATCTACATCTACTAAACCTTCTTATAGCAAACAAGTTTCCAGTAAAGAAAATTGAGGAAACCATTAGCTTTACTGGACCTACCAACTTCGTTGTATCCTCACCAGGCGTTTTTTTACATCTTAGTGACTACTTTGATGAGCACTTCCTAGCGACCTTATGTGACGTTGGTTTTAACATATTAACTGTTAGCCCTATTGTAAAAAAAATTTTTACTAATGCTGTTCTTCTAGAAAAATCAATGAATATTATAGATAGCATTACAGAATGCCAAAAAATCGATCGGGTTATTTATCCTAAATTTGATGATAATTATTTTAATACTTTAGCAGATAAACTTATTATTGATTTAACGGACTAATTTAAAGGCTCGAGCTCTAAAATTACCTCATCTTTGTTTACCTTATCTCCAGAATGCTTATAAATCTTTTTTACTTTTGCGTTGTTTCTCGCAGTTATAATATTTTCCATCTTCATTGCTTCAATTGAAATCAGAGGTTCACCTTTTTTAACTACTTGATTTTCAATAACGTACACTTGTTTTATAACCCCAACAACAACAGATCGAACTAAATTTTCAAATGTTAAAATTTCGAACTTTTTCGGAGTCTCAGGTATCGGGTTGAGTATAGTTACATTTACCTCTTTACCATTTACACAAAACTTAAAATTGTTTGAACTCACATCTAAAATTTCAACACGGTAAAAACCTCCATTTATACCAACAATGAAAGACCTTTTCATCTATCTACTCTTCACAGATTTTTAAAATAACCGCAAGAATCGCTAAAATTTCCTCGTAACTTAAGTCCTCACAAAAAACAAATTTAATAGAGCTTAATGGTGTGCTTTGAAAAATAGCTTTTAATTCTTCAGTACAACTCATAATCGATATTTTACCTTACTTAAAAGCTAACCGTTAAACGAGTGATTTTGATTTTTATCGGCAAGATTTGTTAAACTTACCTCGTGCGTATTGGAGGAGTAGAGATACCAGAAAAAAAACCTGTTTCAATAGCTTTGAGGTCCATTTTTGGAATAGGTAGAACTACGGGGTATGTTGTTTGCCATGCAGCGGGAATTGATCCTCAGAAAAGAGTTAAGGATCTAACTGAGGATGAGGTATCTCGGATCAGGGGAATAATTGAGAATAACTTTAAAATTGAGGGTGAATTAAGGGCTGAAATTCAGAGAAACATTAAGAATCTAATTGATTTAGGAACCTACAGAGGCCTCCGACACAAGAGGGGGTTGCCGGTTAGAGGCCAAAGAACAAAAACTAATGCCAGAACACGAAAAGGACCTAAAAAGGGTCCTATACCTGGTAAAAAAGTGGCTCCTAAAAAATAATTCTTAACTTTCTCTTTTTGTAGATTTAATTACAAGTATCAAGTGGGTAAGGGGTTTCACTTAAACCTTGAGATATTTATTGATTTAACATCCTAATCACTCTTCTGAAAAAAGTTTTCTTAATTTAAGCTGGTCTATGACCAGTCTTAGGTAGCAAACTAATTATTTTGCATAAAACTATTTGACAAATACTAAGCTTTAGGGAAGCTTAAAAAATGACCTAGTGATAGCATTTAATCTGATAAAAATTTGAAAACCACCTTTTGCCTTAACAAGAATTTCGAAACAATGCAGTCTTCAAAGGTAATCACATTTTAGATAACTGAAATAAAATAACTCAACTCTAACTTGTTGATGGTTTCACAAGTTCCAGCTTTCCAAATAGAGTACTTAAAAATCTAACTAACAACTTTGCAATTTCATAGCGTTAAAAAAAACACTTATTTTTTTGCATAATATGAATCGCATTTTTTAAATAAACATAAACCAGGTTTTTTAAATGAAATTTAAAAGAATGCGAAAAACTTGAATTGTAAATTGTCTTATCTTAACAACAGAAGTGAAAGATTATTTTTAGCAACTCCTCCCTGTTTTAAAAATTTTCAGTACTTTAATCCTGGGCTAATGATTCAATATACTGTGCAATACGTATTGAGGAAGATTTAAGAAACTCTCTTAAATCATGATTAATTACGGGCTTGGAGAACTTACCAGACGCGACTCTTTCAATAAAATCAAATATTTTTTTCTCTATTTCGGGATCATCCTGTTTTATTGCCAGTCCACAAGGAAACTCATTAATCAGCCACTCTGAGTTTCTTAGCTGATGCTGATTAGCAGCAAAGGGGTAAGGTATTGTGATAAACGGTCTTCCAGCCGCAAAAGTTTCAAAAACACTACCAGCTCCTGCTCTTATAATAACTAGATGAGCAGCTTGATACATTGCCCATGGTTCATCAAAAAAAGATTTAACAATACACTCCTTGTTACAACTCTGGTAAATCGATTGAACATAATCTAAGTTTACCTGTCTTGCTTGATGAATAATCCTTTTAACAATTGGTGAACGCGATAATATAACTGATATTCTTTTATCAAAAAAATCAGCGGCTTGAGATCCTCCTAAAACGAGTACAGTAAACTCGCTAGCGTAGGTTGGTGAAATATTAAAAAATTCATCTCTTACTGGGTACCCACAGAATAAATCATTCCTCCTGAGTTTTAGAGGATGAGCTGAGATTATTTTCTCCACAAAAAAAGAAAGAAATCTGGTTGACTTACTTGGCTCCACCTCTGCTTCAAAAATTAGCCTTCGTGAATTAGATACAACCCCTGCAAGCAGGGGTACAACACTTATAAATCCACCAAAACCCACAACAACTTTTGGTCTAGTTTCTTTGAAATTAACTAGTACTAATTTTGCTGTTTTAAACCAATCAATAAGATTTCTGTTACCTTTTAATGGTAACTGACGGAAACTAAAACCTGAGCTAGAGACAATTTCTTTGTCAATACTTTTTGAACTTACTAAAAAGCTAGGTTTGATCTTCATTTTCCTCGCTATGGTGATAGCTGGAATAAGGTGGCCACCAGTGCCTCCAGCAGCAAATATTATTGCCATTTGTAAAGAAAAGTAAAAACAACCAGAAAGGAGAAAGCCATGCTACTAGAGCCGGCATAACTCAGAAACGGAAAGGGCAAACCTTTAGTGGGAAGATAACCAACTACAACTAGCGTATTTAAAATTCCATGTAAACCAAGATATAAGGCAGTTAATAAATTCAGTATGCTTGCAGTTCTTAACTGAATGAAATACAGTGATCGAAGAAGAAATCCAAAACTTAAACCAAAAAGTAACATCAATGCTAAAATGCATCCTAAAAATCCCAATTCCTCACCAGTGACCGCTAAAATAAAATCAGTGTGTGCGGCAGGAAGAGTTCCAAGCTTTTTATCTCCCCTCCCTAAGCCCTTACCTGTTAAACCACCAGATCTGAGAGCATCTAAGCTTTGAATAACCTGATAGCCTGATCCCAAAGGATCGGCTTCAGGATTAAGAAAACTCTTGATTCTCTGCCAACGGTATGGCTCCGAGATAATTGATATTACTAAAAGAGTAACTCCAATTGGGAAAAAAATGAGAGAAATCTTAAGAGAATTTTTAATCACTAGTAAAATACTAACAAAATAAATGCATAGGGTTATAAATATACTCCCTAAATCCTTTTGCAAGTAAAATCCAATTAAAACAAAAAAAGTAACTAGAGATGAAAGCAAATGAGCTTTCCCTCCCACTCGTGCAATACCATAGTAAAAAGATAAAAAAATTATATATGAAACTTTTGAGAACTCCCCAGGCTGAAAATTAATAAAACCTAAATCTATCCATCTTCTAGCTCCACCAATCTCTCTTCCAAAAAGCACTGGTAAAAATACAAGAACAACACTCAGAAAACAAAATAAAAGATTTGTAATCCTGTTAGAGAACCTGATTCCTTGTAACAGGTACGCAAAAAAAGAACCAAATATCACACCAATAAGTTGTTTCAATATATACTGAGCCCCAGTTAGATTATCTTTACCCAAAGAAGTAGCCGACCCAATCATAATTAAGCCATACGCAACTAAAGTTAAATAGCATATTAAAATAATGGTATTGTTCGTTCTAATATTCACGAAAGAAAGATTTGAGAGAAAAATTCTCCTCTCTCCTCAAAATCAGAGAATTCATCGAAACTTTCACAACCTGGGCTAAATAGAATTGAACCTTGAATTTTTTCCTTATTGAAATGTTTCAAAGATTGTAATGTTGTTACATTAAACTCTTTAAGCAGATCAGTTAGAACAGGAGCAGACTCTCCAAAACAAATGATCCGAGAGATAAAATTTTTTGATTCCAAAATAAAGGTTTTAAACCCACTCAAATCATCTCCCGTTTTTAATCTCCCTCCAATAACAAGGGTTATTGAACTTGTTAAACTTTTTGCAAGCTTTATTGCTCGAATAGTTGATGCTAATGTTGTACTTTTTGAATCATTAATCACAAGCGGATTCTCGCTTATGACCTCCAAGCGATACTTAGGAGGAGTAAAATTTTTAGTAAACTCTTTTATATCTTCCTTAGCAATTCCAAAAAACTCAAGAATGGGCAACACATATCCGAATCGGTCAAAAAAACTTACCTCCCTTTTCTCAAAAGGGATAATTTTACTCTTGTAAAAAATCTTCAAAGAGCTTAAATCAATAAAACAATCAGCAAACTTATTTGAATCCGATACAGAGACTATTTTAGCCTGCTTTTCTTCTGCAAGTTTTAAAAAAACATCAACAAAAGGGTGATCAATATTTAGAACTAATAAACCAAACGGTTTTAAAAAAGATACAACCTTAGACTTCTCCTCCACATATTTTTCCATAGTTTGATGCCTTTTTAAGTGATTTTCAAAAAGTGAGGTTAAAACAGCAACGTCAAACGTGAACTTCTGATGATGTTCTAACTGGTAACTGCTAATCTCTACCACAAAGATTGAGTTGCTCAATTTTGACTTTGGGTAGGTCAAAAATGAAACCCCATTATTACCACCACTGATAGCTTTCATATTTGAGCTGTTGAAACAATGAGTGAGCAATTCAGCGGTCATAGTTTTTCCGGCCGAACCAGTTATTGCAACCGTTTTAGATGGATTTAAAAGCAGTAATTCAAACTCTAATGCACTTAACCAAGATTTGAAAAAACGTCGTAACACTAAGATCTTTGATAATGGAACCCCTGGACTCGCTATAAGCAACGACTCATCCTTATTTAGGTCTAAACTTTCTAGAACACTAATTGGTTTACACTGTGAAGCATCATCTAACCAATAAAATTTAAATTTATCCTCTACTGAAAGATGATTATAAATTGCCAAAGTTGATTTTCCTTTTCCGTAAAAAACTATATTTCTAAATTCACCTAAATTCACCGGATTTTTAATGTAGAGAGCGCTATTACAGCACAGATAACAGAAATAATCCAAAACCGTATTATTATTTTTGGCTCTGACCACCCCAAGAGTTCGAAATGATGGTGTAAAGGGGCCATTCGAAAAAATCTTTTGCCCTTTGTAAGTTTAAAATAATATCTTTGAATTAGAACACTTAAAGCTTCTATTATTAAAATTCCACTTGCGATAGCGAAAGGCAGTTCTTGCTTACATAAAAGGCTAACAAAACCAAGAGCAGCTCCGATAGCAAGAGCTCCAGTATCTCCCATAAAACTACTTGCTGGGTAACAATTATGCCAAAGAAAACCCAAACAAGCTCCAGCTAATATTCCTAAGCTTACGGACAATTCCGCAACTCCATGAACAAAAAAAATCCCTAGATATTTGGATACTGGAAGGGTTCCAGCTAAATAACAAAACACTATTAAAACTCCAAGAATGATAATAATGTTCCCAACCGCTAATCCATCCAAGCCATCTGTTAAGTTTGTAGCATTACTAGATCCCACTACTACAAAACAACCGAAGAGCAAATAACCGAAGTAACCAAGCTCTAGCAACCAATCCTTCGAAAACGGGATATGAATAGCGGTTTTGTGGCCAAGGATTAATAAAACCGATACTAGAACAAGCGACACCAAAAATTGTAATAATAATTTCTGCTTCTCGGTCAGTCCATCGTATGAGCGGGTTTTAAATTTTCTAAGGTCATCTAAAGCTCCTATGAAACCAAACGACAAAACGCAAAAAATGTAGAGCCAAACAAGAATGTTATCTAATTTTGAAAGCAGTAAAGTGAGAAGTAAGCTTACAGAGAGTATTACAAAACCCCCAACTGAAGGTATGTTTGATTTTGCTAAGTGTCCTTCCGGGACATACTCTCTTATACCCTGAATTAAAGATCTTTCCCTAGCAAATTTCACTAAAATCGGCGTAATTAAAGCGGTCAAAATAAAGCTTACTACAAAACCAAATATAGTTCTAAATGTTATGTAATAAAAAACATTAGCCGGGGAAAAAATTTGTTTAAGATAATCAAGTATGAAGTGAATCATTTAATTTTTGTAAAGCTTGTTTTACCACAAGTCTATCATCAAAGTTAAATTTTCTATTCCCAACAATTTGCTCAGTTTCATGACCTTTACCAGCAACTAGGAGATTTCCTTTTAACTTTAACGCTAGTTTTAATCCTCTCTGTATTGCTTTTCTACGATTAAGAATCACCATAAAGTTATCCTTTTGAATTCCAGATACAATATCCTCAACAATTTTTACCGGTTCCTCATTCCTGGGATTATCATTAGTAAGTATCACATAGTCAGCTAACTCAGAAGCTACTCTGCCCATAGCTGGCCTCTTTGAAGGATCCCTGTTCCCTCCGCATCCAAAAACGACGGTTAAGTGTTTTTGTGAAACTGATTTGATTGCTAAAATAGCGCTCTCCAAACTTTCAGGAGTGTGAGCATAATCAACAAAAACAAAGTCACTTATCAACTCAAACCTCCCAGGTGGGAGTTTTAGTGTATTAATTATCAATTTATCAATTGAAATACCTAAATGTTTCTCAAACAGTTTAACTAAACCGACAACATATAGGAAAAATGGTTTAAAAAAAAATTTCACTTTAAAAACAGTACCTTCATATTCAAACTCTGATGATTTTAACTTTAAAGAGATTAATTTAAGTTTTTGACTATTTATTTTAAAGCATAAAAATTTGTCCTTAAATTGATTAAAGATTCTATTAGACCAAGTCGAATTACCAATTACGACTCCAATTTTTTTTGATTTTCTAGATTTTTCTAATAAGGAAAACAATTTCTTTTTCGCTGCAAAGTAATTCTTCAAATCTTTGTGGTAATCTAAATGATCATGACCAAAACCCGTAAAAAAAACGCCATCAAAGTCAATACCATCTACTCTACCTTGTTCTAAGCCAATACTAGAGCATTCGCAAACAATACTCTTACATCCTAAACTTTGAAGCAAAAGAAGACAGTTTAAAATAAAATCTAGGGAAGGTGTTGTGTTCAAGGTTCTTACATGATGGGACCCAAAAAAAAGACCTAGGGTCCCAATGTAAGCAGGCTTCAATCCGATCTTTTGAAGCATCTGGTAGGCAAACCAAGCCGTCGTTGTTTTTCCTTTTGTACCTGTAATTCCGTAAATTTTAAACTTCAATGAGGGATAATTTACCGTGGAGTGCTTTATTTCCGCCACACTCAGATTACGTAACCTTACAAAGGTTCCACCTTTTAAATCTTTTTGGTTGTGAATAACCAGTGCTCCACTTTCAATCCCTTCAATTATTTGTTCGCGACGTAAATTAAATCCAAGCAGGATGCTTTCAGAGTTGCAGAATTTAGAGTTAGAGCACAACCATTTATATTTTTCCAAATTACTTATATTCAGTTGTTCTTTAAGAGGCTTGTAATTAAGAATAGGGATTCTATAGTAAGATTTTAAATCTTTAAGATCGTGGATAGTAGGAATCATACATAACAAAAATCGGTTGTTTATCCAGTTTTCTATCAAGCCCAAGTTTGATGAAATCAGAGAAGAAACTTTTAAAAATAGGAGCTGCTACTTTACCTCCTAGATATTCACCAGTTGAGGGCTCATCTACGACAAAAAATCCAATAACTGGCACGTGACCAAACTCGATAAAACCAATAAATGAAGAAATATATTTGCCATCCTCATATCCCCTTCCATTAATCTTGGATTTCAAAGCAGTTCCGGTTTTACCTCCAACTACATACCCAGGAATAGCTGCAGATTTTCCAGTGCCACTAGTGACTGCCGTAATTAGCATACTCTTTATTTGTAGAGCAGTCGAGGTTTCGAAAATTTTACGCTTCGATGATCTCTGATTTAAAAGAAAAACAGGCTCAACCATATATCCGAAATTTAAAAAAGTGGTAAAAGCTTGAACCAGTTGTATTGGGGTAACAGCAATACCATGACCAAAAGAACTTACAAACTGATCAATATCTTTTACAGTATTTTTATTGAATAAAATTCCTCTGGATTCTCCACTAAAATTCCAAATTTTTTTCCCAAAATTAAGGTTTGATATGTAATCCCAAAAATCTGCTTTTTTAATTCTCAAGGCAATAATCCCAGTACATATATTTGAGGATTTTGTTAAGATTTGGGTTAAGTCAAGATAACCGTACGGGTGTACATCTCTTATTGTATGAGTGCCGAATCTAAATCGACCATTATGACAAAAGAATTTGTCAAAAAGACCAACAACACCTCGATCAATTGCGATTGCTAGTGTGAAAGGTTTAAAAGTTGACCCTGGTTCAAAAACCAACTCTGTCAAATAAAGTTTTGGAGGGATCTGGGGCTCTTTATCAAGTTGAGAGTAAGCAAGAATTTCACCTGTCACTCCATTAAAAATTGCCCCGAAAATTGCTTTAGGCTTATGCAACTCAAAAGCTGCACTTATCGTTTGATCAAGAAGACTTTGAATCTCTGAATCAATGGTTAAGAGAATTTTAGAGGATCTAACAGTGTTGTTCAAATCAGAGCTGGCCAGCTGATTTTCAAAGAACCTCTCAAATCCATATAAACCTTTACCATCATATGAAACTCTTCCAATAAAAGGATCTAGAGTTTTTGGAAATTTATAATACCTAACAACTTTCTTCTCATAATTAACCCTAGTGGGCTGTTTTATCTCTTTAGTTACCAATTGCGCCAAGTCTATATTCTGATTTTTGGCAATAACTGCAAACTTTTTATTGGTTTTCAAAGAAGTGAGTAAATCATCATAGTTTAATTTAAGGAGCTGTGACAAACGAAGTGCAAGCTCTTCCTTATTACTTATTCTGTTTGGGTGTACGTATATATCCGCTCTTACCACCGATGCTGCTAGTGCTATTCCATTCCTATCGTAAATATTCCTCCGGGAAACATGATTTTTTACGCGAACCGTCTTTGTGTTCTGGTAGGTTTCATTTTCAAAGAAAAAAGTGTTTAGTAAGGCAAAAAAACAGGCCGCAAACCCAAATATTTTAATGTACAGCAAAAATTTTATGGCTTTAATATTAACCAAGTATTTTTCTCCTACCTTAATCATTCCGCTCAGTAAAGCCATTTTTAAGGGCAAAATCTCTAAGCTGGACTGTATCTACTAGTTTTAACAACTCAGAGCCTTCTGAATCTAATTTTTCTGATAATAATTTGTTCTCTGCCTCTAGCTCAGCAATCTCAAGTTTTAATTTTTTAATTAATCCAGAAAATTTCAGCTCAACGAAAATCAAAAAAAACAACAGAAGAGCATTTAGGATCATTACAGGCAAGAATAAAAAGTTAAGTACTCTCATTATAAAACTCAAAAACTCTCAGCAAAGCACTTCTAGATGAAGGATTATCTTTAACCTCATCTAAACTTGGTCTAATCGCTTTCTTTGTAATTAAGCGCCCGATCCCCTCCTTTGTCCATGAGCGAAAAGTTGAGGTTACCAACTTATCTTCAACGCTATGGAAGGAAATAATTGCAACCCTAGCTGAATCTGGAGATATTACTTTTAATCTCTGGAGGAATTCTTTCAAATGCTCTTTCTCATGATTTACTGCCATCCTTAAAGCCTGCATAACAACGTGTCGGTATTTATGCTTATGTTTATACAAAAGCCTTGCGGGAAGAGTTTTTGAGATTGCATCACCGAGGGCCTTAGCAGATTTAAATGGTCGAAATTTAATTATGGCTCTAAGAACGTATTTTAACTCTTTACCAACTCCTCCCTCTCGCAGAATCTTTGCTAATGTTTTTACCGGACTTAGATTTACAATATCGTATCCAGTTGGAATCTTTTCATTTGGGTTTATTCTACAGTCTAAACTTTCATCATCGTAAAATGAGAAGCCCCTAGATGAGGAGAAAAGCTGTTTTTGATTTAAACCCAAATCAAGTAAGAAACCAGAGCAGTTATGAAGGTCAAAATGCTTGAATGCATCCTTGAAAGATGAGATTACAAAAAAAAATCTACCAGGAAATTGCTCAGCTAACTTCTGAGCATACTCAATCATCCCAGGATCCCTTTCCGTAGCAAAAACGATGTTAGCTGTATTGGCCATAAGAATGGCTTTAGAGTGACCTCCTTGCCCAAATGTTCCATCGAAAAACCTGCCACCGCTTTTAGCTTGCAAATACTCTAATACCTCATTAACCAATACTGGTTTATGAGGCTTCATAAGTCTGCCTCTTCAAAGATCTTTGGATCAGAGGAAAGCTGCTGCTCTGTTTGCTCTATTACTAAATCCCAAATTCTCTTATCCCAGATCCTGAACCCCCATAAACTTGAAGTCATAGCAACCTCTTTTGATAAACCTGCGTAGGATCTGAGATAAGAGGGGATTAAAATCCTTCCATATGCATCTATTTCACACTCTGCTGCTCTACTTAAGTAAAAATTCTCGAGCTTTTGGATCTTAGGATTAAACCTACTTTTAGACCTTAATTTACCTTCAAACTTTTCCCACTCCGAGATTAAAAAACCCTCAATACATCTAAAACCATCCGAAATGTAGTTTGTAAAAATAACTCTTTTTTGTCCAGTTTCTTCAAGAACCCTACGAAACTGAGAGGGCAAGCTGATTCTACCTTTATCATCGAGTGTAAGATAAAAATGCCCTCTAAAAATCATTTTTCCACAATCTACCACTTTATCCCACCCTCTGACAATATAAAAATTGAGTTATAAGCCATTTTTGAGTATTATGTTTAAAAAACGTGCTTTTTGAGCGAATGCACTTAAAACACTTTGAACCTAGAAATGAACCGGTTCGATTTATAGTAATTCATTCCTGTTACTCAGAAAAATCACCTAATCCTTTCTGTGTAAAACAAATAATTCAGATGTTGGATGAGTTGCGATTATCTTATCATTTCTTGATATCAAGAAGTGGTCATATTTTCGAGCTGGTTCCTGATAATTATGTTGCTTGGCATGCCGGTGAAAGTTTTTTTCCAGAATTTAAAATTGAAAAGTTAAACAAATGTAGCATTGGAATTTCACTGATAGCCACTGAATCATCAGGGTACACCCCGGTGCAAATGAAAAATCTAATAGAACTACTGAACTTCCTTTTTAAAAAACATAGTATTGAGGCAATTACCAGTCACCAACATATAGCACCCAGTAGAAAATCCGATCCTTGGGCGTTCAATTGGGATTTTTTACGCTCCAAATTAAAAAAGACACGTGTCAAAGTGATTTACTGACTCTTTTTTGAAAAATCTTAAGTACAATCCGCTTTTTAGACAAAACTTTACTTGCTTTGATTTAAAACTATTCAGAGACAAATAATTCTATAAAATGATGCTAGCCAATTTCTATTTAAAAACGTTGTTTAATCTGTAAATACATTCTTGCAACATTTAAACAACAGAATATCTGAAAAAATTTGAACGACCTCAGTTGGTATAGATTAAAAAATGATACTGGCAATATATATACAAGGTAAAACTATTTAATAAATCTTTAAGGAAAATATGAAAATTCTACTTTCCATTAGA
>CALHSA010000007.1 GCA_938038205.1 uncultured bacterium | reverse complement strand
TTGGCGCCACGTTGATGAGGAGGGTCTCGACCACCACTTGTAGCTGATGCACGTGCATGGTGTTGCCTAGAGCCCCGTTTCGGTGGGCTCTAGACATGCCACTGGGGTATCCGATTGGAAATCCATGCATTTGCTCCTGCTTGAATACTGAGATTTGCCAGTTCATCTTCATAAACGTTTGAGAACAAGATCACCTTTAGGCTTGGATATGCTTGCTTTAAAAGCTGGCATACTCGAACTCCATTAACTTCTGGCATTTGAACATCCGTTATCACAAGATCTGGAATATCCTCATCCATCGCCTTATGAAGATCATCCCATGTAGAAAAAGTAAAAACCTCAAACCCATGAGACCCTAAAATATGTTTTAAAATATTTAGGATAAAAATCTGGTCATCAAGACAATAAATTAGAGGAGTAGTTGCTTTCCTTTTTTTAATTGGCTGTTTCTGAAAATCCTCCTTTGTTTCGGTCTCAAGTTGTCGTTTATATCCGCTTTTTATTATGTCATAGCATTTTTTTAAATCCTCCAAAAACTCATCAGCAGACTGATATCTTTTTTCCCGATTTTTGGCCAAAGCCTTGTTTATAACTTGCTCAAGCTCTGGAGGAACATCTTCCCTATAAGGCAGCTTTGGTGGGTTTGAGGTTAAAACAAGTAAAAGGGTATGCATAGGACTTTTGGATTTAAAAGGTGTTTTACCAGCTAAACACTCGTACAAAACAACCCCTAGAGAAAAAAAATCAGACCTATGATCAGTTTCTTCATTGTTTGCCATTTCCGGGGAGATGTACTCAGGTGTTCCCAGGTTAGTGTTAACCAAAGTTAATTTACTAGCGTTAGTGAAATCTTTGGCAATGCCAAAATCTACAAGTCTTACAATTTGATCTTTCGATATTATGATATTTGAAGGCTTAACATCCCGATGAACTAATCCTTTGGAATGGTAAAAATCTAGCACTGCTAATACCTCAGCGCAGATCTCGATACTTCTAAGCGCCGATAAACTTCCCTCTCTTTCAAGTAAACTACTTAAACTTTCACCCTCAATATATTCCGTAACCAAAAAAAAAGCATTATGGGATTTATCAAATCCATACTCAATCAGCTTTGGAACAAGAGGAGATTGAAGTTTTAAAAGGGCATTAACCTCTCTGTTAAAAACCTCCTCTTGTATGCGAGTATCAATTGTTAAAGACGATGTTAAAAGTTTAACAACAAATCGCTCCCCTCCATGCTCCGTGAGAAAAACTTTAGAACCCAATCCACTACCAAGTGTTTTCAAAACATTGTACTTACCCAGTAAAGGTTTTTGCACCTAATCCCGATCTTTAAAAGTGATCTCCAGGATCTCAAACTCCCTCCTGCCCCTAGGAGTTGTAACCTCAACATAATCTCCCACTCTTTTACCTAGTAGCGCCATACCAATGGGCGATTTGTAACTTATCAAACCCCTATCAGGATCAATCTCATCTTCACCAACTATCATGTAAGTGATCTCCTTGTCGTCATCCATATCCAATAATTTAACAGTTGCGCCAAACTGAATTGTGTCAGAATTTATACTAACCGGATCCACAACAACATATTTAGACAACCTAGATGCTATGTATGCTAATCTTTCATCTATCTCTCTTAGCCTCCTCTTGGCATAAATGTAATCTCCATTCTCCGATAAATCCCCATTTGACCTTGCCCACTCAATTGTTTTGGTGACGTTTATTCTTTCAACGTTTTTGAGACGATTATACTCCTCTAAAATTTCATGATACCCCTTTTTTGTAATGAAAAATTTTGCCTCACTTGAATCCATTGTATAACCTGTAACCTGTTATTTTAACATAAATTAAAAAATACCGTAATGAAATCAGTCTTTCTGATACATGCTCAAAGAGCAGATTGTATAAACTATATCAAGCATTAAGTATGTAATGCCTTGTAAAATTACATCTCCCAGATAATTGCTTAATACTTTAAAATTAACATTAATCAAAGCTAAAAACGTTAAAGCTAGGCTAAGATTAATTTTACTTGGCATACTAATAAACAAACATCTGCCAACAGTCTAGGTGATTATCAAGAATAACAAAAATCCAAATGTATATTTAGAGAAATATTTTAACTGTTTCAATCACATTTAGGGTTTTAGAAACTAGTTTTTAAGAATTGTCTTTACACTAGCAGAGAAATCTATTTTGCTATTCTGCAATTTCCAAATTATCTCCTCTTTTTTAAGTAAAACCAAATCGACGTATCTTGCCATTGCAAATAAGCAATCTGATAATCGATTAAGAAAAGCCAAAATTTCATCTCGAATTTTCAGTCTCTCTTTTAAACCAACGGCTAGCCTTTCTGCATCCCTTACGCTACAACGGCAAATGTGCAACGAGGCTCCTGCTAGACTCTGACCCGGTAATATAAAGTTTTTTAAGGCAGGGGTTTTTGATTCAAAAAAATTAATCAAAGCCTCTAAAAGCTGTGTATCTTTTTTATCCACTTCCAGGTTTTTCTCTACTTTGCCCAAATTTATCTCAGCTCCTACGCTTAAAATTAAACCTTGAATGCTCCTAATTACTCTTTTCAGTCTTTTATTTGGAACCTGAACAGCCGCAAAACTCAACCAACTATTTACTGCATCAAGAGTTCCGAGCAGCTCGAAAACATTATCCGATTTATATAGTTTTTTTTTCCAACGGAATATAAAAGTTTCTCCTGAGTCACCTTTTTTTGTGTAAAGACCCATAACAAATTTTCATTTTAGCTTTTGCAAAAGGTTTATAATAGGAAATAAAAGCTTAAGAAAAATTTTGAATAGACGACTTTAAGTGTGTAGTTGGAAATGTACCGGTTAGGGGAAACTAAATCTGATCAAAATTTTTTGCTCCCAGCTGCTATTACTGACACTGGGCTAGAAAGGGACTTAAATGAAGATAGGTATTGTGTTTTAGAGACTAAGTTAGGAATATTTTGGGCAGTTTTTGATGGCTTAGGAGGGGCAGCTGGAGGGGAAGTAGCTGCTCAAATTGCCATGGATGCTTTTTTAAGAGAAGTAAGTTCGGCTGGAGAAAATGAGAATCCTGAACAAGTTTTGATTTCAGCTGTAAGAGAAGCCAACAGGGTAATCATTCTTAGAAGGCAAAATCCTAATTATTCAAATATGGGTACAACGATAGTAGCAGCGTTAATAACACCTGAGAAACTGTATATAGCCAATGTTGGAGACTCCCGGGCCTACCTTTTAAAAGAAAATGAGCTTACTCAGTTAACCATTGATCACACATTAGTTCAAATGTATGTTGACCAAGGAAAAATG
The DNA here is from genome assembly GCA_938038205.1 of uncultured bacterium. GTDB lineage: Bacteria > Bdellovibrionota_C > UBA2361 > JANWWW01 > JANWWW01 > CALHSA01. Next base: position 51,452 of record CALHSA010000007.1, on the reverse strand, counting down.
AACCCTGAAGATGCGTTAAGGCACCCAGAATCCCACGTTCTGACAAAATGTCTTGGATCTGATCATAGATTGATTCCAGATACCTTTGTATACTCAATCTACAGAAACAGTGGTTTTGATACTCTTGTTTTATGTACTGATGGACTCTACTCACTAGTTAGTGAGTCTGAAATATGCAAAATAACAAAAGAGTTATCCCCACAGGCAGCTGTTCTTAAACTTGTTGAGCTTGCTAAGAATAGAGGTGGCTTTGACAATATCACAGTAGCAATTATACCTCTTCCTGGCAAGGTCTCATTTGAGGATTCCGTGGTTAAAGTTTACTCCCGCTCTCAAAATATATTCACCAGGAAAATTTTATACATAATCGCGATTTTACTCTCACTACTACTTTTGATTATAGGGGTAGTGTTACTGGTAAACTGATTTGGAGGTAATATGAAAGAGGAAAAGTTTGGATTTAATTTTGATGATCAAGAGCAAGGTGATTTATCTGCTACCCGAGCAAAAAATAAAACCATGATGCTTAGCCCTGAAATAACCAGCAAAGTTAGGCATCAGGTGCTATCTGAGCCAGGTAGTGGTGAAACTTCAGCTGAACCCACTAGAAGGATCACTTTAAATAGAGAGAGTTTGCTAAAAATACCTTCAGATGTTGCAACTCCTCAAACTATTATTTCTCCAAAACAGTCTGGACATGAATCCCCAACTGCGTTAAGACCGGAGGAGCCGCTCCACAACCAGCCTCAAGCTACTCCTAATCAAAACTTCCCCTTTGTTACTACTGCTGAGGATAATTCACCGGTGGTATTTAACTATAAATCAAAAAAGGGAAAGCTTGTTGGATTTTTAATCACCTACCATTTTGACCCAGAGGGAGAGTATTTCCCTTTGTATGAAGGAAGATTAATAGTCTCAAAAAAACCTGACTTTAGTGATACAAATCAATTAATTATCAAGGATGAAACTGTAGATTTATTTCACGCAATTCTCAAAGTTACTGAGGGTAAAATTTTGGTCCTTGATCAACTATCTGATAATGGGACCAAGGTAATTAAAAAAGAGAGTGGAGAGGTGCTAAATTTATGTGGTGAAAAAGCCGAAGCTGATTCAAGAGATAAAATTGTATTTGGAAACGTTGAGTTCATAGCTCTTCTGATTTAATGGTAGATGTAGCAACTACCACTCTGCGCTCTGGTACTATAGTAGCCGGTAAGTATGAAATCATTAAATGCCTGGGCGCAGGGAGCATGGGTATAGTTTATTCGGCCAGAATCGTTGGTAGCGATAATTCAAAATTATATGCGTTAAAGGTCTTATATCCGGAGGTCGCAAAAAATCCAGCATTGAATGCCAGGTTCAGAAACGAAGTATTAGTTGCGTATGGAGTAAATCATCCAAATGTTGTGAGAGCTTATGAATACATTAGGGATGGGGATTTAGTAGCTTATTCCATGGAATACTTGGATGGCGGTGATCTTGCAGACAGGCTCGCAAAATACAATCAAAATCCTATTCCCTTTGAGCTTGGGCTCAAGTGGTTATGGCAAATGGCTTCTGGCTTGCAGGCTTTACACGATGCTGGCATCATTCATCGAGATTTAAAACCAGAGAATATCCTTTTAACATCTGATGAAAATGTTAAGATTGTTGACTTTGGAATTGCAAAGGCTCAGTTTGGCCCAAAGTTAACTGAGCATGGAGGCGTAGTAGGCACAATCAATTATGTCAGTCCAGAATACATCATTCATGGAACCATAGATAAGAGAAGTGACATTTACGCATTTGGATTGTTAGCATTTGAAATTTTTACTGGAGTTCAACTATTTAATCAGGGGTCAATGTTAGACATAATGACTACCCGGATCAAACAAGATCCTATAGATCCTCGTACAATAAATCCTAGAATACCCGAAGGCCTTGCTAATCTAATTCTAAAGTGTCTCAGAAGAAATCCTGACGAAAGATTTCAAAGTATGGAGGAGATACTTGTTGAGCTTGCAAGTATTTTCGAAAAAGAAAATATTACAGTTGAGGAACTATCCCAGGTTACGAGTAAAACTAGTGAGATTAGTGTAAAAGATTTTCATAAAGTTACTGATTCAAGACAAAGCAATACAACTGCTAAAGATCCTTTTGATTTTGCTATCCTTGAGGAATCCACTTCCGGAACTGAAGTTGAGCTTTTTAAAAATAATCAGGTTTTAAAATCAAACTTAAATTTAAAAAGTTTAGATACAGAGGTGCAGGAGGTTGAAACTCAATATATATCTACGGAAACGGTTATTTTTATTGTATCATTATTCTTAACGGCTTTAGTTGGTATACTGCTTGGAAGATTAGTTATTTTTTATTTTGGATAATTATGATTATATTAATTATCGATTCCTCTGCTGAAAGTCAGGCTCAAACCGTTAGAATATTTGAGGCAATTCCTCCAGCGGATGGAGAGGTTCTTGATTTAAAGTTTAGACTTGCTTCAGAAGTTGATTTTGAATCGAAATTAGATGAAACGGATATTGTAGTTTTAGGTCCTCAACTAGGAGAGAAAGGACTTGCTATCGCTCGTAAAATAAGTGTCTCTCATTCTTGGATTCAAATATTAATGTTTTGCTCTGATGAAGCTTACAGCTCTGGTCTATTTAGGAATGCCCCATTTGTTGGGATTAGAAAAGTTTTTCCGATTTCATGTAATCCATTAGATTTTTTACAGGAATTAATTGCAATTCATGCCGAATTTAAAAGGGAAGGAAGGGCAAGAGAGGGTAGATTAATCTGCATTTCACAATCAAAAGGAGGTGTCGGAGGAACGACAATAGCAGCAGCCTTAGCTGAAATTGCCTCCCTTAGCGGAAAGAATGTTTTAATCTGGGACTTGGACATAGAGACTCGAGATTTAACCAGATCTCTAACTCTTGCTGAGGAAGAAGCAAAATCATTTGCATCTTTAGTCAATGGATCTAGAGACATTTCGAGAGATTCCCTATATGAGTGTCTTGTTACTATTTCGGATAATGTTTCCCTGCTGCCACCTCCTGATACTATGGCTGAATGCGTTGATTTAGTTTGTCACACTGATGGAATCAACATAGCTAAAAGAATTATAGACATATCCAGAGTTTCGTTTGATTACATTATTGTAGATACTTGTGGACGAATTGGCCCCGCGACAGGTACTGTATTTCGACTATGTGATACTTGTGTCCTTGTGATAGATGATACGGTTTTTGGATTAACTGCAACTGATTTATATCTACACTATGTTCTTAATCTTCTTGAGGAACCTTCAAGGCTTAAATTTTTATTGAATGGTGTTACAGCGTCCAGAAGCTTAATAGATCAAATAGCTAATGAGTTAAGCCCTGGACATTCTTTAACTAGTGAGAACTGGATACTGCCTCCTGTTCCTCCAGACACAAAAGGAGCCTCTTGGCCTGGATCAGGAAACTCCTTCTACAGTCAGTCTGGATCTAAAACCAAAGATGTTTTAACGAAGATAGCAGGTTTGCTAAACCTTATAGATGAGAAATCTGCACTGTCACAAGAAATGGGTGACTCAGGGGGCCTGTTCTCAAGATTATTCGGTAGAAGATAAAACATTTAATTAAATTTAGAATTCATAAAAAATACTGTTATGAAGCTTTTTTGTTTAGGATCTAACCCTGAGTTAACCTCAAATATTGCCAAAAGCTTAGGGGTTGAAATTAACAAGGTTAATGTAGCTAGGTTCCCTGATGGAGAATGGTTCATAGAGTTTCAGGAGAACTGTCGAGGAGAAGACTGTTTCCTTGTTCAAAGCCTGTATCCGAACTCTAGTGATGAGATTATCAAGCTTCTTTTAGCAGCCGATACTTTGAAAAGAGCCTCCGCTGGACGAGTTTGCGCCGTTGTTCCGTACTTTGCTTACATGAGACAAGATAGGAAATTAAAACCAAGAGTTCCAATCTCATTTAAGACTCTTGCTAATCTACTGAGGGCTGCAGGAGTAGATAGAGTACTTACCATGGATCTTCATAGAGGGCAGTTAGCAGGTTTTTTTGATATACCAGTTGACAATCTCCTGCCTCATCCAACTGTAATTCCTTATTTAAAAAATTCTATTGATTTAGAAGAATGTGTTATTGTTAGCCCTGATGCTGGAGGAGTTGAAAGAGCTAAAAGTTTTTTAGATGGATTAGGAGTAAATAACGAACTTGCAATAATATACAAATACAGAACAGATCAGGGGATTTTTAACTTTGGAATGGTGGGTAATGTTAAAGGCAAAACTGCTTTAGTGGTTGATGATATAATTGACACTTGCGGAACTATTAAACAAGCTTTTGAATTGCTCTTAAAAAATGGAGCGAATAAAGTTCTAGCATTTGCAACTCACGGAGTTTTTAGTAATCCTGCTCTGAAAACGATTAATGATCTTCCAAAGAACTCAATTTCAACTACGAACACAATAAGCTTAAAAGATGATATTAAACAAGCAGTAAATATTTTGGATGTGGCCCCCCTTTTCGCTGAAGCTATTAAAAGAATACATACCAATGCATCTGTAAGTGAGCTTTTTAAATGGTAAACTTTTAAGTCTATAATTTACCGTGTATGTTTAAAGCAGAAGATAGAAACCCTCTTTTTTACTTAATACCACCATTAAAAATTAATCCAGATTTAAAAATAAAGGATTTTAAAGCCAAATTAAATACATATCTTAAAATCTACACTGACGATCAGCTTGATCCAATTCAAAGAGAAATGATTCAAGCGCTGTTGGAATCGTTCAATAATTTCTTTCATCATGAAAGACTCTAAGATCAAAATAACAGATCCTGAATTTGATTTCTCATGTGAAATAGCACGAAGATTAATTGAGATAGGTCAGTTTGACAGGGCAAAAAAAATAATTGATGGACTTTTAACAATCAAAACAAATGATTACTTACTTGCACTTTGGTGTTTCATCAACATAATTAAAGGTGAGTACAATCAGGTTGTTGAGCAATTAAACGCTTATAAGGAAACAAAGAAAAAACTTGATCCAACACTTACAATATTTCAAGCCCTTTCTGAAATTTTAGCTGGCAACATAAGACAAGCAAGTATGATTATTGGAGATTTAAAAGATAATATCGAATTATTGAACTCACGACAAAAAACTGCATTAAAATTTTTAGAAGCTTACGTCGAGCTATATCAAATTTAATGAGCCGAAATTTGCTCATTTTTTTTGCTCTTATTCTAGCAGTAAATACCTTCTCCCCAGTTTCTAATCCCTCTGAAGCGAGATTCGCTCTAATGGCACAAATCTCTTTGGAAAAAAATAGTTGGTTAATCCCCATGTTTTACGATAACCAAAATAATTTGATCCCCTACTATTCTAAGCCGCCTCTCTTTGTTTGGTGCGTAATGTTTTTTTCTCAGTTCCTTCCCCTTGAAATGGCGCTGAGATTACCTAGTTTACTTTCAGTTATTGGCTATTTTTTTTTTCATAAAAGTATTTTAAGAAAACTAAAGCAAGACAATAGTCCTGAGTTTAGATTTGATAATTATCCTCCATTGATAGTTTCAGCAAGCCTTGGGATAACAGACCCTATTTTTGGATTTCTTGTTTTTGTATCCTGTGGTTTAACCTTAATATTCAATCAATGGTTTTTAGCAGGTGTTATAGCTGGTTTAGCGGTTTTAACTAAAGGTCCTATTGGATATATCTTCTGCTGCTTCGCCTTTATTGTTAATTTTTCGTTTAGGAATTTTTTTATTATTTTCAAGAGATTTCTAATATTTAGTTTTGGTTGTTTTTTATCATCGGCATGGTGGTTTTTGCTCGTATGGTCAATTGATGGTAATTTCTTAAAATATTTTTTTTTAGAGGAGAATATCTTTAGATTTTTGGGGAAAGCTAATATTCGGTATGGCCAATTACATGTAGAACCTTTTGGTCTAGCAGCTATTTTTTCCGCCCTTTTTGTGTTTCCATACTTTCATCCATTTATAAGTGCAGTCAAGTATCTAATGAACTCAAAAATATCCTCAGAGTATGATGCTGCTAGAAAAAATTTTTTAAAAATTATTTTACTAATAGTGCTATTTTTCTCTTTTTCACGAACTATTTTGCTCTCATACTTGCTCCCTCTGGCTTATTTCATTCCTTTAATTATTGATACTAAAAGTTATATGGAAACCAAAAATTCTATATTCTTAAAACTAATTGGATTTGTAGGGTATTTTTTAGGGTCATTTTTCCTAGGCTTAAACTTCTCTATTCTATCAGCTTTCATTTTGATCTCTCTTGGAACTCTTTTTCTGCCTCGAGCTAATTTATCTTACATTACACCTTTGAGCTTAGGAATTCTCATGATTGTTTTTTCAAACAGAACTAATTTTGATAAAGAATTATTTAAGAACTTATCAGGAAGTAAAGAATGTTTGTTGATTAAAACCCTACACAATCGGCTCCATTCCTTAGAACTGTACTCTCCTATAAAAATTGTTAGGATCAAAAACGAGAAAGAGATTAAAGCTAATGACTGCCTTATCTTTGAAAAAGACGAGAAATCTAAGTTTCCAATAATTATGATGGGTAGCAAATTTTATATAGCTCGCTCAGAGCAATAAAAAGTTTTATAATTTAAAGCAGAACAGATTGGCGAAGGTATTGAATTTAACCTCAAAACAGAAAAAGCTTTTGAATTACTTAAAGAGCTTTATTGCGCTTAATCGGAGGCCTCCACGCCTTAAAGAGGTAGCCGAATTTCTAGGAAGTAAGTATTTATCTACAGCTCGGTTTCATTTAAAAGCTTTAGAGAAAAAAAATTTGATAAAAATAGAAAGAGGAGCTATTGAGATTCCAGACACAGAAAATTTTGTTGATCAACCTATTTCCGTTAGATTCTTGGGTTATATATCAGCAGGTAAACCATTTCTGACCCCAGAATTTGAGGAGTTTATCAGACTTGATACCCTTTTATTTAAAGGGGTTAAGCCATCCGAGGTTTACATTCTTAAAGCTCGAGGAAATTCAATGATTGAGGAGAACATTTTTGATGGAGATTACCTTATAGTTAAGTCAACAAACCAAGCTAAGGATGGGGACACAGTTGTAGCTACCCTTAATTCAGAGTCAACAATAAAGAAATTTTATCGATATAAGGATAAAATCGTGCTTAAACCAGCAAATAAAGAGTTTGAAACAATAATTGTTAGTGGAGATTTAGCAGATAAATTTCAGATTCAGGGAGTAGTTATTGGATTGGTTAGAGATTACAATTTTAATAAATAGCTATGGACGAATTTTCTACAGTAGTCGCGCTTTTAGAAAAAAAATTTGGCGAAGGTGTTTTAATGCGTCTTGATGGAGACGAACTTAGCAAGCAGATTGAAATTATTCCTACTGGGAGCCTTGGACTTGATATAGCTTTAGGAGTGGGAGGAATCCCAAGAGGAAGGATTATAGAAATTTTTGGTCCGGAATCATCAGGGAAAACAACCATAGCTTTACATATTGCGGCAGAGGTCCAAAGAATGGGTGGTACAGTAGTATACATTGATGCAGAGCATGCCTTAGATGTTAAGTACGCAAAACAGCTTGGAGTTGACACAAAAAAACTGCTAGTTAGCCAACCTGATTTCGGAGAGCAAGCGTTTGAAATTGCTGAAGCTTTGTTAAACACAAACAAAGTTGAATTGATTGTAATTGACTCAGTTGCCGCTTTAACACCTCGTGCTGAATTAGAAGGGGATATTTATGATCAGCAACCAGGTATGCAGGCTCGTTTAATGAGTAAGGCTTTAAGAAAATTAACAGCCGTTGCCTCAAAAAGTAAAACCACCTTAATTTTTATTAACCAAATCAGGATGAAAATTGGGGTAATGTTTGGCTCCCCAGAAACTACAACTGGAGGTAATGCATTAAAATTTTATGCGTCTGTAAGACTTGATGTCCGCAGAGTTGGCCCAGTTAAAGATAGTAGTGAAGTCACTGGCAATCGAGTCAGGGTTAAGGTAGTTAAAAATAAAGTAGCTCCACCTTTCAGAGAGGCTGAATTTGACGTAATATTTAATCATGGCATAAGTAAAGAGGGGGAGTTGTTAGACCTGGGCGTAGATTATGGGGTAGTAGACAAAGCAGGAAGTTGGTATGCTTTTCAGGGTGAAAAACTGGGTCAAGGTCGAGATAGCGCAAGAATTTATTTACAGCAAAATCCTTCTATTGCTCAGAAAATAGAAAGTTTAATTTTAGAGAAAGCCGGAATAAAACGTAATTGTCCGTCGGAATTACAAAAAGCGGATTTGGATAGCGACAAGAATGTTAAGAAAAAAAAGTGAATATTAGTTTTAAGAAACTTTTAAGTATGATTGTGTAATTGCTCAGTATGATTAATCTGGTAATTTCAATATTTTTAATTCCTAGTTTATTTCTTTATGCGCAAACGGAAGAAGAAAAATTAGTTCAGATTTTTGAAAATAACGCCCCTGCAGTGGTTTTTATTACCACAGTTAGAGTTGAACTAGATCCTTTTGATTTTTTTGATCCTCAACCAACCAGAGGTATTGGAAGTGGATTTATTTTTGATTCATCGCAGGGTTTGATTCTCACTAATGCTCACGTAATAGTAGATCCTAAAACTAGGATAATAGTAACTCTACATGGAGGAGATAAGATTCCGGCTGAATTAGTAGGGATGGACAATGAGCTTGACGTTGCCGTTGTTAAACTAACAGCTTTGCCAAGTAGAAAATTAACTCAAGTAAGTTTTGGAAATTCTGATTCCCTTAAAGTTGGAAGGAAAGTGGTAGCTATCGGGAACCCGTTTGGTCTTGATTGGACAATGACCTCTGGAATAATCTCTGCTGTCAACCGGACTGTGCGTACTCGTGAAGGGTTGGTATCCATGATTCAAACTGACGCAGCGATAAATGTGGGTAGTAGTGGTGGCCCTCTTTTTGATTTATCTGGAAAAGTCATTGGAATAAACACGCAAATTTTATCCAAGTCTGGAATGTTTGGAGGAATTTCTTTTGCGGTGCCTATTGATGATGTTAAAAGAATTCTGCCAGATTTGCTTAAGTTTGGAAAAGTTCGAAAGCCATTCATAGGATGGGTGTTACAGAACACCCAATGGGGAGTAGCAGTTAGAAGAGTTATACCAGACTCGCCTGCTGACAGAGCTGGTATTGTTCCAATGGAAAGAATTATTAGATTTCGTGGTGGTTTTGAATTCATTTTAGAGCCGGAAGCAGCTGATTACATCTTGGAATTTAATGGTAAAAAAGTTACCGATTCAAAAGAGTTAATGGTAGATATCCAGAAAACCCCCCTAAATCAGCCGTTTTCATTTCTAGTGAGATCAGGTCTTAATCCCAAAAATGTTAGAAGAGTTTTTATAAAACCTTTACTGAGGTGATAGAGATACTACCGGATTGGCTCTCATCACAAATAGCTGCAAGTGAGATTATTGAAAGACCTGAATCTGTAGTTAAAGAACTACTGGAGAACAGCTTGGATGCTGGAGCTAAAAATATAAAAATAAAAGTTGAAGGAGGAGGTCTCGATTTGATTTTTGTAGAGGATAACGGTGTTGGAATCCCCGCAGATCAAGTTGAAACAGCTTTGATGAGGTTTGCAACTTCAAAAATTAAATCTCTTGACGACTTATCCATGTTAAGAACGTATGGATTCAGAGGGGAAGGTTTATATGCCATTTCCCAGTTAAGCCGTTTGAGTATTTGTAGCAGGCACCTAGCAAATGATCTTGGTAGAGAGATCGTTTACGATTTTGGCAAGAAAGTGAAAGATGATATTGTATCTTGCAGTGTAGGAACTTCTGTTTTGGTCAAAGATCTTTTCGAAAATGCACCGGCACGAAAAAAATTTCAAGCAGAGGCCAACACTGAGAATAAAAGAATTAAAGAACTTGTTAAACCATACTTACTAGCCAATAAAGATGTTCAAATAACATTATCAATTGATGGCAAAGTAGAAATATTTCAGAATTCTACTAATCGAGTTATTGAATTTTTCGGTGATAAACTGGCATATTTCTCAAATGACCGTGGATTCATTCAAATTGAAGGATATATTGGACTAAAAAGTTTAGGAGCAAAGGGTAATTTTTACATACTTGTAAACAGGAGACCAGTTCAAGATAGTTTAGTTTTAAAGGCTGTTAAGGAAAGTTTAACGACACTTGTTAAATCTGATAAGGATTTATGTGGTTACATAAGTTTAAATATTGATCCAAGCTTAATTGATTGTAATGTGCATCCTCGGAAATTAATGGTGAGGTTTTTGAGCCCAAGTAAAATTTATCAGGAGATATTTTCTTGTGTTCAAAAAATTAGGAATAATCTGCTTCCTCGCGGATTTTTTTTGCAAGCGGTAAGCTATAGCAATAAAGAACCAAAAGGTGATGTAAATTTCTTTAATTTCGAAAATTTATCATTTTCGAATAACGCCTTGCAAAATGGCGCATCTAACTCTGTTGAAATATCTCGTAATGATAAACCTTTAGCCTCAAATCATTTATTTAATGACGTAAGCAATCTTACTAAGTGTAAGTTTCTTGGAATGACAAATCGAGGTTACCTAATTTTTCACACAACCATTGATAAAGAAAAAATCTTAATAATTGATCCTCATGCCGCTCATGAAAGGTTATTGTATGAAAAAATATTATTCTCTTTAAAAAAAGATTCAACTAAACAACCTTTACTAATGCCTGTAAAAATTAATCACCCAAACGATTCTTCAGCTTTAGCGTTATTTAAAGAGTGTGGTATAACTCTAAAAGAGATAGATAATGAGTTGTGTATCTTAGAGATCAACTCTGGCTTATTGAATCTATGCAAGGGAGACATAAGTCTAATAACATCTGCGGTTAATGAATCATTTGATCAGGGTAAGTTTGGCTTACACGATTTTATTTCAAGACTAGCTGCTAAATTAGCTTGCAAAAGCAGTATTCAACTTGGAGATCATTTAGCTCCAGTGGAAGCTGAAGCCTTGCTCCTAGAATTAAGCTCTTTAGGAGTAACATATTGCCCCCATGGAAGACCTTTTGTTTTTGAGATTGATTGTTCAAGTTTAGATGATTGCTTTCGTAGATAAACCTAGAGCACTTGTAATTACTGGCCCTACATCTTCTGGTAAAACTAAAGTCTCTGTTGAATTAGCAACACGTTTGAAATCTGAAATAATCTCTTTAGATGCAAGTCAGATTTATAAAGATATTCCAATAGGAACAGGAGCTCCATCGGTAGATGAGATTAAGAGAGTTCGTCATCATTTGATCGGGATATATACTCCTAATACAAGAATAAATGCTGCACAAATTTCTGATGAAGCTTTTGGATTAGTAAAAAGTTTCAATTCAGTTGGCAAGCTTCCGGTAATTGTGGCAGGTTCGTATATGTACCTAAAATTTCTGATTCACGGTTATTTAAAAGACACCTCGCCGAAATTTGCAATTTCTGATATTAGCTATGAGAAACTTAAGGTCTTGGACCCTGAGTACGCAGCAAAAATATCGCCCTCTGATAAAATTAGAATTCAAAGAGCTCTACAATTTATTCAACTAAATAAAAAATACTCTGAGGCGATTAAAAATCATAATTTTGCAGAACTTCGAGTGAAGCCTTTAATCCTTGGATTAATTTGGGATAGAAAAGAACTATACAGCAGAATAGAGAGAAGATGTTTAGAAATGTTGAATCAGGGGCTGATTCAAGAAGTCTCGAATGCTGCTAAGCTGTATGGACCTGATGCATGGGGAATAAAAAAAAGCATAGGTTATAAGCATTTCTTAAAGTATTTAAAAAATGAACTCGACTTTGATACTGCACTTAGGCTCTTTGTTAAAGACACAAAAACATTTGCTAGGAAGCAAACTTATTATATGTTACATGAACCAATAAAAAGAGGTTATGTGGTATTACCAAAACCAGGGGATCTCAGAGGCGTTGAAATAAATGTTGGAGATAAAAAAGTTTTATGCTATAGATATCGGCTTCAGGACTTGGTAAATGTTATTGAGGATTTTGAGTTTAAAAAACCGTGTATTATCTACCTTGATGCAAAATATATTTTTGAGAGTTTAGATGAGTAGCATTTTAAAAAACCCTCTACCTTTTGAGAATGAAATTTTTAAGTTAACCCAAGAACTTATAACATGCTCTGATAAAGAAGCAGCAAGATTGCAAAAAAAATTAGAGGAACTAAAAAAGAAGGTTTATCTGAACCTTACACCATATCAACGTGTTCAAATAGCTCGTCACCTAGATAGGCCAACGGCCCAAACGCTAATTCAAGAGGTTTTTCACGATTTTATTGAGCTGCATGGTGATAGGAGATATGGCGACGATAGCGCTATTATAGCGGGATTGGCAAAATTAGATCTGTATAGGGTTGCTTTAGTAGCCGAGGATAAAGGTCAGGGTTTAAAGCAGAGAAGCAAAAGAAATTTTGGCATGCCTCATCCGGAAGGATATAGAAAAGCGTTAAGAATATTTAAATTGGCAGAAAAATTTAGGTTGCCTCTTATTACAATTATAGATACACCAGGAGCTTTTCCAGGGGATCAAGCTGAAGAGAGAGGACAAGCTCAAGCTATAGCCGAGAATCTTTTAGAACTGGCACATTTAACTATTCCTACGATAAGTATAGTACTTGGCGAAGGTGGCAGCGGAGGCGCATTAGCACTAGGTTTAACAGATAAAATAATAATGTTTGAGAATGCATACTACTCAGTCATATCTCCAGAGGGCTGTGCTTCTATTCTATTCGGGGAGGATGCTGTAAAGCACGTAGCAACATGTGCAGAAATGTTAAAATTATCTGCAGCTGATTTAAAAAAAATGGGAATAGTAGATGCTATTATTCCTGAGCCTTTAGGAGGACTACATTGGGGTCATGAAGAAAGTTTTAAAATTCTAAAAGATCATCTGCTAAAACAGATTTCTGAGTTTTCAGGAAAATCGGTTGAGGATATTTTAAGTGCGAGGAAGAGAAAGTATTACGAAATTGGAATTTTTGAGATCATAAAAAATGGATAAAGATGTATTGATTTTTGAAGGATCTGTACTAGAAGTATACCCAGATATGAGATGTTTAGTAAAAATAAATGAGAAATTAACAGTTGCTGCCTATCCGGGGGGCAAACTAAAAAAATACTCAATTAAGATTATGCCTGGAGATAGAGTTGTTTTGGAAATTAGTCCTTACGACCTTAAAACAGGCAGGATTATTAAAAGGCTTTAGATAAACCAAAGATCCTGCATCTCAATAACCTTTTCTAAACTTAACCAGGTTGGAGATAAGTTTTTTGGGATGAAAAATGTATGATCTTGGCCTAAATAATTAAAGCTCAAACAAAAACAACACAATTCAAAACTTTTGGGCTGAGCTGATGGATTGTAAAAAGGATCTCCGATTATAGGTATACCTAAATACTTCGAATGCAACCTAATTTGATGGGTTTTTCCCGTGAATATCCTCACCACATAAATCCAGCCATAATCCGTGAAAATTTTAAGATTAATAAATAGACTCTGAGCCCCTTGGCCACGTGATACTAATCTTGTGGCAGGATGCAGAGGATTAGTTACTATGTTCGTTTCAATATACCGATAGAGCCAGGGTACAGAATTTAAACTTTTAAAGCAGTAATATTTTTTAATTAATTTTTTTTCGTATAAGTTATGCACAAATTTATGAGTTTTAGAGGTTAAGCTAACCAAGATAAGCCCTGATACACCAAAATCCAATCTACTTGGTATATGAATTTGAGGACCAAACATCTCTGTCAAAAAGCCTTTAAGATGAGGCTCCGAAGCAAAACGGGTAGGTTGAGTTGCCATAAGAGGAGGTTTAAAAACAACTGCCAAATGTTCATCTCTCCATACAACTTGAGGGAGATTCACAGTTTTAATCTGTTCTCCAAAAAATATTTCAATCATGGATGGTTTCACTAACACAGTGTCAAGTTGCTCCGGCTTTCCATTAACTGTAACATTAAAATTTGTAAACTTTTCACTTATAAACTTATCAAGCACCTCACCAACAGTTATAGGAAATGGACCATAAAATTTAATTTCAATTCTGTTAGAGTTTAGAGTTCCAAAAATGTGCCTCATTTACACCTTAAATTACAGTGTGTTAATCTTTCAAAATATGGATATCAAGGATCTTATTATAATAGGTGGAGGCCCGGCGGGGTACACTTGTGCCATTCGTGCGGCTCAACTGGGACGTGAAGTGACATTAATTGAAAAAGAGAATTTAGGAGGTATTTGTTTAAATTGGGGTTGTATTCCAACAAAATCTCTTCTCCGGCACGCAAAATTTCTGAATGACATTCAGAAATCGTCTACTTTTGGAGTGAAAATTAATGGATACTCTTTTGATTTTTCCCAAATTATGCAGAACTCTCGGTCAGTTGCTACAAAATTGGAGCAGGGAGTAAAGTACTTAATGAAAAAAAATAATGTTGAAGTGATATATGGTCACGCAAAATTCGCTGACCCTTCAACGATTACGGTGGAAGGCAAAGATGGAGTTAAAACTTTTAAATTTAAAAATGCAGTTCTAGCGGTAGGTGCCCGCCCAAAAAGTTTACCATTTATTGATGTAGATGGAGAAACGGTTCATAATTACAGAACAATTTTAGCAAATAAAAACTTACCAAAAAGTTTAGCCGTTATTGGTGCAGGTGCTATTGGTTTAGAGTTTAGTTATTTTTTCGCTAGTCTTGGGTGTAGGGTAACGCTGATTGAGGCTTTGGATAGAATAGCACCACTTGAAGATCCAGAAATATCTGTTGCTCTTAGTAAATCTTTTGAATCAAATGGCATAAGATTAATGACAAGCTGCTCCGTTAGATCAATCAATAAAGATGGATCAGAGTATACTCTTGAAGTTCAAGATTCTAATGGCAACGTGAACAAAATTACCAGTGAAATGATACTGATCGCTGTTGGTGTTACGCCAAACTCTGCGCTGGTTGAACCGGAAAAGGCAGGTATTCTTGTTAACAAAGATATAATATCAGTTAATGAAAACTATCAGACTACAAATCCGCTTGTGTATGCGATAGGGGACTGTATTGGAGCTCCAATGTTAGCGCATAAGGCAAGTCATGAAGGGATTATAGTGGCAGAGATCCTCTCGGGTCATAGTCATAAGGCGCTTGATAAAGAAAAAATTCCGAGCTGTATTTACACGGAACCTCAAGTTGCTTCAATTGGACTAACTGAGGAGCAAGCCAAAGCTAAAGGTCATAGCATCAAAGTTTTAAAATTCCCTCTTACTGCTCTTGGTAAAGCTGTCGCTATTTTTGAAACTGACGGATTCTGCAAAGTAATCATAGATTCTAAATATGGCGAGATACTTGGAGTACACATGATTGGCCCAGAGGTCACTGAGATAATTGCAACAGTATCAGTAGCTAAATCACATGAGGCTGTTGCAGAGAGTATAATTGAAACAGTTTTCCCTCACCCAACCTTATCTGAGATGTTTTTGGAATCTGTAGCAGCAGCTGTTGGAAGGCCAATTAATTTTTAGCTTCGAATGCAAGTTATAGTGAGAAAAAATGCGAATTATGAGGAAACATGGCAAATTCAACAACTTCTTAGAGAAGATTGTTTAAAAAGTGGAAATGAATTTTTAATTCTATGTGAGCATTCACCGGTTATTACTTATGGAAGACTTGCTAACTTAGAAAATTTAAAAGTTTCAACAAATTTCTTAAAAAGTAACTCCATTGACATTGTTCAAACAAATAGGGGAGGAGATTTTACGTATCATGGACCGGGAATGCTCGTTATTTATCCAATCATTAATATAAGAAAAAGGGAGCTGGATTGTTTATCCTGGATTAGAAAATTAGAGACCTTGACAATTAAAGTACTTGATAAATTTGACATAAAAGCATATCAGATTGAACAAAAAACTGGGGTTTGGGTATTAAAAAACAATAAACCATTAAAAATAGCTTCAATAGGAATTCATATCTCTCGAGGAGTTTCAATTCATGGATTATGTTTAAATGTAAAAAGGGAGCCTCCTTATGGTCTTTATTTGATTAATCCGTGTGGATTAGATTCTTCATTATACTGTTTCATGGAAGATTTTCGGTCAGTTTCTCTAGATGAAGTCATTTTAGCTGCACAACAAATTTTTAAATCAAACCTGGAATTATATGGAACTCACGAGAGAGTTATTGCTTAGAATTTATAAAAAAATAGTCACAGCTCGACTTTTTGATGAAAAATCTATAACTTTGTATAAGCAGAATAAATGTCATTTTCAGATTGGTTGTAAAGGTCATGAGGTAATCGGAGCTGTTGCATCAGAAATTTTTTCTCCTAGTGTGGACTGGTTCTTTCCATACTACAGGGAACACTCTTTGGTGCTTGGCTTAGGTATGAGTTTTGAAGATTTTGGAAGAAATCTGCTCTCTAAAGAAACTGATCCCAACTCACATGGAAGACAAATGCCTATGCATTGGGGAAGTAAAGAATTAAACATAATATCTCAAAGTTCTCCCACTGGAAGCCAATTCTTACCGGCTGTTGGATTTGCTCTCGGTTTAAAAAAATCCAAAGAGAAAGGGGTGGTTTACGTTAGTGCAGGGGAGGGAGCCTGTTGTCAAGGTGATTTTTTTGAGGCTCTTAATTGGGCATCTAAAGATAACTTGCCGATTGTATTTGTTATTCATAACAATCTTTGGGCAATTTCTGTTTCTTTTCAGGAATTATGGTGTAAAAAAAAGATATCTAGTATTGCAGAAGCTTTTCTTCCCTCTGTAACAGTTGAGGGTAAAGATATAAAAAAACTTTATGAGGCCTTTACATCGGCTTATCAAAGAGTCAAACTAGGAGAAACACCTATTTTAATAGAGGCTTTAGTCCCTAGATTATGTAGCCACTCCATTTCTGATGATCAAACAAAATATAGACCACTTGAAGATATATCTATTGCAGAAAAAAAAGATCCGTTAATTTTTGTGGAAGCTGAAGCAATTGAGCTTGGTTGCACTAAAGAAGAGTTAGAAAAAATATCCTCGGAAATTAAGGCTTTAATAGATGAAGCTATTTCGAAGGTTGAAGCTGAGCAGGATCCTCTTGTTGAGGAAATTTTCGTAGGAGCTATAAACTATGATGATTCTTTTGGTCAAGATGAATCTGAACCTGAGGGTCCTGAGGTTGTTATGGTAGATAGTATAAACCAATGCTTAAAAGATGCCATGAAGCTTCGATCTGAGATTGTAGTTTTCGGAGAAGATGTTGCACATGGCAAAGGAGGTGTTTTTGGAGCGACAAGAGGACTAACCGAGCTTTTTGGGGTTGAGCGATGTTTCAATTCTCCACTTGCTGAATCAAGCATTGTGGGAGTAGCTATTGGACTCGCTTTAAAGGGCTTCAAACCTGTTATTGAGATTCAGTTTGGCGATTATATTTGGCCTGCTATGAATCAGATCAGAAATGAATTAAATACCATTAGCTACCGATCAAAAGGCGATTTTACAGCGAATGTTGTTATACGTGTAGCTGTTGGTGGTTATATTAGAGGAGCCTTTTATCATTCTCAAAACATAGAAGCTACATTCTCGCATTTTGGTGGTTTGGTAATTGTGATGCCGAGTAATGCTGGAGATGCTTATGGGCTTTTAAACGCAAGCATCAGATCAAACAATCCAGTTTTATTTCTTGAGCATAAAGGGCTTTATAGAGCACCTTATTCAAAATCACCAATTAAAAAGTATGTTCCATTAGGAAAAGCAAAAATAGTATCAAGTGGCGAAAATTTAACAATTATTTCATACGGTTATACCTTGCATAGGTGCGTTAATGTTGCAAGAGATATTCAACGCAATTTTGGCAAAACTGTAGAAGTTATTGATATTAGAACTTTATATCCACTTGATTTTGAAACGATAGCTAAGTCTATAAAAAAGACATCAAGAGCTTTAATTGTGCATGAAGATTCTTTATTTATGGGATACGGTGCTGAAATTGCTGCAAGAATAGCTCAAGACTGTTTTAATTTCCTAGATGCTCCAGTCGTTAGAGTGGGTGGTTTGAATGTTCCAGGAGTGTGTCAAGCACCAAACCTAGAGAAGGCTATATTGCCACAGGAAGAGCAAATTTACAAATCAGCCGTAGAAGTGTTAAACTTTTAAAAAATGGAAATTGAGGTTCTGATGCCCCAAATGGGGGAAAGTGTCACTGAAGGAACCATATCTAAATGGTTAGTCAAGGAAGGAGATGTAGTAAAGCGTGATCAACCTATATTAGAAATCTCAACGGATAAAGTAGATTCGGAAGTACCTGCACCAGCTGATGGTAGGATAAAAAAAATAATTTTCAAGGAAGGAGAGGTTGTTCCAGTTAAAACGGTCATTGCTGTAATTGATACGGATGTTACTCAACAGGCAATATATCAAAATGATGGCGAAAATCTTTCTAGGGAGAAAGATTCTATGTCAAAGATTACGCCTGTTGTTAGGCAAATAGCTCAAGAGGCTGGTTTAACAGATCATGAGTTGCAGGAGATAAAAGGAAGCGGAGCAGGGGGCCGAGTGACAAAAGCAGATATTCAAAATTACATTCGCTCAAGGTCATTGGACAAAGTGAATCAGACTAGCTCAGCTCAGACCTCAGATAATTCCTCACAGCAAGCTCCCAAATATCAAATTAGTAAACTATCTTTCTCATCTGGATTAGAGATCAGTCCTGAGCTTGCGAAACAATTGATAGATAATGAACATACCATCACCCCGATGGACATTATGAGACGGTCTATTGCAGAGCACATGGTGCGTTCGAAGGCAACTAGTCCTCACGTTTACTCAATTATTGAAGTTGATTGCACTAGGATCTCAAGATTCAGAAACAGTATTAAGGAAGATTTTCAAAGAATTGAAGGGTACTCTCTGTCATTCACTCCCTTTTTCTTAGAAGCTGCGATTAAGGGAATTTTAGAGTTCCCCATTTTAAACACATCAGTTGATGGGACTAACATAATTTATAAAAAACACATCCATCTAGGTGTGGCGGTTGCATTAGGTAACACCGGACTCATTGTGCCAGTTATTAAAAGAGCTGAAGAAAAGTCTTTCTTAGGTATTTGTAGAGCCTTAAACGACCTTGCTAATAGAGCTAGAAATAAAAAATTAACACCTGATGAGGTAGCCGGAGGGACATTTACCGTTACAAATCCAGGAGTCTTTGGAACATTAATCGGGACACCGATAATAAACCAGCCTCAGGTAGCAATACTATGTCTAGGTGCTATAACAAAAAGACCAGCGGTAGTGGATGATGACAAGATAGCTATTCGGGATCTATGTTACTTAACTCTGTCATACGATCATCGAGTAATTGATGGATCTGTTTCAGGACAATTTCTAAGCTTTGTAAAAAAATATATAGAAAATTGGGATCTGAACAGAAATATCTTTATCTAAGATAAAAAATATCTTCTTAAGGCCTCTTGTCTAGCATCAACGTGTTCCACCAAAGGCTTAATTGGAGCAATATCCTTTTCATCTTTCTTGTACCTTTCGAACGCGGGTCCTAACCATCTTCTTTGGTAAGTAAAATCAGGATCAAACTTTTTAGCTTGAAGATATGGGTTAAATATTCGAATTGGTTGAGGGTCTGCACCAACACTAGCAGACCATTGCCATCCTCCGTTATTTGAAGCCTCATCTAAATCAATCAAAGCTGCCCTAAAGTATTCCTGACCCCATCTCCAATTAATACCAAGGTTTTTGGTCAAAATTGAGGCAACTATCATTCGGGCCCTGTTATGCATAAAACCTGTTTGTTGAATCTCCTTCATTGCGGCATCCACAATGGCATAGCCTGTTTCCCCCCTTATCCATGATTTAAAACGCAATAAAGCTTTATCATTACTGAGCCATTTAATACCTCTTTTATTTTCTTGAAATTCAGTTTTAAGTAGCCATGGCTTTAGAAAAAGAAGATATTTATAAAACTCTCTCCAAATCAGCTCTGAAATGAACGTAATCTCTCCAGTAAACTCTTTGGAATCTGGTTTGATGTAATCTAGGTTAATATACTCCATAATTCTCTGTTTAATACTTCTTGCCGAGATTAAACCCCATGTCAGCGCTAAGCTTAGTTTTGATGTGCCATCCATGTTGAGAAAATTTCTATTTTTATGGTAAAGCCTTAGTTTATTTTGGATAAATTCATCCAACATCTTTTGTGCCTCTTGCTCAGTAAAATACCATCCATCAAGCTTAGGACCCTCTGAAATTTCATCTAAATCAATAACATAATTGTCTACTAAAAACTTACGAGACTTAGAAAATACTGTTTCCAAATTTGTATGATCTAATTTAGAGTTTTCACAAAAAATATTTTTTTCTGTCTCAATATGAACATTTGGTAATGGTTTTTGTGCTAAAAAGAAATCCCAAACAGCTTTTTTAAATGGTGAGAAAACAGAAAATTCTGATCCATTACTGGTAACAGTATTTTTAGGCACTGTTATCTGATCGGGGAAAACCCTGATATCAATTCCTGTTTTATGTAATTTTTTTACTTGAGAGTAAAAATCAGGATGTACGTCCTCGTTAACTAAAATTTTTAAAGGATGCTTTTCAGCTATTTTCCGGAAAAATTTTGTTGGGTGATCATTAATTATATAAAAATCTTTAAATTGTTTGGCAAAATTCTTTAAAGCTCTTGTTAGAAAAAACCTTTGAGGCCATCCAAAGTTGTTTTCAACCGCACCTTGCTGCATATAAGGTTCAATAAAAAAAATTGGAATAATAGGCTTTTTTTCCACCATGCTAGCATAGTGTAGCGCTGGATTATCTGTTAGCCTAAAATCTCTTCTAACCCAGTAAAAAATTAAAGGAGATGACACATCGCGATTTTATGCGATTTGTATTATTTTAACAAACATTCATTGCTACTTGAATTAATATTAGTTCGCTTATCATTTACAGTGCTCCTCGGTATGGTTCTATAGACCTTATTATTGAGCAGAGACTTGGACCAATTGAGCTTGTTGTTCTTATTATTAACTAAGCGTAATAAACTTAAAACAGGGTAAAAAAATATGTCCTCCGTTTGGCTAATTTTCCCCCACCAACTTTATAAACAAAACCTGAGTTTACCTAAAGATCATACGATTGCCCTTATTGAGGATTCATTGTTTTTTAATGATTATGAGTATGAAGTCAAATTTCATAAGCTAAAACTAGTTTTTCACAGAGCAACAATGAAAGCTCACGAGTTTGAGCTGAAAAACTCAGGTAGAGCTGTGTTATATTTCGATTTTCAAGCATTTAAAAATTTAAAGCAGGTGGTAAAAAAACTTAAAGAGTTAGGTTTTCAAAAGTTCCACACATATGAACCCACGGATTACATATTAGCCAAAAGATTGAGAGTTTTACTAGGATCTAGTGTGCTTTTTCATACCACACCAAATTTTATTAACTCATTGAAAGATTTAGAGTCTGATTTTGGTATAAAGGATAAATACAAATTACATGATTTTTATATACATCAAAGAAAAAAACACTCAATTCTATATTCAAATGGAAAACCAGTTGGAGGAAGGTGGAGTTTTGATGTTTTCAATAGGAAAAGATTGCCAAAAAAATTCTCTCTGCCACCAGATCCCTGTGTAAAACAAAATGTTTTTGTCAAAGAAGCAAAAGATTATGTCGAATCTTTGTTTCCCTCAAATCCAGGAAGTAGTGAAAAATTTTTCTTCCCTGTAACGCGAGAAGATGCTGAAACTTGGTTTGAAACTTTCCTGGAGCAGAGGCTTGAGAACTTTGGAGCCTACCAGGATTTTATCACTGTAAAAAGTAATTTTATTTTTCATAGTGGTATAGCAGCATATCTAAACGTAGGATTATTAGATCCTACAGTTATCATTTCTAAGGTTATTGAGAGAGTAAATAACGAAAACCTGCCTTCTATTGAAGGATTCCTTAGACAAATAATTGGCTGGAGGGAATACATGAGATTTTTGTATGAAACTAAAGGCTCAGTCATAAGAAAATCAAATTTTTTTGATCACAGATATAAAATTAAAGACCTAAAGAAATTTAATTTAGAACCCTTAATTCATTGTGTAAAAAAAGTAGAATCGATTGCATATCTACATCACATCGAGAGATTGATGGTAGTTGGGAATATTCTTTTTCTGTGCGAAATTCATCCTGATGAAGTTTATAAATATTTTATGCAAAATTTCATAGATGCATTTGATTGGGTAATGGTACCTAATGTTTACTCGATGAGTCAGTTTGCTTGCGGAGGAATTCTCTCAACAAAGCCATATTTTTCGGGCTCCAATTATATTTTAAAGATGTCTGATTTTAAAAAAGGAGAATGGACACTTAAACTTGATGGACTCTTTTACAGATTCATACACAAAAATTATGACAAACTATCTGAAAATCCTCGCCTGAAGCCTTTATTGAGTAGATTAACTAATTCTTCCAAAAAGAACGAATTAGTTAAAGTAGGTGACGACTATTTAAATTTCCTATTAAACCATGGAGCAATATCAGCTGATTAATATCGTTTATCTAAAAAGGGATTTGAGGCTACATGATAATCCATCAATTGTTAAAGCCGAGGAGTTAGGTTTACCATACTTAATAATTTATATTTTTGAACCATCTTTAAGACTTTTGCCAACATGGGACATTCGTCACTGGAGGTTTATTTATGGAAGCCTATTAAATCTTGATAAAAATTTAAATAAGTATGGTCACTCGATAAAAGTTTTCTGGGGAGAGGCGTTAGAAATATTTCAATATCTTCTAACAATTTTTAAAGTTAAGTGCGTTGTTTCTCACCAGGAAGTGGGTGTAGATGCCACATTTAAAAGAGATATTAGATTAAGGCGATTTTTTAAAAAAAATCATGTTACTTGGATAGAGATACCATGGGACGGAATTCAAAGAGGAAAAAATAGCAGAGATGGATGGAAAGAGAGAGTAGAAAGATGGTTTAGCGAAAAAACATTGAAAATATATCCCAAAGCAAATTTAGCTGTAAATTTAAAGGAAAATCACTTTGAACTTCCGTATGCAATTAAATCAGAGCTTTCTTATTATCCTAATAATTTTCAAACTCCCGGCGAGGAGGAGGCTTTGAAGGTACTTAAATCTTTTTGCGAACGGAGGCTTGAAAAATACTTGAAATCAATTTCAAAACCTTATGAATCCCAAGTTTATTCTTCTCGTTTATCCCCTTATTTGGCATACGGCAATATCAGCGCAAGAAAGGTGTATCAGAGCGTTCAAGCATCTAATACCAGCTCCTTAAGCTCGCGCAACGCCTTCATTTCGAGGCTTTTTTGGCGTTCACATTTTATTCAGAAATTTGAATCACTGCCAGAATATGAGTTTGAAAGTATTAACGCAGCATTTAAACCTTGGCCGTTTGAGGTTAATCATGAATTAATTCAAGCTTGGGCCGAGGGAGAAACTGGTGTTGATTTAGTTGATGCAGTTATGAAATGTTTAAAAGCAACTGGGTGGATTAATTTCAGAATGCGAGCCATGGTTGTCTCATTCTTCTGTCACGCTTTAAAACAACCATGGGAATTCGCAGCTAATACTCTTGCTAAACTTTTTTTAGATTTCGAACCAGGGATACATTACCCACAGATTCAAATGCAGGCAGGAGTTACCGGATATAATACTATAAGAATATATGATCCTGAAAAACAATTAAGAGATAACGATAGATTTTATCGATTTTGCAAAATGTGGCTTCCTACTAAAAGACCAAAACCAATTGTCAACTGGAGAAAAAATTTGGAGGAAGCGAAGGTAATATTATGGAGAATTAAGAAATCAGAATTAGCAAAACGAGAGAGTGAAAGGCTTCTTCAACTTCAAAAGTAAGAGCGTAAGAATATCACCAGTATAATTTCAGATGACTTCAGAAAATTTCTTTTACTCCGTTTTGAACTACTTTTACATGTAACTCACTGGTTTACTCAAAAGAAATTTTTTTAATGCTTAAACCCTCAAAAATTTTGATTAAAGAAAGAACAAAAAATAACTTAAGAAGATTTGATAACAGTATATTAATTTTCAGGCTATTTTAGGTGAGTTCGAGATTATTTGATCAAAAATTTTCTTAATCATTTGGTAAGTCTTAGAGATATCTTGTTCGGTTGTGTCAATAACTAAAAACGGTTCTTCAAATTCTTGAGCTTGTTTCAAAAATGAATTACGAGCAATTGAGTGAAACTCTAAGGGCATTCCATCCAAATTATCTAATGGCCCTTGCCTAAGTTTTCTAGTTCTTCCCACTTTAGGATCAACATCCAGTAATATAACAAGATCTGGGATCATATTGCCTATCAAGACTCTGCAAAGGTTTGTAACAAAATCTTCTCCTAGACCATACGCTGCTCCAAAATAAGCAATAGTTGAGTAAATAAATCTATCAGAGACAATTAAAGTATCTGAGTTTTTTAGTTTAACTAAATGCTCGGCTCGATCAGCTAAAACAAGATAAAGCTGGGTCCAAGCTGAAAGAGATGGTTTTGAATCAAGTATTAACTCTCTGAGGATTTTTCCTAACTCGGTTCCCCCAGGCTCTCTAGTGTAAAAAAATTTTGGGTATTCATTTTTCAAGAGATCTATAATGCTAGTTTTGCCCGCACCCACGGGTCCGTCGATCACCAAAAAACTACAGAATTCGGGCAGCTTTTCAACGATCAAGATTAGTATTTATCTTAGAGAATTTATTTAAGATAAGCTACGGATTAAATTTAGTAAAGATTTTTACGAGCCAAAGTTGAAAACAGAACTGTTAAACATAATTTAAAAATTTTACAGTAAAAAATGAACCATCCGAACCAACTGTTCTAAAAAAATTAGAATGAATAGGTATGTTAAAATATGTAAAAAATGAAAAAAGCTATAAGCCCTAATTTTTTTAGTTTAAGCTAACCATTAAGTTAAGCTTAAAAAGAAATTCTTAACATCAAAAGATTGGTTTTATATTCTGTTGAATAGCCTTGAAATGAAAAAGTAAAATCTAGATTTACAGCTTAGTTAATGTCAAAAGCTCAAATTATTGCATTGCTTGCTGGAGCATTGGGCTACTTCGTTGATATTTTTGACATACTTTTATTTCAAATATATAGAGTTCAGAGTCTCAAGGAATTAGGGGTTACCGATGATGAGCTGCTATCAACTGGAGCCGTAATCTTGAATCTACAGTTTTTAGGTCTGCTTACGGGAGGAGTTTTTTTTGGTTACCTTGGAGATAAATTAGGGAGGAAAACAGCATTATTCGCTACAATATTTTTGTATTCAATCACCACATTATTGTGTGCCTTTGTTCAGTCGACCTTTATTTATGGAATCTTAAGGTTTTTGTGTGGATTTGGCTTAGCTGGAGAGCTGGGAGCTGCTGTTACCCTTGTATCGGAGCAGCTTGATCCTAAACATCGTGGTTGGGGTTTAGGTTTTTTAATAAGTTTTGGATTATTAGGTGTAATAGTGGCATCTTTAATATCAGATTACGTTTATTGGAGAAACGCTTATATCCTTGGAGGAGTTCTTGGTCTCCTTCTTTTAATATTTAGGTTTAGTGTATCTGAGAGTGATATTTTTTTAAAAACCCAAGCAGAGACTCTCTCTCGAGGAAATGTGTTTCAGTTCTTCTCTTCTTTTAAAAGGACTAGAGATTTTTTAATTTTAATCATCTTCACCGGTCATATTTTTGCCGTGCTTGGAACATTTATGACTTTCTCGCCTGAGATATCAAAAAAACTTGGACTTGATCCTATCCCTGTTAGCACCGCTATTTTTTACGGATACCTTGGTATCATCATTGGAGACTTTGTAGGAGTTGGGCTTAGTGAGCTATTGAAAAGTAGACTATTGGCAATAAGAATCTGTTTAATTTTCTCCCTACTCATACCTATTTACATTTATATATTTCCTCCTCAAACTGCACTTGGATATAAGTTATTTCTATTAGTTTTTTATATCTTAACATCTAATTTCGGAGTTGTCGCTCTTTCTTGCGCTGAAACATTTGGGTCTAATTTTAGAGCCTTAAGCACCTCATCTTTAACAAATTTCGCAAGAGCTACAAGTATAATTTCAATTACTGTTTTTAAGAATTTTATTAATAATGTTGATACAGTGTTGTTAGCTACAACCATAATAATTAGCTGGTCAATTCTGGGCTTGATTTTTTCATTTTTTTACTCAGAAACCTATGGAAAAAATCTGGATTTTACTGAATCTTAAAAAATTTAGTAATCAACCGGGTGAAAAAATTCAACTAATTGCCTCTTTTTGATACAAAGTAGCTTCTAGGATTTTTGAACTACTGACTAAAATAACACTTGAAGCATGTAACAACTCAATTTTATTGGTAGCCTAAATTAACATTCAAACTGTTTTTGATAGAAGGATTACAATGAAACTCTAATATTTAGAAAATTTAGGAAATTTTTAGACGTTTTAAACTATCCATTTGAATGTATTATTTCAGCTCTATAAAAATTACACAGACAAATACTGTTATTCTATTAAATGCTTTTACTTTAAAATTTACTTTTTATTAAAGTAAATCCTAAGTTATAAAAAAGTGGGGGTTCTTATGGATTAAATAGTAGTGGACCATGAAATCGTTTAGGTAATCTCTTTTAAGAGATTAAATTTTTAATCTAATATCCCTAGATCCTTTTTTCCCATCATTTTTTCGTTGAGAGAAACGCAATACCGACAGTAAAAATTTAACATTCTCATCAAAAGTTAAAAAACCTTTTTATTAAAAAACTTTGTTTATAACTTTTTAAATTTATAACGCACCTAATTAACAACTCTTTGAAAAGTTTTTAGCTTTGCTTCTCTAGAGGTAAGACCTTAGAGAGAATTCAAGTTCTTACCTACTATTTTTTTTCAGTTTTTTTTTAACTTTTAACTCATTTCCGACCGCTTCTAAAACTAGACTGATAAAAACCCATTAACATTTTTTCAATAAAACGCCAATACGTGAATTCAGTAGAGCAAATCTAATTATTTCATTGAATACCGTTTTCAAATCCATTATTCAGTTATCAGAAAAAATTCTATATAAGTGGTTCAAGAACAAGATAACCATCATACAAAGGGAAGAATAGTGAATAACATAAAAGCAAAATGAACAAAATTAATGAGTTAGATCAATATATTATTTTTTACAATACCACCTTAGTATCACACACCACACAAATTTTTGATTTTCAATCTTAGTTATTTTATAAGCAAATATGATAAAAACCAGAAAAAATTGCGATTATACAATTAAAAATAATATAGAGATTTTTTCCTAAATTACAAAAGCGTTAACATTACTATCTTACTTGATATCTGTTCAAAACCTCTTTTGCCTAAAACTAGGGAAAATTAAGATTCATAGGAACGTAATATTTTTTTACAGTCGTAATATTTAGAAAATATTTTTATTTCACAAAAAAATATTTTAACTACTTAAACCTTCCTTAAAAGCAAAGTTAATTGTTTCTAAAGATATTCTTTTTGGACATACGGTTTCGCACTCTCCGTGATTTGAACAGGCACCAAAGCCTTCATTAATCATAGCGTCCAACATGTTTTTAGTTCTTTTTTTTGATTCAGCTTTACCCTGTGGAAGGATATTAAGGTGCTTAATTTTAGCAGCAGTA
This sequence comes from uncultured bacterium, assembly GCA_938038205.1. GTDB lineage: Bacteria > Bdellovibrionota_C > UBA2361 > JANWWW01 > JANWWW01 > CALHSA01. The sequence continues at coordinate 23,761 of CALHSA010000007.1, read as the reverse complement.
AACAACATTGCGCTTCCATTAGGACAAGCCGCAACACAAGCTCCACAACCAATACAGGCTGCAGCATTAAAAGCCTCTTCTGCTAAGTTTTTTGGAACTAATATCGAGTTTGCCTCTGGGGCCGAACCAGTTGAAACAGATATAAAACCTCCTGCTTGAATAATTCTGTCCAAACCTGATCTATCAACTATAAGATCCTTTAAAACCTTGAAAGGTCCCCCTCTAAAAGGCTCTAAAACTAGTAGTCCTGCTTTCTCAAACATGCGCATATGTAGTTGGCATGTAGTTACTCCTGGAAAAGGACCATGAGGTCTACCATTTATTACAAAACCACACGTTCCACAAATTCCTTCTCTGCAGTCTGAGTCAAAACTAATTGGCCTTCTATTTTCCAAAGTTAATCTCTCATTTAAAGAATCCAAGGCTTCCAGCAAACTAGCCTCAGGACTAATATTTTCAACCAAAAACTCCTCAAAGTAACCATTAGATTCAGGACTCTCTTGCCTCCAAATTTTTAACCTAATTTCCATACTTCTATTTGTAACTTCTCTCACTCGGTTTTACAAACTCAAATTTTAAGTCCTCTGTTTCTAACGCAGGTTCTCCTCTATCAAACCAAATTTGAACCTTTGCAAATCTCTCATCATTACGAATTGCTTCACCATCTGAAGTCTGATGTTCTTCTCTAAAATGGGCTCCACAACTCTCATCTCTCTCAATAGCATCCCTTATCATAATTTCAGCCAAATCGATAAAATCCTTGACCCTCATGGCCTTCTCTAAGCTATCATTTAAGCGCTCATCATTTGTAGATATTCTGATTAAGCTTTTAAATTTTTCTTTCAGTACCAGAACCTCTTCCAAAGCTTCTTTCAAGCCTGTTAAACTCCTTGACATCCCACACTTATCCCACATAATCTTTCCAAGGCTTCGATGAACCTCCTCAACAGTTTTATCCCCATCAGCTTCAAGAAAATCCTTTATGGTGTTAGTAATTTGCTTTTCTGAAAAATCAAAAATTTTACTATCTTCAGCTAATGTATTTTTACCAGCACTCGCTAGGTAATTTGGTACAGAATACGGGATTATAAAAAATCCGTCTGCCAAACCTTGCATTAAGGCACTTGCTCCTAAACGATTAGCCCCATGATCAGAGAAATTTGCTTCTCCAATAACAAACAGTCCTTCAACATTACTCATTAGAGTGTAATCTACCCATAAACCTCCCATAGTATAATGAGGTGCTGGATATATTTTCATTGGAAATTCCCACGGATTTTCCCCTGTTATCAACTGGTACATTTCAAATAAATTACCATATCTCTCATAAACAACGTTCTTGCCGAGTCTTTTAATTGCATCTGCGAAATCTAAATAAACAGCTTGTCCCAAAGGTCCGACACCTAGCCCCATATCACAAACTCGTTTCGCTGCTCGACTCGCAATATCTCTTGGTGTTAAATTTCCGTATGATGGATACCATTCTTCCAAATAATAGAAACGATCCTTTTCGGCGATTTCTCTAGGATCTTTCGCTCTCATACTAGGATCTTTCGGCACCCATACTCTGCCATCATTTCTTAGCGACTCAGACATCAAAGTTAATTTTGATTGAGTCTCAGAGGATCTTGGTATGCAAGTCGGGTGAATTTGAGTGAAACAAGGGTTTGCAAAACCAGCTCCTCTCTTATAAGCCCTAACTATTGCTGTTGCGTTACTTTTTTTTGCATTTGTTGATAAATAGTAAACATTTGAGTAACCTCCGGTTGCAAGAATGACACAATCTCCAGCGTATCTTTCCAATCTTCCAGTTAATAGATCTCTTACTAAAATCCCTCTTGCTCTATTGCCCTCAACCACTAAATCTACCATCTCTTTGAAGGGTAAAAGCTTCACCGTTCCATTAGCTACTTGTCTCTCTAAAGCCGAATAACATGCTAATAACAACTGTTGACCTGTCTGCCCTCTAGCATAAAAAGTTCTAGAGACTCTTGTTCCTCCAAAGCTCCTGGTATCCAAGGTGCCACCATACTCCCTAGCAAAAGGAACTCCTAAAGCTACACAATGATCAATTATTTGTAGAGAGATTTCAGCTAATCTGTATACATTAGCCTCTCTTGATCTAAAATCCCCCCCTTTTATCGTGTCATAGAATAACCTTAATATGCTATCTCCATCATTACGATAGTTCTTAGCGGCATTTATGCCTCCTTGAGCAGCAACACTATGAGCACGTCTTGGAGAGTCATGATATGTAAAAGCAACCACATTATACCCTTGTTCACCCAAACTGGCAGCTGCCGATGCACCCGCCAATCCAGTACCAACAACAATTATCCTAAATTTTCTCCTATTCGAAGGAGATATGAGTGAACTGCTGCTCTTAAAATTCTCCCATTTTTTGCTAAGTTCGCCATCCGGTATTTTTGGATCTATCATTTTATTTAAAAAAATAAACAAAAATCGGTACTGACAGAAAGCCTATCCAAAGGAACATAGCAAACAACTTTGCAAAATTTCTTGCATGTTTAACAAATAGGTAATTAAACCCTAAAGATTGAAAGGCACTCCAGATGCCATGAGAGACATGAAGAGATACAACAGTAACGCCTATAAAGTATATTAAAAAATAAATGGTGTTTTTGAAACTGATAGTAACGTTATTGTAAACCTTCAAATACTCAAAACCGTCTGGATGAATTATCCCTAAAGTAAAATGTAATATATGAAAAACCAAAAATGATAAGGCTAATATACCTAAAACAAACATATACTTAGAAGAAAAAGTAGTTGACTTGTACGCTAAACTACTTTCGTATTGTGGAGAGGCTTTTGCATTATATCTCGTTAACAAATAAGTTGACCAAATGTGAAGGATAAAAGCTATTACTAAAACAATTCTAAAAAGATTTAAAAAAGTATACTCTCCTAAAATCTCTTTTCCAAATATCCTCAAAAAAAGTGCATAATTATCGAGACTATCAGGTCCACCAAAATATTTTAAATTTCCAGAAACATGAAGGATTAAAAAAAGAATTATAAATAAACCGGTAGAACTTGATACCAGTTTTAAAAAACTGATCTTAGACATTCCTTAACTGCTCAATAAGCTTTTTAATCCTTTCTGCTGATAAATTCAGCTGGTTAATCTCTCTTTCAGATAAATTAATTTCAAGAACTTTTTTTACCCCTCCTTTGCCCAGAATACAAGGAACCCCAAAGAAAATGTCCGTAAGACCATACTCACCATTAAGATAACATGATGCTACAGTTGCCAAATTTTCGTCAAAAACGATAGCTTTTGCCATTCGATATGCACATACAGCAGGTGAAAAAAACGCTGATCCAGTTTGCAAAAGTTTTAGTACTTCACCACCAGCATTTTTCACTCTATCCTCTACTTTTTCCAGATCATCGTCAGATAAAAAGTTGGATATCGGTAAGCCATTAACGTTTGTACAATGTCTAACAGGAACCATATCGTCTCCGTGTCCTCCTAAAACAAGTGCTTCAATTGAAACAGGAGATACCCCTAATTTCTCAGAGAGGTAAAAACTGTACCTACCTGAGTCCAACATTCCCGCCATGCCGACCACTCTATTAGATTGAAAACCAGTCTTTTTCATCATCAACCAGCTCATCGCATCCAAAGGATTTGTAACAACGATACAAATTGAATCTGGAGCCAAATGTTTGATCTGGGTTCCTATATCAGATATTATTTTTGCATTCGTAAAAAGAAGATCGTCCCTAGACATATTTGGTTTTCTAGCAACTCCTGCAGTAATTATAATTACATCACTTCCAGTAATCTCACTAATCTCATTTGTTCCTTTTAACCTACTTGAGCTTCCTATTACACTTAGTGAATGGCTTATATCTAAAGCTTTTCCTTGGGGTAAACCTTCAACAACATCGTACAAAATAATTTCAGAAAAAACTCTATCAAGCGCAGCTAGAAAAGCAAGAATCCCACCTATCTGACCAGCTCCTATTAGAGAAATCTTCATTTTTTGAAATGTTAGCCTAATCTAGATAGAATAAAAAGAGCTTTCAAATAAAATCCCTCTTGTAGTATATCAGGAAGGAATGAAGTTAAATTTACTATTCGTTTTACTAATTTTTGTAGGATGTGCTGCTAATTTTGATCCTTATGAGGCTAGAGCCAGTAATAGAGTACCGATCGCAGCAGAGGTTGAACCAGTATACATACCATATGATCCAATGTACCCTAAATTTGCAGTTCAAGTTCAACCTGTAAATTTTAAAGTAACTTCCATAACCGGAAATACTGTCATAGATGGCAAGGTTCAAAACGTAAATTTAGACATTAGTTCTGCATCAGAATATGGTGCAATTATTACATCCCAACTTGAATCAGCATTATCGAACGTTGGCAACATTGTTCTTTATGATTCATCAGTTAAAAATATAAAAGTTGGTTCGGGTGAGAAAGGTCCTTATATTATCTCAGCAACCATTACAGAATTTAATGAAACTGCTGACGAAGCATCCTCAGGATTTGGTGGCTCGCTTGGCGCAGCTGGTTTAATAGCAGGAGTTGCAGGTGCATATGCTGATAAACCTGGTTTAATGTGGGGAGGAGCAGCCGTAGCAGCGGCAAATCCTACAATTGAGAATGTAAAAGCAAGGAGAACCGGTGTTGTTGCTCTTGATGTAAAAATTATCGAAAAATCAACTGGAAGAATTATCCGATCTTTTCCGGTTAAAGGAACATTCACTGCTGTTACTCAATATAGCGGATTTTCTGTTTTTGGGATTGGCAAACAATCCAGTCAAACAGCTCAATCAGCCCTAGGCCAAGCTATGAGAGTTGCACTAAATGATGCATCTATCAAGATTTTTGAGGTTTTAACGGGTAGAAGACCTTAAGTTTAAGAATTTACATACTACCAAGATCTCAACGCAAATAAAAATAAAATCAAAACTAACTTTTTTTAATCAAAATAAAAAAGTGAAAAAAGTACTTCTCATTAATCAAACTTGGTTTGCCCAACCATTATCGGAGTTAGGTTATGAAGTAGTTGTTTGTCACGATCCTAATAGTCTTCCCAACCTTATAAAAAATTCCTGGGATCTTGTTTTTTACTTAGACAATTCATGTTTACCCTTTAATGATAGCTTTCTTTTATTAGATGCCGTAAAAGTTTTTTATGCTGTCGATGTACACATACACAAGGTTGAAGAGGCTTTAATGAGTTCTGTTTACGATGTTGTGCTTGTAGCTCAAAAAAGTTACGTTGATTTTTTTAAAAAGTTTAATGAAAACGCATACTGGCTTCCTCTATTTGCGCCAAAAATAAACTTCGAAAAAAATCTTCACCGATCTGGTTTGTGCTTTGTTGGTAATTTAGACCTATCAATTCATGAGCAAAGAAAAAAGTTCTTAAGAAAACTTCAGAAGTATGTACCTTTAAAGATTATCAACGGTCCCTGGCAAGATATATATCCGTATTTCTATATAGTGGTAAATAAATCAATACTGGATGATTTAAATCTCAGAGTCTTTGAAGCTCTTGCCTCTAATTGCCTTCTAATAACAGACCATGCTGATGGCTTATTCGATTTATTTGAGAATAATCGGGAAGTAATCACATACTCTAATTTTGAGGAGTGCATTGAGAAAGTAGAATATTTTCTTTCAAACAGGGCTCAAGGAGATGAGATTAGAAATAGAGCACATAACAAATTCTTAAATTTTCACACTGAGTACCATCGAACACTTGAGATTCTTAAAATACTCTCAAAAATTAAAATCAGAGAAAAAACCCAATTAGATTTTAAGCGTTATAAACTTGGAAAATTGCTTTGGCTTAAAAAGATATACTCCGTTATTAGCAGCAACAATGTTGCCGACATTGATAACGAAATCTCTAAATTGATGCCAGAAGTTTCTATCTTTTAAATCTTTTTTCGCTTTACTTTAAAATATAGGCTAAAGCAAATGTTAATAGTATAGTTAATTCTACAAAAGCTAATCCTATAATCATGCTACCTCGAATTGACTCAAATGCACTCGGATTTCTTCCAATTGCCTCTACTGCTTTTGATATAGCTTGTCCCATACCAAGCCCAGCTCCTAGAACACCTAAACCAAGCCCTAAAACGTGGTACATGGATTTACTAGCATCGTTACTTTCTCCAAAAACAGATACTGTTACAAGCAAAAGAAAAAACCCTAATACCCTTTTCATCTCATGTAACTTATAGCATTCTTTGATAAAGCTTTTCAACTAATGATCATCACTTTCAGTCACTGCAATTTGTATATAGAGCATATTTAAAATAAAATAAACATAAGCTTGAACAAAGGATATAAAAAAACCTACGAGGTAAAAAAAGAAACCAATTGGTATAAAACCAAATAACATGCCTAGGTTGGTCGTTGCAAAAATATCTAAAATACTATGATCAGAAAACATGGCTACGATTAGACGAAGGGTTAAAGTACCTACTCTTAAACAAGTGCTTATTAATTCAACGCAAAATATAATGATCGCAATTATCTTAAAAGGGAGACCCAAATCAATAAGTGGTGAGGCCATATGTTTTAAATATTTTTTTAAACCTAATTCTTTTATTCCGTAGTAGTTAAAATATATAAAGCATAACAAAGACAAACCTAGAACCAACTGAGGGCTCATTGAAGGAACCGGAAATTTTGGCAGCAATCCCACAAGATTTGAGATTAAAACCACAAAAAATAAAAAAATTAGAAAACCAACATGTTTTTCAAAATGTGGTCCCAAATCTGTTTTAACAGACTTAATTAAGTTATGTAGTAAAAAATCAATTATTGAAACAACAATATTTCTCGGCTGATTTATAGTTGGTTTGATTTTTTGAAAAACTAAATAGAATAGAATTCCCAGCAAAAGATAACTGAATAAACCGACTATTCCTTTCTGTATTTCAGATGAGAGATCAACCATTTAAATTTAAGATAACTTTTCAATTGGTTATTGTCAATTTTTAACATTCCTAGAATGTATTAGTTAAAGCAACTTTAAGTTTAATTTTAATTGTCCGAATTTTTAATAATTTTATAAGCACTTAGTAGGCAATTTTTTTTTCTCAAAATTTATATTGAAGAAGTTTTATCCTCGTTTAAAAATACCAACAATAGGTTCTCTAGCAAGTTTAAAGTTTAAATTTAAAAAACTGTATAGTTATGGATGTCAAAAATTTAGAGAAGTTAATATCTAAGGAGAGCTCTATCCTTAGAATAGGGTTTTCATCAGGCCGTCTTAGATTAGTTCTAAAAGAAGATATAGTATGTATAGAATGTGAATCATCTCTACTAGCGAGTTTAGTAAAAAGTAATGTTAATCTTTATACTCTTTTAAATAAACTAAAGAAACATAATAAATATTTATCTGATATACATATTGAAGTTAGGAAAGCCGATAGAATCCATACTATTAACGTTGATAGTAAATCTAATTTAGTTGTGGTTAGCGAAAATATTTTCGCAATAGAGGCATCAAAATCTCTTTTGAAAGATAATTCGCTTCATGGAGTTGTTATTTACGGGGAATCTGGTCTAGGTAAAACTACAATGTGTAATTATCTTAAGAAATTTTTTGAATTTGAAGGTAAAAAAGTTTTTTCTATAAATTCAATTAACTTTGTTTCTTGGTTTGTTCAATCATCCTATAACAAAAAGTTAGATAAATTTAGGCAAGAAATTTTATCTTTCGATTTTTTAATACTGGAGGATATACATAATCTTTTTGGTAAAGAAAAAACTCAAATTGAGCTTGCATATTTATTGGACTGTATGCAGTTAGAAAGTAAAAAAGCTATTTTAACTTCAACCAAGAATCCATTCACAAATAAATTTTTAAATGAAATTTTACAGAGTAAGATAGACTCATTTATCCCCTGCGAAATTCAGGCCTACTCTCGAGAATCTATTTTTGAAATAGTGAAGAATTTGAAGTTTGCACAGAACATCTCTGATGAACTTTTAAAAAAAGTATGTTTTGATGGGCCTAAAAATATAAGACAGATACTTGGTATACTCAAAAATTTAGAATTATCGTCGAGATTTAGTAATGGTCAATTAAATTTAGACAAAATAATTAAGCGATTCACTCCAAGTAAAGAAGTTCAAAACATCGATGATCAGATATCAAGCATAATCCAAACTGTTGCTTCTATGTATAATCTAACACCAGAAAATATATTAACAACATCAAAAAGTAGAGTCAGTGTAAAAGCTAAGGAAACTTTAATTTTGCTGTTGAAACAAGAAACAGATTTGTCTTTTAAAGAAATTTCAAAAATTGTTGGCTTCAAGGATCATTCAAGCGTTGTTAAAGCTTACTTAAGAGCTAAAAGTGACTCAACTTCAAAGCAGAATAAAATTGGTAATTGAATTTTTTTATAATCGACTTTTTAATCTCTTGAAAAGTTCTTCTTTTTGAATTTCACATTTTCACACTAAATATATATCATAAAATTAAATAATTAATTTTAAGAACTGAATTTCAATTCTTAAATTTATTACCAATCTGAACTTACTCTAGTATTATTTTTTGGTTAAAATAAGCTTTGTAATGAGAGTAATATTAGACAGAGGAGATCTACTAAAGGCCCTAAATTTTCAAGTGGCAAAAGATTCTAAAACTATCTCTGATATTTTTAGTTGGGTAAATTTAAGTTCAGATAGTAATTCATTGAGACTCCGATCAATAAATGGAGAACAGTCTTGTGAAACATGCATACAAGCTGAGGTGTTATCGCCTGGTAGTGCTACAGTCAAATACAAGTTGTTTTTAGACTTAGTAAAAGAGTTTATGTCGAGGGAAGTGGTTATTGAGCTAAGTCCTCAGGACCAAAAATTGGTTATTATGAGCGGAAAATCTAAGTATCGATTAAATGTTTTTAACTCAGAAGGTGTATATGATTTTTCATATCTAGAATCTGGCAAACTTTTTTCATTAAGTAATTTTGAGATAAAAAAAATACTTTCGATAACTGGCTTTATAATTAAAGGAGATTTAATATCAGATGATCTCAATAAAATTCTAATTACACCGGTTGGAAAAAACTCTGTAGAGATAGTATCTACTGATGCTACAAGATTAAGCATAATTAATTTAAGTGGGGTCTCAATAAGTGTGGATGAACCTCTTGCGCTAGGAGCTAATGGAGTAGACGCAATAAAAGGATTTTGCTCTAATCTTGACGATGAAGATGTAATAGATTTTTTAAACTCTGATAAGTATGTAATATTAAAAACAGATGAAGTCACTTTATCACTTTTAAAAGCCCCTAGTAAATTTCCTAACTATAGACCGATTATTCAAAGCAGTTTTGAGAATAAAGTTTGCTTAAATGTAAGTGAATTTGACAGGGCTTTAAAAAGGCTTTTAGCTATTTCAGATGAAACAAGAAATGTAAAAATATCATTTAAGAAAAATAGTGTTGTTTTATACTCTCACTCGGCTACAGCTGGAGACGGAGAAGATGAAATAGATGCTGAAGTGAAACTTAATTCAAAAGTAGATAGCATAATTTTTGATTGCAGGTTCTTGATGGATTTTTTTAAATTAGGACAAACAAATGACCAAGCTACAATTGAATTTAAAGATGCGGAATCAGTTGCAAGGTTCTCTGTTCAAAGTTTACCAGATTCATTTTACTATTTAATGCCCAAAGGTGAGATATGACTGAAAATTACACTGGAAAAGATATAAAGGTTCTTGAGGGTCTTGAGGCTGTTAGAAAAAGACCTGGAATGTATATTGGTGATACCTATGAAAGGGGTTATCACCACTTATTAAATGAGGTTCTTGATAACAGTATCGATGAAGCCTTAGCAGGTTATTGCTCTGAGATTTTAGTTACACTCCACTCAGATGGAAGTGCATCAGTAGAAGATAATGGAAGAGGAATTCCGGTTGATATTCACCCAACAGAAAATATTTCTTCTTTAGAGGTTGTGATGACTAAGCTTCATGCAGGGGGAAAATTTGAAAAAAACGTTTACAAAGTTTCTGGAGGCCTGCACGGAGTTGGTGTATCAGTGGTTAATGCTTTAAGTGAGTGGTTAGAGGCTACGGTATGGAGGGAAGGCAAAGAATATTACATGAAGTTTAATAGGGGAAATCCGGTTACCGGATTGATTGTAAAAGGAGAATCTAACAAAAGAGGCACAAAAGTTAGATTTCTCCCGGATAAAGAGATTTTCTCAGAGGTTAAAGGTTTTAATTTCAACTACGTTTGTAATAGGTGTAAAGAATTGGCTTATTTAAATCCGGAGATCAAAATTGTAGTAGTAAATGAATTAACTAACAAAAAAGTTGAATATAAATTTGAAGGTGGTTTAAAGGATTATGTCTTAAGTTTAGCAAAAGAAAAAAAACCATTGCTTGAAAAACCGTTGTACTACAGAGGAAGTAGAGAAGATGTTCAAATTGAGGTTTCTTTGATATACACAGCTGATTATTCAGAGACATTGTTATCATACGTTAACAACATTAACACTGTAGAAGGGGGAACTCATGTGTCTGGCTTAAGGTCCGCCTTAACTAGATCCATTGTATCATATGCTCAAAAAAATAATTTTTTAAAAAATGAGCAGATTATAGGAGATGATACAAGAGAAGGATTGGTTTGTGTAATAAGCTTAAAAGTTCCTGAGCCGCAATTTGAGGGTCAGACAAAAACCAAGTTAGGTAATTCGGAAGTAAAAACTTTAGTTGAAACAACCCTATTTGAATTCTTAAATAGATATTTTGAAGAGAATCCTAATGAAGCAAAAATTATTATTCAGAAATGTTTAGAGGCAGCGCGAAGTAGAGAAGCTGCTAGAAAAGCTAGAGAACTAGTTAGACGAAAAAACAATCTAGATTCACTCTCTTTACCAGGAAAACTCTCTGATTGTCAGTCAGAAAAAGTTGAAGAGACAGAGTTATTCATAGTTGAAGGAGAATCTGCTGGTGGGTCTGCAAAACAAGCAAGGGATAGAAGATTCCAAGCAGTATTACCTCTAAAAGGAAAAATATTAAATACGGAAAAAGCAAAAATTCATAAAGTTTACAATTATGAAGAAATAAGAACTCTGATGTCTGCATTAGGACTAAGATTTGATGGAAAAGGTTCGATTGACACCTCTAAAGTTCGTTATGGGAAGGTAATAATAATGACTGACGCTGATGTTGATGGTAGTCACATTATGACCCTTTTACTTACTTTTTTTTACAGACATATAAAAGAACTTATTTTAGAAGGAAAGGTTTACATTGCTCAGCCTCCTCTTTACAGAGTTAAGGTTGGAAAATCGGATATGTATCTGAAAGAGGAAAGACAGCTTGTAAAAATTTTATTTGAAAACTTCCAATCTATGTGGAGCTTTCAGAATCAAAATGTTTTGCCAAAAGTAGAAAGGTACCTAGAGTGTCGCTTGAAAGTTAAAGAGCTAAGAGATCCCAATTCCAGTCAGAAAGCTTTCTTCCTTGCAAAAGATATCCTCTTAAAAAGAAGAGATATTTCTGATACTGGAGAATTTTCTGTTGTTTTTTTTGGAGAGGATGAAATTACTTTACAAAAGATAACAGGAGAGACTGAAAACACCTCCAGGCTTTCAGTTTCAAAAAAAACATTTGAATCCCCGTTAATTTCTCATTTGGAAAAAATATCTCAAGAATTTGATTTTCCGATAATTCTGAAAGATAAGAAGAAGAATAGAGAAATCGTTTTAAATGATTTAGATTCTTTCTATAAATTTTTTTATGAGGAAAGTTCAAGAGGAATCTCAATTACTCGATTTAAAGGGCTAGGTGAAATGAATCCCGAACAGCTGTGGGAGACAACCATGGACCCAAAAAATCGTAGTCTTATTCAAATAACCGTTGATGATGCTATAGAAGCAGATGAAATATTTACAACACTGATGGGAGAGCAAGTGGAACCAAGGAGAGAGTTTATAGAGAATAATTATGATAAGGTTGTTAATTTAGACATTTAAGCGATTGAAAACAAAAGTTACGTAAATGTAAACTGAAAGCATGGTCTCAGATACGACAAGAACTAGAAGTAAGAGAAGAAGAAAACTTGAAAAGAGGGAAAAAAACAGAGCAAAAAAAAATGCTAAAAGATCGGCAAGAATAAGCTCTAAAATACGAGAACTTTCCTCATAACCAAACTCAGTATTCCAAAACCTAGGAATCCAAGCACAAGCCATTCAAAGACATATGATAGATGAAGCTCAGGAGGAGCTATTCTTGGATAGCAAGGATTTATATCTTTGTTAGCTGTTTTAAAAAGTAGATCTGATCTAGAGAAATCAAATGCAAAAATACTATCAGTTGTTATTTTTTCCGGAACCATTTGTAAGTAATAATCGTGTACCTTTACTCCAAATTTTCGTTCAATAAGATTTTTATCTAAGAAGGGCAAAAAGTCGTTCACTAAAATTCCTGAAATAAGATGTACATATATTTTTCTACTTGGCAAAACTCTTGTTAACCAAAGGTTATTATGAGTTTTAAAAACACTATTACCATACTTGCACTCAATTTGAACTGGCAAGTACGAGTTATCAAACCATATTAAAACATATATGTGTGTAACAGGTTGACCATGATATGATTGTTTTACTTTGATGATATAATCAAAGTTTAATGGTTCTTCTAAACTAACTAGCAGGAAATTATCTAGATGGTCTATTTCACTTAATTGTTTTACCACTTGTATTCTATCGTTTGCTAAACTAACTAAGCTTTTCTTTTCAAGAAACCTTACTAATTGCCAAATAGACATTCCTATACAGAAAAACAAGACAATCCAATTAATTCTTTTCAGCATTTAGATATTATAATATTGTTGTTGTGTGGTATATTGGGTCTCCAAAATTTATCATCTCTAATCAAATCGTATCAACTAATGACTTGTCAAAAAAGCTGTTAGAATTAGTAGAATTAGACAAAGCAGATATAGTGATAGGCGAAAGTTACAGTCCTGACTTCAGAAGTCCAACTGTATCTCAATGGGCAGTTGGGCTTCTAGGGAAAACACTTCCTTGTTTTGATATAAATACAGGCGGATACAGTTTATCTTTTATCTTAAAATTTTTTTCTCCTAAGAAATTTAATCGCATAATCTATTTCATCGCTAACACAAAAATTTACAAGGACTTTGAAAGCGTAGGGGCGGTTATTGAATTTAACAACCAAAGGGGTGATTTTTTAGTTAAATCTGTTTCTCTAGAGAGAACAAACAAGATAAACAAAAGGTTCAGAGTGCCTTGTTTTAAAAATGAAAACTCTGAACTTGAGGAAGAGAACTCCGAGACATCTGAATATGAGCCATCTCTGAGTAGATTTTTTAGTCAAAAACCAGCCATACTTAGTCAAAACTACGGAAACTCTTTATTTCAGCAAATTGATGTAATGATACAGCTCTCTAAAATAAGTTTTAAGGAATTTCAACTAATAGAGGTTGGAGTTGATGGAACTATTGGTATTGCTGAATTAGTCAGATGTTAAGAGTAGTAGGAGTTGGGCACGCTTATGGAGATGTAATTATTGATAACAAATTCATTGAAGCACTTGATGTTGGAACAACCGAAGCATGGATTTTAGAAAAAATTGGTATAAAGGAGAGATCTGTAACTTTGCCACTTGATTATATAAGCCAAACTAAAAATAAGAACCCCTATGATACTCTAAAAGTTAGAACAAAAACATGGATTGATTTAGCTGATGAGGCTATTAGAATGGCTGCAAAAAGAGCAGAAATTGATCTAAATGAAATTGGAATGTTGTTGTTAGATTGTATCACTCCAGATTTTTTTTTCCCACCGCCCTCAGTTCAATTAAAAGAAAAGTTGGGTATAGATTGTTTAGCTGTTGATTGTATAACAGCGTGTCCGGCAGTTGCTCTACATGGTTACCTTTGTTTGAACTTTAACTTAGAGGATCTACCAGAAAATATTTGCTGTGTAACATCAGCAACGGTTTCTCATACTGTAAACTACAGTGATAGAACTGATGGAGCCATTTGGGGAGATGGTGCTGCGGCCATGATAGTTACGAAAAAGGAAAAAAAAGGATTAAAAATAATACATTCAAGTTTTGATTCAGACCCTACTAGAGCGGCGAGTGTATTAATTGAGAGAGAAGGATATTTTAGGCAAGACGGAAGAGCAGTTAGAAACTTCTCCGTATTACAAACTGTAAGAATGATAAAAGATGTAAAAAACCAGTATGATTTGGATTTCTCCAGAGATATATTTATAGGTCATCAAGCGAATAAAACCATGTTAGATCAGATTTGCCAAGCTTGCGGAATCCCTGAAAAAAATCATTGGAGCAATGTGGTTTATCGGGGGAATCAAGCTGCTGCTGGTGCTTTAGCTAGCTTGTCTGAAAATTGGGAAGAAATTCAGTATCATGGTCAAAAAATTTTAATAGCTGTGTTAGGAGCAGGACTCTCGTGGGGAACTCTTTTGTTAGAATCCTAATTTTACTTGTTTTTACTTTGTTTTCTCAGGCAAGAAATGAGCTAATTCTTGATTATGTAACTGAATTAGAAAACGCTGTCGATGAACTAATAAAAAAAGTAGCATATTTGGAGAGTAAATTAGAAGAAGCAAAGTTGGAACAAAATTCAGAGAGCTCAAGAAATTCTTCAAATTGTATCTCTGAATGTGATTGTCCGTCCGAGATTAAAGTTATTGAGAAGACAGTTTTTGATGATAGTTTAAAAAAAGATCTTGAAAATTGTAGAAAAGAATTAGAGGACTTAAAAACTTCATGTGACTTGATTAAAGTTAAACAAGATCCTATTCCTCCAGATCTTTTGGCTTTTAAAAAACTTTTACAAAGGGAGTTGGATAGATATAAGGAAGTTTTAGATCCTTCAACTAAAGATGAACTCCAAAAAGATTTGGAATCGGCAAAATCATTTAAAGATTTGTCAGATTTTAAATCAAGGTTAGCTGCCTTAAAAGCGGGGAAAAAGCTTAAATAGTCGGCTAAGATAAATTAGTGGTCCAGAAATAACGTAAATGGCCATGATAAAAAGAACTGCATACCAACCAAAATAGTAAATAACTCCTAATAAAACTGATATTAAAAATTTTTGTTTTAATGAGATCCTAGTATTTTCCTTAAGTGAGAGAAAAACAATTTTAGAGACTAACAGAAAAGAGATAAACAAGGTTGATGGGATTAGGGTTAAAAATAAAAAAATTCTATCATCTATTTCCTTTGTTATCTGAAATAAGCTCGCTAGTGTTATTGCTCCAGCAGGAGAAGGCAAACCCCTAAAATGTAAAGAGCCTGTATCAGCACTGTTGAACCTGGCTAATCTTATCGCAACGGATGCAGAGTATATGAACCCTATAACCAGGATCAACTGGTCAAATCCATATTTACTGAAAACACTGTACAATATTGCCGAAGGGGCTATTCCAAAGGTTAAAAAGTCTGCAATTGAATCAAATTCAACACCAAATTTCGTTTGAGAGTTTAGTTTTCTAGCTACAAGACCATCAATGTAATCTAACAGAGCACCTAACAAAATTAATTGACATGCAAGATCTACTTTCCCACCTAAGGAACTGATAGTAGATACATATCCACATAAAAGATTTCCTAAGGTAAATAGGTTTGGTGCTAAAATCCGCGCCTTATCAACTGTTTTCACTTGTATTATCTAAATATACCAAGGGTTAACTTAGATTTTTAAGTCTGCCGTTCCAATTTGTTGAATGTTTTTCTGTAAGATTTAAATATTTTTCAATTAAACTTGAAATATAATTTCGAAGTAAAACTTTTTATGAAGATTTACATTTTACCGAAAGTCGGAATGCTAATTGTCTTGGTATCCGCTTTGATTTTAATTTTTCTGGGATCTACTTTAGTTGACTTATTTTTTGTAATTCTAGGCTTTAGTCTATTGGGTTTAGCTTTTATAAGCTTTCTTTACGCCCTGTACTTAAAGTTTGTAGCACTGAAAGATCTTGAACAGCAAACTATTGTTATTAATAATGTTTCCGCAGGAGATTTGATAAAATTATCATATCAATCTGATTTTTTTTGGCCGCTAAGCTTATATACTCTGAAAATTAAATCAAATGATCCGAGTTTGTTTGAAATATTCAGCGAATCGGTGTTTCCTAATTCAGGCGAGGAGGCAACCTTTGAGGTAATCTTTAAAAGAAGAGCGAAGGGAAACTTTTTCCTTGATCTAGAGCTAAATATAATTGGTGACATTTTTAAAGTAACTGTAAAAAATTTTTGTTTATTGAAAGCAAGGGTTTTTAATACTAATTTCACGGATGTTGAAGCTACCTTACAACGAATATCAAATTCTATAGTTGGGATTTCAAGCCCCTTAAAAGGAGATGGAGATCCACTTCTACTGAGACAATATCAGCCTGGGGATCCAATGAAGAGAATAGCGTGGAAGATATTTGCAAAGAGAGGTCAAATGATAACTAGAGAGCTCGAGATGTCCTATGATGAAAGTGAGGGTTTTGTTATCATTGTTGATCCGTTACAAGAGGATGATTTTTTGGCTCAGGTTGCTATAAAGTTGGTAGATAATTTGAAGACGGTTAATAAGTCTTATTTTTGTGTAACATCTTCTGGAAATTTTCATGCAAACCCTCAGCTATTTGTGGAAGAAATACTGGAATCTGGGAATAAATTTGAAAGATTTGAATTAAGCGATGTGCTATCTAAAGCTTTTCTGGAATTTAGACATCATACTATATATCTAATTATTTCCGATAATTCAAAAAACCGAAAAAAAGAGAAAATAATCTTTGATTACCTCAAAAACCCTAATTTTAAAGTTTTTATTCTTCCCACTTGTATAAGTAAATCGGATTTATCCAATGTCTTTCTGAAAATACCAGAGAAGAAATTCGTTATTTATGAAAATGCTTTGGCTGCTCTTCGTCAGAACGATAGTATCTCTGCGCAGGGCGTTTAAGAGAAAAATAAGTGGAATATTAAGAGCATGAATTTCAGAAATTGTGATGAAAAATTTGTTAAAAATCGAGTAAATTTAATTTATCTAGTAGCCAAGTGGGCTATTTGATAAGAAGCAATTACAAATTTCAAAAATTTCTCATCAATATCCTTTTTAGTTTATTCTGATTTTAAATACAAATATTTTTTCTATACACAGCACTCTAAACTTTAAATAATTAAAATTAACCACATCCAGTTAGAGATACTATTTATAAATCCTTAAATCAGATCTACTAAAACAAGGCAAGAAACTCAACTTTAGAAAATTAGCAAAACTTTTTTAAAAGCAGTAGTACAAATTATGTGAAAGGATAAATGAAAACAAAACCATAAAAATCCTAGAAGTTCTATTTTTTAATGTCTGAATAAATGACCATTCTTTAAACCTTTGATAAAGAGGTTAAAAGTTACGATTTTTTTACTAATGTTTAATAACAGGGCTTAATCCAGTATGCTATCAATAAGAAAGCTTAGGTAAATGATATTGCTGAGATTAGCTGCTTTTTGGGCAGTTCTTTACAGTTTAAAGTTGACATATAACCTCACTATCAATTTTATTTATGGCATAGTTTTTTTTGCGCTTGGCACAATTAGCTTTCAAATCATAAACAAATCTTATCTAAAAGACTCAGCTAAAGTGATTATCTCGATGCTTTGGTCTGGAATAATGATATTAACGACGTATTTTTTCTCATTATTGTTTGATCATCTAGAATTTGAAATAGCTTGGAGAAAAACTGATATTTTATTAGCCTTAGGATTTTATGTTTATGGAATTGTAAGCGTATCAATTATTTACTTATACAATTCTTATCT
The DNA here is from genome assembly GCA_938038205.1 of uncultured bacterium. Lineage (GTDB taxonomy): Bacteria > Bdellovibrionota_C > UBA2361 > JANWWW01 > JANWWW01 > CALHSA01. The sequence continues at coordinate 5,930 of CALHSA010000007.1, read as the reverse complement.
TATTTTAGAAGGACTTTTACTTTTACTGTTTACTTTTTTAAGCCTTGAAGCTGTAAGAGGTCTAAATTTTTCGAGTTCCAAATTTATCTATGATTGGGCCAGCTTTTTAGAAACTAACGAGATTAATTTTGCAGCCATATTCGCTGGAGTTCTTGTTGTTTTATATCTTGTAGCTCTTTTTTTTAGAAGTAACTCCAAACTCCAAAAAAGAACCATAATATTATGGATTTTTATATCAACTCTTATTGGTTTTTTAGCTAGCAAATTAACCATTTTAGAGTACAAAAATGCAAGCACTCATCCCATGGGTGTTGGTTTTGAAGATAGTGAAAACGATTCACCTTTATCTTTTGATTCATTTGTAGGATCTAGTCAGCAAGCAACTGCTTTGATTAAACTTGGCTTTAATTACATTGACCAAAGAACAAGTCCTATAATTTACTTTCGAGAAAATGCGGTAAGTAAATTCAATGGTAGAGAGCTAACCAGTTCTGAATTTGACTCAGATATCCCAAAAGAGGGACCCCTTGTGCCACAATCAATTTCGATTTTCGATGAATTAAAAAGCTTTAGGATTGAGTTAACTTCAAAAGTTTATTTGTTGCACAGTCATTCGAGACCCTTTGGAATAGATATTCCAATTAGTTTTAATCCAATACCGAATCCTAATCCAGAGAAATTTGTGGGAGGAAGTTATACCGTTCTTTCGTGGGCACCTAATTTCACTGATTTTGATTTGACGGATAAAAAACTTGGTGCCCGATATTGGTCTAAACGAGAATGGGCTCATTACACTGAAAAACATCAAGATCCAAGATATCAACAACTGGCATTCAGCATTGTTGGGAATGAGACAAAACCCTTACTTCAAATATTTAAGCTGGTGGAGTATATAAATAAAAATTACATTTACACTGTTAAACCTAATCACAACGTAGGTAAAAATGAGGATCCAGTGGCTCCATTTTTGTTCGGTGATAGAAGAGGATATTGTGTACACATAGCGCATGCTCTGGTTTATATGATGAGAAGTTTGGAGATACCATCCAGAATTGGTTTAGGTTATGCTTCTGATCTCTCCGAATCAAGAGACGGATACTTATTATTAAGAATGAATGATAGACATGCTTGGGCTGAAGTTTATTTTGACTCTATTGGATGGGTAGTGTTTGATGCGCAACCTGAACAAGTCGAATCTCATCGTGTTGCACCTGTTGATCAAGATCTTTTAAAAAGTTTAATTGAAAAGGTAGAGGGTCTAGACATTGAAGAAAAGCGGAAAGAGGAAAAGGTCGATGTTTTCACTGGAATATTTAGACTTGGTTGGTATCTTCCGCTCTTGCTTGTATTATTTTATTTGGCTCTTAAATTTTATCTCTGGTATGGTTATTTGATTTTTAGAACAAAAAAATATTTAGCACTAAGTATTGTTAGTAGGTTATATGATAAAGGGTATCAAAGAAAGAACACTCAGACCTTGGAGGAGTTCATCAACTCTATACCGGAAATATCGCACCAAGAAATTGTAAAAGTTTTTTTTGAACCTGGCACCGCTGGACAGAAAGATATTAAAACTGGCTTATTTCATTTCCTCAACCCAAATTCAGTAATACGATACTTTTTAATTGGTAGATGGTAAGGAGGTTTATAATTCTATTTTTACCGCTTTTTAAGCTTTTTTTAGATGATATACAGGACGAGCTAAGTAAAGCTAGACAGGAGATTGAGAGTGGATTGTACATTGATGGCAGAGATAGGCTTGTAGAGATTTTAAAAAAAAATCCAAAAAATTTAGATGCATTAATACTTTTAATGGACTACTACTCGTTGATAGTGGCTGATTTTGATGAGGTTCTAAAGTATGTTCAACGAGCAAAAAGTGTTTTGAAAGAGGTAGAAATCATAAAGAGAATAACATACTCAAGCCAGATCCTTTGGCACGAGTATAATGCTTGGAACCAAAAGAACCAGTACGATAAAGCGCTTGAAACTTTGAAAAAAGCTGAGAAAGATGGCTTAATGCCAATATGGTATAACTCGAGTTTATCCTGGGTTTTGTTTAAACTAGGAAAGATTGATGAAGCAATCCAAGCAGCCGAAAGTGCTTTATACTACTGGGGAGATTTTCTTAACGCTTTAAACATGTTAGGTATTCTTTACGGAGTTAAAGGAGAGACAGAAAGAGCTATTGAAACTCTGAAAAAGGCTATTGGATATGGAGAAGCTTTCAAACAGAATATTTCAGCACCAGTTAATAATCTTGGAGAAATTTATGAGGAAATTTTTCTGGAGAATCTTGGAATACAAATGTATAACAAAGTAATAAATGATGATCCAAATTGTGAATATTTACTATCTTATGTAAATCTATCTTTACTTTACCTAGATTTCAAAGATATTGGTTCGGCTAGTAGAGTGGTTAAATCTTATAAAAATTGCATTAGAAGATTCCCATATCGAAAGAACCAAGCTTATTTATCTTTACTAAACTTGGTTGACTCTAGGATAAAATATTTAGAAGGCGATTTTTTTGAGTCGAGGCGATTGGCTAGATGGATTTTGGATTATGAACAACAACTTGGGTATGTGGGGACAGATCCAAAAGACTTAAAATTAGCTGCGATTCAGTCTCTTTTACTAGCTAATGAAGCTATTATCGGTTCTTTGAAGTATTACAATCATAATTTTAATCATAAAGTTAAAAATCTTCTTCTAGCTTTAAGGTTAAAGGTTGAGAATTGGCTTTACCGCAAAGAGTTCCTTAATATCTTTAAAAGCTTGAACTATTTCGAGGATTTGAAAATTCGAAATTCTGATAGTTTTCTCTTTTATCCATTTCTTGCTTTTGAGGTGCGATATTGGCCAAGAAAGAAGGCTTCTCAACTTATTCAAAGCTTCAGAAGAAAAGATAAAAGAAAAATTGCAAAATATTACTATGACTTAATGCTCTTTAATCTTGGTGAGGAGAGCATTGAAAATTTAAAGAATAATTTGAGTGACATGAGAGCATACTATGATGAATCTTTAGCCATAGCTACCCTAATAAGCGTTTTACAGGAAGAAAAAGATCCCGAGGAGAGAGTTAAACTATCATCTTTATTATACGATAAAGCTCCGATAGTTTTTCCTGCTTTTGGGCTGAGAATGCCTGTTGAAACTAACTTACCAAAGGGCATTGTATTAAAATTTGGTTTTCATCCGATCATTTCTAAAAATTTGCGTTTTACACTAATTTCAGAGCGTGAGAAAGGTTTGTATAAGATTAGTCTTTATGACAAAAAGGGTAAAAGTATCGTAGTGAAGGATTTCGATTTAAATAAAGGTTTAGGAATTTTAAGTGAAAGATTTTTTGGAATAAAAGGATGAGGTTTTTTCTCTTACTTTCACTGTTTTTATTGAATGCTGATTTAGTAGATTGTAGCCACATTCAGGATGATCGCATTGTAATGCAGCATGATAATCTTATCCTTTCAAGGGATTGGTTTTTACACTCCTGTATAGAGTGGCTGGAAGTGAAAGAACTAGAAACAACTGAAAAAACAGAGATATATTATTTAGGAAGAAAGAAGTCAGGAGAGGCCGATCTTTTAAAAAAGGTTATATTTCATGAAAACTCTGCTATCATCCCTGTTTCTCACCGGGGAAGCTTTAAGGCAAAAAAGAAAGGCTCTCTAATTAAAATAGAAGGAGAGGGAGTGTTGCTAGTTAAACCGACATTTTATTTTGCCCCATCATTTTGTCAACCAATTAACCACTTAATCCTTTCTCAAAAGGGGGGAGTTTTTGATATAGAGGTTTATTTAGACAATGACTCAGTTGATGTTGATTTAATCCATGATTCAATTATCATAAAAGCTAAATAGTTGAAGACGTTTTATAAATATTTTTCAATCGATTAAGCTCTTCATCAGTAAAAACTATCAAGGAGACAGGATGATCTTCATCTGCTATTAAAATCAAGGATCGGTCTATTTGCGAAAAATTCGAGAGCAGCCAACGTATCTCAGGATCCGATAGCTCTGAAGGGTAAATTAATCGATCCATGATATTTGTTTGTCGGAAGAAAACAAATTTGCTAAAGTAGTTTTTATTTCTGTAGACTACTAAATAGTGGCAATAATCTCAAAAGAGAGTATTGAGGAAATCAAACAAGTTGCTAAGTTATCAGATGTTGTACAGGAATATACATCACTTAAAAGATCCGGGAAGCAGTATGTTGGGTTGTGTCCGTTTCATGCCGAAAGGACTCCGTCCTTTTACATAGACCCTACCAACACTTTTTATTATTGTTTTGGTTGTGGAGCAAAAGGGAATATTTTTAGCTTTTTATCAGAAAAAAAAGGATTCAATTTTATTCAGAGTATAGAGTTCTTGGCAGGTAAATACGGAATAAAATTAACTTACTCAAAATTTGACAGCAAAAATTCAGCGCTTTATGAAATTAATGAATATACTCATAGAGCTTTTGTTGAATTTCTTAAAAAATCAAATATAGCAAAAGATTATCTTTTAGCCAGATCAATTGAACAGGAGGATTGGTCAAAATTTGAGTTAGGATTCTGTCCCTCAGAAGGGGCAACTTTGGCTAGGGAGCTGGTTAGTAAGTTTGGTATTGAATTAACAAAGAAAGGGGGATTTATAAGGTATGAAGAGGGCTCTGGAAGAATAATAGATTTTTTTGCCGGAAGAGTAATCTTTCCGATCAAAGATTCAAATGGTAGGGTTTTTGGTTTTGGTGGAAGGACAATAGATGATAATTTGAAGCCAAAATATTTAAACTCGCCTGATACAGAGATATTTAAAAAGTCTAAAGTAGTTTACGGTTTAAATTTTGTCAAAAAGAGCACTGATATTTACATTTTAGAGGGATATTTTGATGTCTTAGCACTGCTTAAAGCGAATATTCCAGCAGTTTGCCCAGGAGGAACGAATTTTACTTTGGATCAATTAAAAATTTTGGAAAATATAGCTAAAAACTTAATTTTTATTTATGATGCTGACTTAGCTGGATTTAAATCGGGAATAAAGACGGCTATTTTAACAGCTTCTTCATGCGCAAACATTTCTTTTGTTTTGTTGCCACCTGGTATGGATCCTGATGACTATCTAAGGTCTTTCTCGGTTGATCAGTTTTTGAGTTTAAAAAAACTCTCACCAGAAGAGTATATTTTGGAAGCTTTCTTAGCATTAAAAGGTAAATCGGAATTTAGCGACTTGGATAAGCAAGAGATTGTAGAGCTTACTGAATACATTAATGAATACTTAACAAATCTAGGGAATCCTTTATTACAAAACAGGGCTAAAGCTTATTTCTCCTCTAAACTGCGTATCCGAGAATTTAATTTAAATCCAAAGGACAAACCTTTGGTTGATTTGCCGGACGACACACTTTTAAGTTTAATAAATAAATATCCGAGCTTAAAAAATGAAATTTTAAAAGATCCTTTTTTAGCTGGAGAAATTCCGGCAGATCTAATTTATACTTTTTTGGAAGAGAAAACGAGCATTTTAAGTCCTTCTAAGATAGATTTTTATGGAAAACTGGTGAGCGAACAGGAGATTATAGAGTTTTTAAGAAAAACTTTGATAACAAGGAAAATTTCTCAGATTCAAAAAAATTCTAACTTAAACGAATTTGTTGAGAGCAAAAAAAAAGCGAGCAAAATATTTTTGAAATCAGACCAAATTTAGGCGCGCACAGATTCGAACTGTGGACCTCTTGCGTGTGAAGCAAGCGCTCTGACCAACTGAGCTACGCGCCTAAATACAAGAATTTTAAACTAAAAAAAATCTATTTAAAAAGTTTAGCTTTGAGTAGGTTTAAGACTAGTCTTTTACAAAGTTAACTGTTTTTTAAAAAATCTTATGGGAAATTTGTTTGTTTAATTTTCTAATATGAATTGCCTTGAGGTTTGCTCTTTTCAGTTTAA